>JABFSM010000037.1 GCA_013140635.1 Gemmatimonadales bacterium
CCTAATCGTCGGTTCCTACGACTCGGCCGTGTTGGAGGTTAACCGGCGCGCGCTCGGGCAACTTCGGTGCGCAAAGCGGCTGGTGGTCATTCCCGGCGCGGGGCACCTGTTCGAAGAGGTCGGCGCGCTGGATCAGGTGGCCGGTCTCGCGTCAAACTGGTTGGCCGCGTCCTTCCAGGGCGCGGCCTCACCTCCGGTCCATAGATGAACGAATTGCGTTCTGGCGTGGCGGCGAGCCCCCCTCGCTTGATCGGCCGGCTCATCAGGAAAGTGGCGGAACCGATCTCCTCGATCGAGGATGCCGAACTTGGGCCCCTGCTCGACCGCATCGGCGGCGCGAAAGTGGTGCTCATCGGCGAGGCAAGCCACGGCACCTCGGAGTTCTACCGCATGCGCGCCCGAATAACCCGGGAGCTCATCGAGCGGCGCGGATTCAGCTTCGTTGCGGTCGAAGCCGACTGGCCGGACGCGCGATGGATCGACCACCACGTGAAGCTGGCAAACAGGCTTCCGGAGGGCGAGCCGCCGTTCGCCCGCTTTCCGACCTGGATGTGGCGAAATCGCGACGTGGCCGACTTCGCAGAATGGCTCCGGACCTGGAATGCTGGCCTCGCGGACCCGACAACACGCGTCGGGTTCTTCGGGCTCGACCTGTATAGCCTCCACCGTTCGATCGACGCCGTGCTTCGCTATCTGGACCACGTGGACCCATCGTTTGCCAAGATTGCGCGGGAGCGCTACAGCTGCCTCCTCCCCTGGCGCGACGAACCGTCGGAGTATGGGCATCATGCGATCGAAAGCGGGTACGCCGCCTGCGAATCCGCGGTCGTGGCCATGCTACGCGATCTCTTGGCCAACCAGGAGGACTATCTCGACCACGACGGCGAGCGCTTCTTCGATGCCGCCCAGAACGCCCGGCTCGTGGCAAACGCCGAGCGGTATTACCGGGTCATGTACTACGGCGCTGTCCCGTCCTGGAATCTGCGCGACGAGCACATGTTCGATACGCTGCTGAACCTCCTGAGGTTCCACGGCCCCGAAGCGCGTGCGGTGGTGTGGGCGCACAATTCACATATCGGCGATGCGTCGGCCACCGAAATGCATGCCCACGGCGAGCACAATCTCGGCCAGCTCTGCCGTGGCACTTTCAGTGAACGGAGCTACCATCTTGGCTTCGGCACGGACCGCGGGACGGTGGCCGCGGCAAGCCACTGGAACGCGCCCATGCAGCGTCTCGACGTTCGACCCGCCCATCCCGAGAGTTACGAACGTCTCTGCCGTGAAGCCGACATGCCGGCCTTCCTCCTTCCACTCGGAATCGGGTCCGCCCACGCCGTCTCGGCCGAGCTGTCTCCCCCGCGGCTGGAACGAGCGATCGGAGTCATATACCGCCCGGACATCGAATTGCAGAGCCACTATTTCGAAGCGGTCCTTCCCCGCCAATTCGATGAATACGTCTGGTTCACGGAAAGTACGGCGGTGACTCCGATTGCCTCCCCTCGTCCGCATGGGGCCCCCGACACCTATCCGTTCGGCATCTAAGGTGTCTCAACCGAGGACGCCCGACATCGAGAACGCCGAAAGCGCCCGCCTGTTCCGGGAATCGGCCAACTTGCTCGAATTGGGCGATGCGAATCCGTACCGGGGTCGCGCCTATCGCAACGCCGCACGGACGGTCGAATCGTATCCGACGCTGCTCGCGGTCCCGGAGCTGGCGTTCATGCGATGGAGGGTCGACCAGGCCTGGAGGTGATGGGCCACGAGGCGGGGCGTTGTGAGTTCCTTGCCGCTCGATCGGCTCCTCAAAGCACTGGACCGGGGTATCACGACAACGCGCCGAGCGATGAGGCCACCCTGAGCCATCGCTGCGGGGCGAGGCCACCTGAAAGCGATTCCGCCAGCGTTTCAGGGCCCATGATCCCATTCGCCATAGGGATGGCGCGCGAGATTGGTATTGAAGTAGCGTGAGTCATACGAGACTTCGTCCCGAACCCAGGGGGGCGGCGCGATGGAGGCCGCCTCGTCCGGCAACTCCACCTCCGCAACCACCAGACCGGTGTTCTCTCCCTCGAACTCATCGACTTCCCAGACTCTCCCGGCGAACTCGACCCGATACCGAGTCTTCTCGATCAGCGCCCCGGTTCGCATGTGCGCCAACATGACCTCGGCATCTTCGAGCGGGATGGGGTACTCGAACTCGCTGCGGGTGATGCCGGTAATGCGCCCCTTGATGGTGAGAAAAGCGGCGCGGCCGTCGGTCCGGACTCGGACCACCCGTTCCGGATCGATCGACAGATAGCCCTGGCGGTAGCGGGTGCCAATGGCAGGACCGGGGTTCCAGGCTTTGGTATCCACCAGGTACTTCCGTTCGATCTCTTTGCTCATGCGTCCTCAGAACGCCGGGGCCCGGCGCGCTTCCACGATATTGACGTCTAGAGTAAGGGAATCGGGACCAGGCGGCCAGCCGAGAATTCGCTTGAGCCCGCTCGGATAGCTCGTGTTGAGGCGCACCTCCAAGTGAAGAAGCCGAAGGGTGTCGAGCACGACAGCTGCGTCGCGGTGCTCAAAGGCGAGGCTCTCCCAGGGGTCGCCTTCGATGCGCAGGCTCACCCCCTCCCCTGGACACTCGCCGAAAGAGAGGCGAGTGCGGACCTTCTCGGTCTCGACGGCTCGAAGGCGGGTATCGGGGGTGACGACGAGATCGAAGAAGGCGTCCCGGGCGAGCTCTCTCCCGAGTACTCGCGGGGTGGGTACTCCGAGGGCGTCACACGCTGTAGCCAGGGCGTCGGCGGACAGCGGAAAGGGCACTCTGAGGACGGGACGCCAGCGTTCGAGCCCCGCGGGGGTGATCCGATCGAGGCGCTTCACCTCGAGCACATCATTCCGAATCTTGACGTTATGGGCGCTTTCGCTCGAGAGGAGATAGGTCTCCACACTCCGGATCGGTTCGGTGGGCTTGATGAACCGGGCTAGCTCCCGCAGAGGGACTCGGCGCTGGAAGATCCGCCACTCCCAGCGGGGTGCGATGCCAGAGGTATTGGGGGTCGGCCTCGGTCCAGCAGGCAGGGCGAGTTCTCTCGACACGATCGGCATGCCCCGTCCGCGGAGGTAAGTCGAAGTGGCGCCGGAAAATGCCGCTGGCCAGGTGAAGGGGGGTTAAAGCGCTGGGGAGACGGGGCTCAGGCGGGCTTCGAGGGGTCTTCATGATCGGGGAAGGGCGGAAACGACGAAGCCCGCCCGCACCGGAGTGCGGACGGGCTTCATAGGGAATGGCTGGCGACGGCCTACTCTCCCACCATCTCGCGATGGCAGTACCATCGGCGCTACAGGGCTTAACGACCGTGTTCGGAATGGGAACGGGTGTGGCCCCTGCGCGCTAGTCGACAGCCAATTTGGGTGGCTATTCGCTATGGGCTATTCGCTAAAGGCCGTTGGGCGAATAGCGAGCAGCGAATAGCGCGTAGCTATCAACTGGCAATTGAGGCTGGATGAGATGCGAGGAACAGCGGAAGAGATCAAACTTCACGGGCGATTAGTAGCGCTCGACTGAAGGCTTTGCAGCCCGTACATCTGCGCCCTATCAACCTGGTAGTCTCCCAGGGCCCTTTAGGAACCTTGCGGTCCAGGAGTGTTCATCTTGGGGACAGTTTCCCACTTAGATGCATTCAGCGGTTATCTGCGCGCGACATCGCTACCGGGCGGTGCCCCTGGCGGGACAGCCCGTACACGAGAGGTCGCTTCGTCCCGGTCCTCTCGTACTAAGGACGAGGCCCCTCAACACTCCTACGCCCACGACGGATACAGACCGAACTGTCTCACGACGTTCTGAACCCAGCTCATGTGCCACTTTAACCGGCGAACAGCCGGACCCTTGGGACCTTCTCCAGCCCCAGGATGTGACAAGCCGACATCGAGGTGCCAAACCGCGCCGTCGATGTGAACTCTCGGGCGCGATAAGCCTGTTATCCCCAGCGTACCTTTTATCCGATGAGCGATGGCCCGTCCACACGGGACCACCGGATCACTTACGCCAACTTTCGTTCCTGCTTGCGCCGTCGCGCTCGCAGTCAGGCGCCCTTTTGCGTATACACTCGTCGTGCGATTACCGACCGCACTGAGGGCACCATCGCGCGCCTCCGGTACTCTTTAGGAGGCGACCGCCCCAGTCAAACTACCCGCCTGCCACGGTCCTCGGCGTTGTGAACGCCGGAGTGAGATTGTTAGTAAAACAAGGGTGGTATTTCACTGGTGCCTCCGCCCGAGCCGAAACCCGGGCCTCAACGGCTCCCACCTATGCTACGCAGGTTATACCGACAATCAATGACAGGTTGTAGTAAAGGTGCACGGGGTCTTTTTGTCCTGTCGCGGGAAATCGGAATCCTCACCGATGCTGCTATTTCGCCGAGCTTACGGAGGAGACAGCACTCAAGTCGTTACTCCATTCGTGCAGGTCGGAACTTACCCGACAAGGAATTTCGCTACCTTAGGACCGTTATAGTTACGGCCGCCGTTTACCGGGGCTTCGGTTCGT
>JABFSM010000029.1 GCA_013140635.1 Gemmatimonadales bacterium
GGTCGACCGCCCGTGGAACCGACGTCGGCACCCTGGCGCGGCGGCTCGGCGTGTCACCCTATCATCTCTGCCGAGTCTTCCGGGAGGCGACCGGAACCACGCTGCATGCATACCGGCTCGACCTCCGGTTGCGGGCCGCGCTGGAGCAACTCGACCTCCCCGGGGCTCCGCTTTCCCGTCTGGCGCACGAGCTCGGCTTCTCGAGCCACAGCCACTTCACCGCCACGCTCCGCCGCCGCTTCGGGACCACCCCCTCCGCGTTCCGCCGGACCGCGCTCCGAAACGCCTAACGCTCTACCGGCCGCAGCCAGAGCAGGTGCGCGGTTTCCCGCTCCACCGCGGCGCGGGAGTACCGAAGCGGGAAGTAAGTTCCCTCGCTCCAAAGCGGCAGCAGGTTCCCGTAGAATTCGCTCCCCGGCTGTCCCGACTGCCCCGGCACACTGGTGGCCGTCGAGTTGTCGAAGTCGGCGAAATCGATCACGATCCGATACGAGGCGCCGTTCGATTGCCGGAACCCGTTCCCGCCGGTGGCGTTGACGGTATGCCCGTCACCGCCGCGCGGCACGGCCGGCAGGTCGAACGCTCGGGCCAGCGGGTGCCGAAAGGGGGCCTCGTGCAGCGCGCCCCAGTTCCACTTCGAGGCGTCGGGCCCGAGCTCCCTGGTGAGTTCCGCCATAGCCGAATCCACCGCCGACATGAAGAGCGAATCGCGCGTGGCAGTGGGCCGCGGCCCCAGGGTTGAATCGGGCCGGGCCATCTTCTGGATCAGAAGCGTCAGGCTCACGGATGCGTCGCGCGCCCGCTCGGCACCCCCCACCAGCCGCTCGAGCAGGCGGGTCCGGAGGGCGCGGACCCAGGCCGCGTAAACCAGCGGGGCTGCCTGCTCGCGGCGCATAACGTAGTCCCAGGAGGAGAATAGCTCGAGCGCGAGCTGCTGGTTGGGGTACCGCTGTCCGAGTACCGGTGGAAGGGCCGCCAGTGTCCGTACGAGGAGCGGGACCAGCGCCCGAGCCGGCAGGGAAAGCTCGTCATGCTGCAGCCGTTCGAAATCGCCGCGGGTGAACCCCGCCGAGTCCCGCAGCACTTCCGCAATACGGTCGTACCGAAACGATTCCGCCCAGTCGTAGGCGAGCGGCTTGTCGTATCCGCCGGGGAGGATGTTGTGATTGGCCGTCGCGATGAACCCCGAGGCGGGGTTGAAGGACGACGGCAGATCGGCAAAGGGCAGGTATCCGGCCCATTCGTACCTTCCATCTCCCGGAACGGGGAGCAGCCCGCTCCAGGAGCGCATCGGCATCAGTCCGGCGGCCACCCAGCCGATGTTGCCGTCGACGTCGCCGTAGAGGAGGTTCTCGGTCGGGAGCTTCCAGCGTGAGGCGGCGCCGAGAAACCCGGTCCAGTCAGTGGCCCGGTTCAGGGCGAGCTGCGCCAGGTAGCCCGCCGTGCCCGGCTCGGATCCGACGAACTGGAGCGCGATGGCGCGGCCGCGCGCGGAATCGGAGCCGACGATCGGACCGTGGTGGGAAAACTCGAGCCGCACGGGCCGGGGCGCCTCGCCCCGCACGAGGATCGTGTCATGGATGACGCGGAGCGGCACCCAGCGTCCTCCATGCCAGCTGCACCGCGGCGCCCGTCCCTCGCGGGCCAGGCGGCTCCGCCGAAACCCCGGGCAGACGCTCACCCGCTCCACGTAGACATCTTGCTGGTCCATGCCGACGATCGTAAACCCGAACCCCACGCGATCGTTATGCCCTCCCGCCACGCCCGGCAGGCCGGGCTCGCCGGCGCCGATGACATTCCAGCCGGGGCCGACGAGGTGCGTCAGATAGCGGAGCGACGGGAGGGCCACGGTCCGATGTGGGTCGTTGGCGAGGAGCGGCTTGCCGGTGGCCGTCTTGGCCCCGCTCACCACCCAGTTGTTCGAGCCGTCGCGCCGCTCGAAGGGAATCGTCGCGTCCGCCGCCGCCGCGCCGAGCGACCCCGCGTCGATCCCTCGCAGATCGAGCCCCGGCACCGGATCGAGCTTCCGGAACGGGTCGGGCGGCAGCAGCGCCTCGACCTTGGCTCGGCCCAGCCGGGCAACGAGCGCCGCCCGGCGCACCTCTTCGAGCGCATTCTCCGTCATGGAGAGGGCGCCCATTCGCTGCAACGGAACCGTCTCGTCCCACGGCTCCGGGCGGAACCCGAGCAGGGAAAACTCGATCGGCGGATCATCGCCGACCTCGGCGATCCGCGCATTCACGCCGGCCACGAATGCCCGCACGATCTCCCTGGCATCCGGCGCGTAACTCGCCCACTCCGCGTCCATGTCGCCGCGGTACTTGAGGAGCCGGGCGGTCCGGTCGCGCTCGACGAAGGAAGGCCCCAGCACTTCGGCCAGACGCCCTTCTCCGGCGCGACGCCACATTTCCATTTGCCAAAGCCGGTCCTGCGCCACCACGTAGCCCTGCGCGAAGAAGAGATCGTGCGTGGTCTTGGCGTAGATATGCGGAATACCATAGCGATCGCGGCGGACTTCCACCGCGCTGTCGAGCCCCGCGAGGCGCACCTCACCGTCGAGGCGGGAGAGACGGGCGCGAGCCGAATCGAGCAGCGATGCCTGCGCGGCGAGCGGTTCGCGGGCCGAGGAGAATGCAAAAATCAGCAGGCCGACGACGGCGGGCCGCCCCATGCGAGGACTCCGGGCGTAGACGGGGAGTGGGCAGGAAGGCTAATCTCCGTAGGAGGGGCTCGCCACAGGGAGGCAGGAAATGCGACACCGCGCGTCATACCTTGCTGTCGGCCTGGCGCTGGTCGCGCTCGGCTGCAAGGGTCACCCCATCGATCCCGATTTTCCCGGTACCGGGAATCCCGTTCCGGGCTCGCCACCGGCGCTCGCGCTCCGTTTGGGCGGAACCGGCGCCGACCAGATCGCCGATATCGCCGTGCTCTCGGGAGGGGACGTGATTGTCGCGGGGACCTTCGAGGGTTCGGTGGACTTCGACCCCGGAACCGGGGTAAGCGCGCTCACTAGCCTCGGCGCGACCGACCTGTACGTGGCGCGCTTCACCGCGACCGGCGGCCTGGTCTGGGTCGTGCGGCTTGGAGGCACCGGCGCCGAAACCGTCGCCACCCTCGCCGGGGGTGGGGCCGGCAATATCGTGGTAGGCGGGACCTTCGAGGGCGCCGCCGATTTCGACCCCGGCCCCGGCACCGCGCCCCTCGCCAGCACGGGCGGCCGGGACGCGTACGTGGCGGCGCTCACACCTAACGGTACGCTGCTTTGGGCCCGGCGGTTCGGGGGCTCGACCGACGACGATCTGGCCGACCTGGCCGTGGACGCCGCCGGCAACGTCTACGCCGCCGGCGCCTTTGCCGGCTCGGCCGACGCCACGCCGGCCGCCGGCGCGGCTATCGTGAGCGATGGGGCGCAGGCCGACGGGTTCGCCCTCTCCTTCGACGCCCTGGGCCAGGTGCGCTGGGCGTTCCCTATCGGCGGCCCCGATCTCGATGCCGCCACCGCGGTCGCCGTGCTGGCCTCCCAGCATATCGTGGTTGGAGGCACCTTCCGAGGGACCGCCGACTTTCTTCCCGGCCCGACCGCGTCCTCGCTCACCGCCTTCGGCGGCGGTGACACCTTCCTGGCCAGCTACACCGCGGCCGCGGCGCTCCGCTGGGCTCGGGCGCTCGGCGGCGCCGCCGAGGACAGCCTGGCCCGAGGTGGACTGGCCCCGGGTGCCGACGGAAGCGTTACGGCAACCGGCCTCTTCAGCGGAACGATCGATCTCGATGGCGGCGCCGGCACCGCCAATCGCACCAGCTTCTCCGGTACGGTGGACTGGTTCGCGGCCCGATACGCCGGCGACGGGTCCTTCGTCTCGGGCTTCGCGATCGGCGGCGACGGCGAGGATTTCGCGCCGGTATTGACGGTGGATGGTGACGGGAGCATGGTCGTGGCGGGCGCATTTCGCGGCGCGGTCGACTTCGATCCCGGCACCGGGGTCCAGACCGTCACGGCGCTCAATGCGTCGGGCGGCACCGATATCTTCGTGGCCCGGTATGCGTCGGCCGGTGGGTTCCTATCGGTCAGCAGGTTTGGGGATGCCGCCGGAACCGCGGAGGGACTCAATGCTCCTCTGGCGGTGCGTTTCGACGGGGCTGGGAAGATGCTGGTGGCGGGGCGTTTCTCCGGCGGGCCTGACGTCGACCCCGGCACGGCGGTCTACCGGCTGACGAGCCTCGGCCTCTCCGACGGCTTTCTCGTCAAACTCGACGCCTCGGGCGCGCTGGAGCTCACGCCGTAGTCATACCGCTGTCATTGCGAGGGGGCAGAGCCCCCGAAGCAATCTCGCAAGATTGCTTCGCGGCCTATGGCCGCTCGCAATGACTACGGGCATCGCCCCACCCATGGGCGTCACCCCACCGCCCCGAGCCGAAACGGCAGCCGCCGCAACCGGCGGCCCGTCAAGGCAAAGACGGCGTTGGCGATCGCCGGCGCCACCGGCGAGACTGCCGGTTCGCCGAGCCCCGTGGGCGGGTGCGGGCCGGCCACGAAATGCACGCCAAGTTCGGGAATCTCCGACATCCGAAGCAGGCGATACTGCCCGAGGTTCCCCTCCACCACGCGGCCGCGCTCCACATTGATCTCGCCGTAGAGCGCGGCCTGGGTGGCGTCGAGCATCGCGCCTTGGACCTGCCCCTCGGCACCGCTCGGATTCACCACCAGGCCGCAGTCCACCGCCGCCACCAGCCTTCGCACCCGGATCGCGCCGTTCGCCACCGAGACCTCCGCAACCACCCCCACATAACCGCTGAACGTGAAGTGGGCGGCGATGCCGCGGCCGACCCCGCTCGGGGGCGGCCTGTCCCAGCCGGCGCGCGCCGCTGCCAGACGGAGCACCCCCTTGAGGCGCGCCGTGCTCAGGACCGGGCCTCCATGATCCGAGTACGGCAGGTCCCGGTCGCCGCCGAGCAGGTCGAGACGGAATGCGAGCGGATCCTTGCCCGCCGCGTGCGCGAGCTCGTCCAGGAAACCCTGCACGGCAAAGGCATTCGCGGAGTGGAGAGTCGCGCGCCATGCTCCGGTGGGAATCGCGGTCGGAATGTTGGCGTACTCGAGCCGAAAGTTCGGCACGAGGGCGGCCGGCGGATCGTCCTTATAGAGTTCCGAGCGTTCCGGGTTGTTGCGGCCGGCGTAAGCATAACGTGACGTATTGGCGAGCCGGTGGCTCCACGCCACCACCCGGCCGCCGGCATCGAGCCCGCCCCGGAAGCGGTGAATGCCGGCTGGCCGGTAAAGGTCGTGGCGCAGGTCATCCTCGCGACTGCGGACCATTTGGACCGGCGCGGCGGCCACTTTCGATAAGAACGCCGCCTCACCGCCGTACTCCGATTGCAGCCGGCGCCCGAACCCTCCGCCCGAGCGCGCCATCAAGACTGTGACCCGCTCCGGCGGAATCCCGGTGGCTTCGGCGGCGATGCTGCGGACGCCGTCCGGGTTCTGCATCGGCCCATGCACCGTACAAGCACCATTGCGAACCCAAGCGGTGCAATTCACCGGTTCCATCGGGACATGGGCCAGAAACGGCACCTCATAGTCCGCCTCCAGCACCTTCGCGGCGCCCGACAGTCCGGCGGCCACATCGCCGTCGCTCCGGATCAGGGTGCCCGGGCGCGCAAGGAGCTGGAGCGCCTTCTCCCGAATCGCTGGGGTGCTTTCGCCCGCCGAGGCGGTCTCGTCCCACTCCACCACCAGGGCCTCGCGTCCCCGAAAGGCGGCCCAGGTATTCTCGGCCAGCACCGCCACCCCTTCCTGCATGAGGCTGCGGTTGGCCGCGCCGGGGACGCGGATCACCTGCTTCACCCCCGGCACGGCGAGCGCCGCGGCCGCGTCATAACGTCTCAGCGCCGCTCCGAACGGCGGCCGCGCGATGGCCGCGAAGAGCATGCCGGGAAAGCGCACGTCGAGGCCATAGGCCACCGCCCCGCGAACGATGGCGGGATTGTCGACGCCGCCGATCGGCTTGCCGACGATCCGGTACTCCGAGGAACGCTTGAGCGGCACGTCGGTCGGCGCGGGAGCCTTGGCCGCGTCGGCGGCCAGTTCGCCGTACCCGAGGCGCCGGCCGGTCGGCGGATGAATCACGAAGCCGGCCTCGGTCCGGAGAGAGGAAGGCTCGACGCGCAGGCGAACCGCCGCCGCGGAGAGGAGCATGGCGCGCGCCGTGGCGCCGACTCTGCGCAACAGGTCCCAATTCTGCCAGACGCCGGTGCTCCCGCCGGTGAATTGGTCGCCGTAGCGGGTGTCGAGCGGCGCCTGCTCCACCAGGACCTTTCCCCAATCGGCGTCGAGCTCCTCGGCGATGATCATAGGAAGCGAGGTCTTGACCCCGGTGCCGATCTCCGGATTCTTGGCCATGACGGTGACCACGCCATTGGTATCGATTCGAACGAAGGCGCCGAGCGCCTCGGCGGCGTCTTGCGAGCGGAGCCCGGCATCGGCCTTGAGCCGGACCGTCAGCAACAACCCCCCGGCGGCGGTCAGCCCGGCAACGATGAACGTGCGACGCTCGATCGGGGCGGACACCGGGCTACTCGCCGCGCGCCGCGCGATGAATCGCTCGACGAATGCGAGGATAGGTGCCGCAGCGGCAGAGGTTGCCGGCCATCGCGGTGTCGATGTCGGCGTCCGTTGGCCTCGGCGTCTTGGCCAGGAGGGCCGCCGCCGACATCAACTGCCCGGCCTGGCAATAGCCGCATTGCGGGACGTCCTCCGCAACCCACGCGCGCTGCAGCGCGTGGCCGCCGTCGGGTGCGAGCCCCTCGATCGTGGTTATGCGCCGGGTTCCCACCTGCCCCACCGGCAAGCCGCACGATCGGACCGGCTGGCCGTCGAGATGCACCGTACAGGCGCCGCACGCACCGATCCCACAGCCGAACTTGGTGCCGGTGAGGTTGATGATGTCGCGCAGGGCCCACAGAAGCGGCATCTCCGTGGGGACCTCGATGCTGTGGCGGCGACCGTTCACCGTCAGGGTGATGGCTGGCATCTGAATCCTTCTAGTTCACGGTTCTATCCGAAATACGATCGTTTGCATCGTCCGCTGCCGGACCGGTCGCCCCTTCACCCGCGCCGGCCGAAAGAGCGACTTCTGCAGCGTCTCGAGCGCCGCAGCCTCGAAGCCTCGATTCGTGCTCTCGACGACTCTCACCGACGCGCGCTCCAGATGTCCTGTGGTATCGATGATAAACTCGACGACCACGCGCCCTGAGATCCCCGCCTGTTTGAGAACTGGAGGATACCTCGGATCCGGTTGATGCACCGGCGTCGCCGGCTCGTCGACCTCGGCCGAAGCGAGAATCTGGACCTCCCCAGTTGAATCTCCCGCGGGAGATCCGGAAGGTCCACCGCTCAGGGCCCGGCGGAGAATGGCGGGGTCGAGTGCCGGCCCCAGTGTGACGGGAGGGATTCCGGTGGGAAGCTCGATCGGCACCTCGATCGTCGGGGCTGGCGCGGCAATTGGGAACCCGCCGGATGACGGGCTCGCAGTGGCGTGCACAGCCTCGGACTCCTGGAGCACAAAGAGGGTGGTATCGACGAACGGCCTTGTCGGAGGGATCAGGGGCGCCGTCGTCGCATGGATCACCCCGGCAATCAACATCCCGTGTAGGATTGCCACACCGAGCGCGCGAGACGGTCTGACCTGGCGTCTGACTTTGGAACTCACCAGCACGTCGAACATCCGGCCTCTCCTGTTGGAGACACTTCCCAATCAAGGGACCGGACCTTGCGGGCCGCTGATGCGCGGATGACAAACCGATGACCGATGGGTGAGAAGACGGCGTTGGGGCACCGATCGCCCGACACCCGCCTTCGCTCCCGTTTCCTTTCTCCGGTCCGGCGCGAGGGGTACCTTCTACCCGATGCCCCGCTCTTCCCCGCCCGGGTGCTCGGCGTTACCGCCAAGTTGTGTGATGGTTCGTTACCTCAGGAAAGGAATGACCCCATGAACCTCCTTGCCTTGACCGTGGCGGTGATTTCCGCCGCGCAAGCCCAGCCGCTCCTGGTCACCACCGACTGGCTCGCTCAACATCTGAACGACCGCGGGCTGGTGATCTTCCATATCGGCGACCAGGCATCGCGCTCCACGTACGACGAGGGTCACATCCCCGGCGCGCAGTTCCTGGCACCGCTCTCGGAGTTCGGGGCGCCTCGGGTCGAGGGGGCGCTCTCCCTCGAATTGCCGTCGCCCGAGCGGCTCGATTCGGTGCTCGAGGCCAAGGGCATTTCCGACGACACGCGGATCGTCCTCTACGCCGCGCGCGGCTACTACTCTCCAACCTCGCGCGCGCTCCTTACCCTTGAATACGCCGGGATGGCGGGACGGGTCTCGATCCTCGACGGCGGCCTCGAAATCTGGAAGCGAGAAGGCCGCCCGCTGACCGCGGAGGCGCCGGTCGTTTCGGTCGGCCGCTTCACCAGGACGCCCAACGCTACCATCGTCACCACCGCCGATTTCGTGAAGGCCCACCTCGAAGACCCGGCCGTTCGAGTGATCGACGCCCGAGACACCCTGTTTTACCAGGGCCGAAGCCAAAATCAGAATTCGAACGGCCACATCCCCGGCGCCGGCAGCATCCCCTTCGGCTCGATCATCGACTCGACAGGCAAGTACCTTCCGCCGGCCGCGCTCCGGGCCGCGTTCGCCCAGGCCGGCGTCAAGGATGGGCAGACGGTCGTCACCTATTGCCACATCGGGCAACAGGCGACGGTCGTCTGGTTCGCGGCGCGTGTCCTCGGTTTTGCCGCCAAGCTCTACGATGGCTCATTCCAGGATTGGAGCCGACAGGCTTTGCCGATCGCGAACCCGGCCGCAAAGCCGTGAGTGGCCCTAGGCGGCGTCGTACGCCGCCTTGAGCCACCCGATCAGTTCTTTGTCGACCTCCTCGCGCCGCTCGAGCCGGACCCGGTGCGTGACCATCGCGCTGAAGGAGCCCGACGCCTCCAGCCGTCCCTTCGGGGCCACCCCTTTGAGAGTGATCCCGACGTCGAACCGGGTCTTCGTGCTCGGCTGGAGCAGCGCGAACTGCTTCGAGCGCCGCACCGACACGTTCGCCTTCTTCGGAGCGAACTCGACGTCCTTGCCGAACGCCTTGATCGCCTTCACGAGCTCCTCGTAGATCGGCCGGAGCACCACTTTTTCTCCGGCGTACTGCGCGGCCACGAGATCGTCGCCGCTCCCCGCCCCTTCGCTGCGCACCCCGACCGCGGAATGGGCCACCAGATTGGCGTATCCATGCCCCAAGCCATGCTTGGCCTTGAGGACGGTGACGATGGCGCCGTGCTTGAGCTCCCCCATTCCCTTCACGAGCTTGACCCACTGGTCGAGGGACTTCCCCGTCTTCTCTTCCAAGTTGCGGATCATCGTCTCTTCAGCGTTGTCAGCCATGGCCGTCACGCCGCCTTTTCGTCTGCTTGCATCATCCCGAAGATGTTCCCTTCGGTGTCCTTCACGTACGCCAGCCAGCCCATACCCGGAATCGGCATCCGAGGCAACGCCATCGTGCCGCCCGACTTGAGCGCGCGATCGACCAGGCTGTCGAGGTCGTCGACCATCATGGTGCAGACGTAGGCGATGACCGGAGCATCCGGAATCAGCGGACCCATGCGCGGCATGAGCCCGCCGTTGATGCCCGGCTCCTTGTCGCCGGTCGTAATGAGCCAGTACGGCATCGGCCCTTCCCATTTGGTGAACTCCCAGCCGAACATCTTCTTGTAAAAGGTGATCGCGCGCTCGGGGTTCTCGGCGTGGATTTCGAAATGCGTAGGACGAGGCATGAAGAGTGGTCTCCGTTGAATGGTCAGCGCGCCGGCGCGGCGCGCTCCTGAAACTTCTGCGTTGCATAACCGACGATGATGCCGAGGATCGCACCGGGTAGCATGATTTCCCAGTAGTAGGCCGGCTGCCCGCCCATCTTCTGCATCAGCGAAACGAGGTAGGCCAGGAAGAGCCCCGTCACCAGCCCGAAGACGACCCCTGCGGGAGTCGAGTTCTTCTTTCTGGCGAACCAGCCGATGAGATAACCGCACAACAGGCCCTTGAAGGTCGAGCCGGCCACGATGCCTCCGATCTGCGGAGCGGTTTCCGGCGCGGAAACCAGGGCGGATAGGCCGTCGAAGACGCCGAGGACCCCCCCCAGCAGGAGGCCGAATACCGGTTTCTTCATGGTGAGGATCCTCGTGGTGGGTGTCGGTCTTCTATTCCGCGACCAGTCCGAATCCTTTATCTCCCGGCCAGCAGCAACAGCAGGAGGCGCATGACGAGGTAGGCCAACACAAGCACGAGCGGGGTCCGGTGCCGCAGCGCCAGCCGGCGAAGCCGCTCCCACACCGGTTCAGGATACGCCTCGACCGGCTCGCCGTCCAGAAAACGCCCGACGTCGGCCGCGAGCGCCGTCACGCTCGAATAGCGTTGGTCGGGACTCTGGGCCATCGCCCGGTCCATGATCGCCGCGAGCGGCCGCGGCACCGATCCCGGACCGACGATCATCGCGCGCAGAATGGCGCCCAGGGCAAAGACATCGGCCCGGTGATCGACGGAGCCGGAGTCGCCGATTTCCTGCTCCGGGGCCATGAAGCCGGCGGTGCCGAGCACCATCCCAGGCTCCGGGAGCGCGCCGGCCACCTTTGCCATTCCCCAGTCCATGACCAACACCTCGCCGAACGGTCCGACCATGATGTTGGCCGGCTTGAGGTCCCGGTGAATGACGCCGCGGTCGTGCGCGAAGGCCACCGGCTCCGCGATGCGCTGGAAGAGCCGAAGCCGTTCTCCAAGTGTCGAGAGCCCGGTCAGATGCGCGTCGAGCCGCTCTCCACGGACCAGGGTCATTGCATAGAACGAGCGCCCGTCGGGCAGACGGCCCGCGTCATGCACCGGCACGATTCCCGGATGCTCGAGCCGGGCCACGATCCGGGCCTCCTCGCGGAACCGCGCCGCCAGCTCAGTGTCCCCCTCTCCCCGCAGTACCTTGAGCGCGACCTCGCGGTCGAGTTCGGCGTCGTGCGCCCGGTACACCGTCCCCATCCCTCCTTGGCCCACCGGTTCGTGAAGCCGGTACCGCTCGCCATCCGGGACGTCGCGAAGGTGGTCGAGGGCACGGTCCGAGAGGAGGCTCACGCCGGATCCCAGCCGAGTAGCTCGCGCGCCTCGGCGCGGAACTCCGCTTCGCTTCCCGTCATCGTCCGAAGCCGCTCCAGCACTTCCCGCCGAAATTCCCTTCGCATCGCGGCGAGGTGATTGGTGACCTGCGTAACGGACACGCCGTGTTTGCGGCCGAGGGAGTCGTAGGTCGGACGCGTCCCGTCCGGGACGTCGAGATCGTAGGCGACGAAAAGCGCGAAGGCGGTGCCGCGCCCGGTCCGAGTGCTCCGAGCCCGAAGCGCTTCCACCGATTCGCTGAACAGCGCCCGGACCCATTCCTTCTGGAAGGCAAGTTCAGGGTCGGCCGCCGGATCGGCCGCGGCACGCGCGAAGTCCCGATCCGCGCCGGCCAGGTCGAGCGGCAGGATCGTCAATCCGCCGCCCCGCTTCTGCCGTGAGGCGGCCGCGCGTTCCTTGGAGACGAATCGATCGAGGCAGAGCCGGAGGTAGGTGCGGAATCGGGCGCGAGTCGGGTCGAAGTCGGCCAGATACCCGCTGGCGTGCGCGCGGGCGAAGAAGCCCTGCACCAGATCTTCCGCGTCCTCGTGGGAGGCCCCGAAGCGGAAACGAAGGTAGACGTACACCGGGCGCCAGTAGGCGCGGGCCAGCGCCTCCCAGGCCGCCTCCCGGAGTTCCGCGTCGGTCCCCGCCAACGCGGCGACGACGGAGATTCGGGTGACCGGGAAGCGGTCTTCGGCCATACGCGCCTAGTGGCGGGTGCTGAACCGGTCGAGAAACTCCCGCTCGCCGGGGGTGAGCCCGCCCATCCCCTCCGCCGAGATCTTGTCGAGAATCCGGTCCAGTTCGTCTCGGTTGACCTCGTGGAGGTCGTCGCGTTTGATGCGCCGCCACCGGTCGAGCGCGCTCGCGGTGGTCTCGATCCTGGGCGCCTTGGGTTGCGTGGCGCGGCGGAACCGCGCCATGCCGGCGTTTCTGGAGAGGAGCTTGAGGTAGACGAAGCCGCCGAGAAAGCCGCCGAGGTGGGCGTAGTGGGCCACCCCGCCACCGCCGGTGAATCCCCCGAAGAGCGCCATCGCGGTCATGATGATCACCATGATCCGCGATTCGATCGGGAGGATGCCCCAGATCAACATCTGTTCGCGGGGCCAGAACCAGGCAAAGCCGAGCATAACGCCGAAGACCGCCCCGGACGCGCCGATGATATACACATTGGGCGTGAACGGAATCGAAAGCAGCGCGCCCATGATGCCGCTCGCGAAATAGAGCCCGAGGAAGTGCTTGCCCCCGAGCCGGTCCTCGAGCCTCGGTCCGAAGAAAAAGAGCGAAAGCATGTTGAAGAAGATGTGCCCGAAGCCTCCATGCAAAAACATGTAGGTCACGAACGTCCATGGGCGATACCAGCCCGCGGCCGGCACGAAGGCAAACAGTTCGGTGACGATCGGGCTCGCGCTCTGGAGAAAAAACATCGCCACGTTGGCCAGAACGAGCCGGAGGACCCAGGGCGTCACGCGGCCCCGTCCCGGGTGCGGCGCTCGCTCGGATAGTCCGCGATATGCTCCCACTCGCTCGCGTCGGAACGCGCCACCACCGCCACCACGGGCTCGGTATCGCTCAGGTTGTACACTTCGTGCGGTACTCCCGGTTCGATGTAAATGAAATCTCCCGCCTCGTTGTCGAGCGACCGCGCCAGCCCCTCTCCATAACGGTGCCGCACTCGGCCTTCCAAGATATAGAGCATGACCTCGAAATCCACGTGGATGTGCGCGTACGCCACGCCGCCGGGCGGGATCGTGGCCACGTTCATGGAGAGCTTCCGGGCGCCCGCGTTGGTCAACGCCAAGCCGCCTTTGTAGCGGATGCCGTTCCAGCTCCGGGAGATCCCACTGCCGCGCAGCGTCGCGATCCCCTCCAGCCGCTCGGCCGGGGGAAGTCCGGCTGAATCCGTCAGCGGACGCACCCGGTAAGACGGCGGCGGCGGCGGCCCGGCGGCGGGCTCTGCGGAACGCGGAAGTCGAAGAGGCTGTTCATCAGGAGGTCGAGGTAGGTGGCGGAATCGGGTTGCGCGGTCAGCTTGAGAAACGCCGGAAAAGGTTGGAGCAGCTGGGCACTCAGGTGCCCCGGAAGCGGCTGCGGAATCGGCGACGGAAACGCCTGCTGGAACGGATCGGGCCCCCGCCACCCACCCCGCCCGAAGGAGCTCCGGATGATCACGCTCGACGGCGACGAAGGAAGCGATCGCACGTTGGCCGCGAACTGCGCGAAGGTGCCGTTCCGGAAGAGGTACATCTCCACATTCGAAACGTAGAGCGCCGACACGGTGAGTTTCCGTTCGGCCAGGTACTGGGCAATCGCCTTGAGCGCCACCGTGCCCGACAGGTCGCCCACCGCCGGAACGATGCGGTCCCCCCGCTCGAGCTCCTGTACCACCCGAAACCGCTCTTCGGTGGTCAGGTAATTCCCTCGACGCCCATTCATGTCCGTGGCGAGATACAAATCTCGCTCGCTCGGATAGTTCGGCCGCGAAGGGCGATTGAGACTCGTGTACCGGAGTTCGAGCCCCAGGGCGGCAAACTCACCGTGGAACCGCCGGATCGTGGCACGGTCGGTGTCGGTCAGCGGAACACCGTACGCCGTGACCCGCTCCATCAACGACCGGTGGTTCGCGGCGTGAAGCCCGGAATCGCCCGGCGTCAGATCCAGATACATGAGAATGTCGTCGAGCGGCCGGTCGGTCCACTTGGGAAGGTCGGCGGGCACCGGCCGCCCGTACAGAAGACAGAGGTAGTCCAGCCGGTTCCGCGCCCGTTCGAAGATCGCCTTGAACAACAGGTGCAGGAGCATGTTGTCGCGGCGAATATCGATCATGATCGCGAGCTCGGGCCGGATCTCCGCGAGGTAGGAGAAATTCTGCTCGGGGCCGACACCCAGGTACGCCCCGCCCCGGATCCCCATCGACTCGAGGGCCGGGAGCACGTGGAGATAGGAGGTCTCGTTCGACACGAGATTGTCGCTATCGAAGAACCCGCCGTTCTCGGAGAGCTGGGCCACGAGCTTCGCGAACTCGGTGGTTTCCCGAGCCACCGGCACGGAACCGGTGAAGACCAGGGCCTGCAGGGCAAAAAGGAGTGAGCGCATCGGGTGGATCTCCGAACGGCGGTCAGGCGGCGCGAATGGTGGAGCCTAGCCCCGGGAGCCTGCCGGGACAAGGTGAGTCGCGGAGAGCCGCGCCTAGAGGACTTTGACCAGCCAGTCGCCGGCGAAATAGCCGACCACCGCCACGCCGAGGCCGACGATGAACATGTCGAAGCCGCTTCGGATCACGCCCCGGCCGGTAAAGAAGCTCCGCGCCGCGCCGACGCCGAAGTGCGAGAGCATCGCCACCGCGAACGAAGCCCAGATCGCCCACGGCTCTCGGCTGAAGAGAAGCGGCGCCACCGGAATGAAGGCCCCGAACGCGGTGGCGGTGCCGGTGATCCATGCCTCTCGCATCGGGGTGGTCGTCGCCTCGCCGATCTTGAGTTCTTCGCGGACCTTCTCGCGGAGGGCGCGCTCCGGATCGGCCATCACCGCGGTGGCCAGCTCGCCGGCCTGCGCCTCCGGAATGCCCTTGGCCTGATAGATGAGCGACAACTCCTCGCGTTCGAGCTCGGGCATGAGACGGATCTCCTCCCGCTCCATGGCGATCTCGTGCTCGAACACCTCCCGCTCGCTCTTGGCCGCGAGATACCCCGACGAGCCCATGGAGAGCGCGTCGGCCACCATCCCGGCCAGGCCCGCCACCACCACGGCGTGGCCCACCTCGCCCAACGCCGCCTGCGCCCCGACCATCCCGGCCACCAAGCCGAAGTTGGCAGTTAGGCCGTCGTTGAACCCGTAGACCACGTTCCGGAGGAAGCCGCCGGCGCCGGTTTTGTGCCACGGCTCGGCGTTTCCGCCGTGCACCAGCCCGGCCAGCTCGTCGGCGTGCCCCTTCGATTCGCGCGCCAGGAGCAGCGCGGTCGGCCCCGCCGCGCCGTCGGGGGCGGTTTGATAGAGAGCGAGGTAGCCCTTGACCTCTCGGCCCTCCTCCTCGAGCAGGTACGGCGCCAGAAGCCCCGGACCCAGCCGCCGCCCCAGCCAAGCCATGGCGCGCGCGCGAAACGACGGGGTGGGCCGCGTGACCTGGTGCCCATGTTCCGCAAGGAGTTTGAGCCATGTGGCCGTGTGGCGATCCTCCACCTCCGCCAAGTGGGCGTAGATCGTCGACTTGGAAGTGTCCGGTTCGGAGGCCGCCAGCGCCCGGTAGAGAAATGCGGCGTCGGCCTCGTCGGCCAGGTGGTGCATCCAGGTATCGGGAGGCGCCGGATTCATGCCCCGAAATCTAGCGCCTCCCGGGGAACCTCACTTGAGCCGGGTCGCCGAATAGTTCCAGACGTGCACGAAGTCTCCCTTCCAGACGAAGATCGGGGTTTGGATGTTGCCGCCGAATCCGGTGATCTCGTACATCGGCTGAACCCGCTTCACCGTCCCGGTCAGCACCGTACCGTTCTTGACCGCGGTGATCTCCCAATAGACCAGCGCTTTGAGGCCGAGCGCGCCCGCGTTGATCGTCGCGTTGACCGCCCGCCCCCCGAAACTGCCGGCGTTCAGACTGCCGTCGTCGGTGAGCGCGTCGGTGTCGAGCGCCTCGATAACGTCCGGGGCGGGGGGCGGGCTGCTCACCGGCCGCGCCAATACCCGCACCGAGGCCGAAGCATCCCACCCGGCCGGCCCGGGAATGAGGTCCCCCTCGTAGAACTGCAGATACACCCCTCGCCCCCTGGTGGTGGGCCCCACTTGCACCGGCTGATCCTGAAAGATGATGAGCCCGCGCGCCGGAATGCCCAGCAGACCGTCGTAGATGTTCCCGTCGGCAATCAGTTGGTCGAGGCTGAACGTTTCCTTTGCCGGCGGACCGCTGGCGCTCACCGGCGTCCAGGTGGTCAGCCGCCAGATCGGCACCGGCTGGTCGATCGTGACGGTCGCGGTGGCGCGGCCGAGCTCCAGTGCGGTCGTTGCGTGTTTGATGCGGACCGTGACCTGATAGACCCCGCCCGCTTTCCAGGTGTGCGTCACCGCGCTGTCGCCGGTGACGGTGACGGCATCGCCGTCTCCGAACGTCCAGACGTATTGAGTCGGCGTCGGCGTGGCGGCGGCCTGGTTCCGCGCGGTGAGCGTCACCGGCTTGCCGGCGACCCCGGCGGACGGATCGGGCGTCACGTAGAACTTCGACGCGTTGACCGTCACGTACCGAAAATCGAGGTGCCGCCATACGGTCCCGCTCTGGCTGCTGGACCGGCCGCCCAGCACATGGATCCCGATCTTGTTGCTCCCGGCGGGCACCCGGAACTTGACGCTCCCCGCGGTGCGGTCGCCGGAGAGGAGGTTGGCCTGGCTGCCATAGATATCGACCGCTTGCTGGCCGGCGGCGCCAAGATTTCGTTCACACGCGGTGCAGAGCGCCCGCACCTGAATGTCCTGCCAGGCCACCGACAGGGTGTTCCCCGTCAGCGCTTTCCAGATCCCGAAGTCCTCGTCGAAGTACTCCAGCTGATAGGCGGGAAAGTCCTGGGTCCCCACGCTGCCCGCAGCGAGGGCCTGAAAGTGCTGGTCGATCTTCGATAGATCGGCCAGCGCGCTTACGCCGAGGAATCGCACCGCGGAAAAATTGAACGCGGGCCCGGTGGCCGTAAGGCTCATTTGCACCGGCAGGAATTTCCCGTTGGAGAATCCAATGGTCACCGAGTGGCCCGGATCGTTGGGATTGGCGGCCAGGATTTGGTTCAGCGATACCTGATAGGCGATCAGCGCCACCGGCCCCGCCGCTCCCTGGAGCGCGATGAGCTGCGGCTGTTTCGTCGCCGACATCGCCATCGCGAGGGAGAGCAGGTGCGCCTGGTCGAGGTTGAGCCCGTTGCGGGTGCCGAACTCTTCGATGCCGGCCAGGAAGCCGGTCACTCGGCCCCAATCGGCGTCCCGGTCGGCCAGGGCCGCCACCCGGTAGCCTAACGGATTGTCCGCCCAGAACGGGCCCCGGTCGAAACGGCCCGAGAGGTTGGAAAGCAGGTCTCCCGGGTCCCGCAGCCGGAGGAAGTAGTAAATCGCCGAGAGGCTCTGCCCGACCGATTCACCGTTCGGCGTGATGTAGGAGCCGTGATTCGCGAATTCCCAGTCGTCGACCCCAAGCTCGAAGTCGCTCGTAACCGCGCCGGCGGCGAGTTGCTCCGTGGCCTGCGCGAAAGTGACGATCTGGATGTTGGGGGGCGCCTGCACCGAGACGAGCCGGCGCAGCGCCGCGGCGCCCGTCGGCCGCAGCAACTGCCCCGCCGAAAAGTGGCGCGTCACCACCGTCAGGGAGACGGCGTCCGTCGTCAGCGTCGGGATCGGCTCGAGGTACCCGGTGGTCGGATCGTGGTAGAACGCCATCGCCGTCGACCCGGGAGGCACCTTCACCGGAATCCGGAGCGTAATGAGCTGATTCGCCATCCCCGCGTCGGTGGTAATGCTGAGCACCGGTGCCACTGGGGTAAGGCCGCTCACCTTCGGGGCGGTCGCTGGGTCGCGGGACTCGATCGTCCACCGCTTGGCGGTCGCAAAGGAGCCCCCCGGGACGATCAGGCTCAACCCATGCAATGGCTCTCCCGTCTTGATGTAGGTGATCGCGGCGGTGCCGGGGCCGATCGTCGTGTCTGCCACCCGGAAGGTGGGAAAGGTCGCCCGCGCGGTGAAGACCGCCGCCGGCACCGTTCCGACTGTCGCTCGGAGCCGGTGATCCCCTTCGGCGGGCCCCAGCGTCCAGTTGCCCGGCGAGGCAACCCCATCGCCGCCGGTGGCCACGGAGGCCAATTCCACCGCGCCGCTCCCTGGGTCCACCGCGAACCCCACCGTGGCGTTCGGCACCACGCGGCCGGAGGCATCCCGCACGATCACCGATGGCTTGACCGCCAGCACCCCGTTCGGGGCCCCGGCTTGGTTGTCGCCTACCTGAATGGCGATCGATGCCGGCGGGCCTGGTTGGACCGAGGT
>JABFSM010000276.1 GCA_013140635.1 Gemmatimonadales bacterium
GCCCCGAGCATGACGAGCACCACCCCGAGGAGCACGAGCGGCCCTGCCGCCTGGGAGACCGGCCCAAGGAACGAGCTGGAAAAGACTCTCGGATCGAACATCGCGGGGAGCCCGAGGAGCGGACCCAAGGGGGCGCGGAACGCCAGCCCGAGAGGAAGGAGCCCGAGCAGCAGGCGAACTACCCCCGCCGGCACGAGCCAGGGCGCCAGGAGCAACGACGCCAACAGGAGCCAGGCAACCCGCCCCTTCCCGACCCGCGCGGCACGTCCCACCGCCTCCGCCTGCTCCGGAGGCACGAACTGGACGCTGAAGAGCACCCGAGTCCCCCCAGGCATCGGCTGTTCGTAGTCGAAAACGTCGGTCGTGTTGGGCGCCGTATGCGGAGCCAGAATCAGAAGGCCGACCTCGGTTTTTTCCCGAAAACGGGACGCGAGTGTCCGTTCTTGGTCTTTGACCGCGGGATCGGCCGCGAGGAGCACCGAGGCCACCGCGACGCGCCCCGACGCCGAATGGCGCCGCACCTCGAGCACTGCGTAGTATGGAGTGAGCCGGACCTCGAGCGAATCGCCTACGGGCGAAGGGAGGAGACGAAAGCGGCCACCCCAAACGCGGGCGTCGCCGTTTGGCTCGAAAATCGCCACTCCCGATTCGAGGGGAACTCCGCGAACCACATTTTCCACCGCCGTGAAGCCGGCTTCGCGGGAAGCGGCGGCGGCTCCGAGCGTCAGGCGGGCCAGAGAATCGGCCAGGGTCCGGGCCGCCCGGAGTTCGTTGCTGAGGCGGGACGAGGCGGCCTCGATGCGGGCCTCCCGTTCCGCGGGCCAGGCGGCGGTCAGCCGCGTGAGCCGCCACTCCGCCTGCCCGATCAGGAGGGCGGTGGCCAGGAGCGGCGGGAGGATCCACCCGCGCCGCCGGACCGCCGCGGTGAGCAGGAGCAGCGCGATGGCCGCGATCGCGGCGGCGCGGGAGGGGACGCGAATCCACTCGCCGGCGGCCATTGCCGCGCCCACAAGGCTCGCGACCCACCAGGGAAAGGGAACGGTCAGATGGCGCGTCCGCTCAGGTTGAAGGAGATGACACCCGCGCGAGCGGAGGAAGTGCTGACCGCCGTGCCGCGGCTCCTGCTGCCGGCGGGGACCCTAACGGTTCGCGGCCCCCATCTGCCGCTCGGCTGCGATACCGTCATCCTGGAGCGCCTCGCCGACGACCTCTCGATCCGCACCGGCATCGCCTGCGCCCCCGCCCTGGATTTCGGCGTCAGCTCGGCGCCGGAAGGGCCCGGGCCCGGTACCGCTTCGCTCACCCGGAAGACCCTCCACCGTGCCGTCAACGAACTTATCGCGGTCTGGGAAGACGTGGCAGCTATTCGCGACACCCTGATCCTGACCGCACACGCCGCCGACCAGCACCTCGAGGCGCTCTCGACCATCCGCACCCTCGGCCGGGTCCGGGTGGCCGACATCTTCGCGCTCGAGGAGCTGGGCCCACTCCGGCAATCCCCACCGGGACGCTGGCATGGAGGAGAAGTCGATACCTCCTTGGTGATGTACATCGCCCCCGACCTGGTCGATCAGGCACGGATCCCGCCGGGGCTATCCGCCTCTCCGGAACTCGGTGAGCGCTTCTACTCCGCCATCCTCAACGCCCTCTCCAGCAGACTAGGAAACTAAGGATGCTATCGAATACTCCCCGCCCAGAGCCCGATACCCGTAAAGCAAGACATGGTATTATTTTAGATGGTCTTTGTCCCAAGCTGAAACCTTTTGGAACACCGTCTCGTTATACGGGATGCTCTCTTGACCGTTCGACAAGGAAGATCACCATGACCCGTAGGGCCAGAGTCCTCCTCGGTCTCACTATCGCGCTGCCTGTGACGCTCTCCGCCCAGCAGCCGGCTGCCACTCCGGTACGTGCCGCCGCTACCGCCAGCCTCTCGCTCAACGACGCCATCGAACAGGCTCGGCGGAACAGCCCGGTCTTTCGCCAAGCGCTCAACGATGCTGGGCCGGCCAACTGGGGCGTTCGCAACGCCTACGCGAACTTTCTCCCGACCTTCGACGTGAGCAGCAGCCTCGGCTACACCGGCTCCGGCGCGTCGACCTTCGGCGGTTCGACCTTCAATCAGTCGTCGCCGTCGATGAGCTCGTCCTACTCGCTTTCGTTCAACTGGCGGCTCTCCGGCCAGGAACTCGCCGCCACCGGCCAGCAACAGGCGAGCCGGCGGGCCACCGAAGCAGACATCACCAACGCCGGCGAGCAGCTTCGCAACGACGTCACCACCCAGTATCTCAACGCCCTCCAGGCCACGGCGCAGACCGAGGTCGCGCGGCAGCAGGTGCAGCGCAACTCCGACTTCCTCGAGCTGGCCCGGGCCCGGTACCAGGTCGGGCAGAACACGATGCTCGACGTGCGGCAGGCGGAGGTGCTCAAGGGCCAGTCCGATGTGGCGCTCCTTCGGGCGCAGCAGACGGAAAACGAGGCCAAGATCGAGCTCTTCCGCCGCATGGGCGTCACGATTCCCGGCACGCCGGAGACCGTTGCGCTTCCCGACTCGTTCCCGGTGACCGAGCCGCAGTTCGACCAGAATCAACTGCTCTCCCTGGCGCGCGACGAGAACCCCTCGCTCAAGGCGTTCTCCGCCCGGGAGCGCGCCGCCACGTGGAACACCCGTTCGGCCAAGTCGCGCTTTCTCCCGACGATCAACCTATCGGCCAGCCTCAACGGCTTCACGCAGCAGTTCACCGATGAGAACATCCTGATCGGCGGCCGGATCGCGAGCGCGCAGGGACAGGCAGAGAACTGCCGCTTCCAGAACGCCCTGATCGGATCGCTCCCGGGAGGCGCCGGCGTTCCCGGCTATCCCAACGGCGGTATCATCGCCGACTGCAACGCCTTTTCGAACCTGGACGCCACCGGCGATGCGCTGACCCCGGAAGCGCGGGCGCAGCTGCTGGAGCGGAACCAGGTCTTCCCGTTCTCGTTCACCAAACAGCCCTTCTCCGCCCGGCTCACGATTTCGCTCCCGATTTTCGACGGCTTCGGCCGGAATCTCCAGGTGGCGCAAGCGCGGGCGCAGGAAGACGATCTGGCCGAGAGCGTCCGGGCCACGACGCTCCTGGTCGAGAGCAACGTCCGCTCCCGGTACCTTGGGGTGATCAACGCGCATCGCGCCATCCTGGTCCAGGAGCAGAACCGGCAGTCGGCCCGCGAGCAGCTTCGGCTGGCGCAGGACCGCTACCGGCTCGGCAGCGGCTCGTCGCTGGAAGTGAGTGATGGGCAAAACACGGTGACGCGCGCCGAAGGTGATTACGTGAACGCCGTCTACGAATACCATAAGGCCATCGCCGCGCTCGAGTTTGCGGTTGGCCGTCCCCTGCGCTGAACGGAGAGGACTCGATCATGTCACGTCGTGCCAAGTGGACCCTGGGCCTTGCCATCGTCGTCGTGGCGGTGGGCGGGATGATGGCCTTGAGCGCCGCAAAGAAGAGCGGACGGGCCACCGAAGTTAGGCTCGAAACGGTAGCGCCCCGCGATCTGGTCGCGGCGGTGACCGCCAGCGGCAAGATCGAGGCGGAAACGAAGGTCGATATCAGCGCCGATATCACCGGGCGCATTACGGAAATCGCGGTCAAAGAAGGGGACCTGGTCAAGAAGGGGCAGTTTCTTCTCCAGATCGATCCGGCGCAGTACCTCTCGGTGGTGAGCCGGCTCGAGGGTCAGGTGGCCCAGACGGAAGCGTCGCTGGCGCAGGCGCGGACCAACCGCGACCAGGCTCAGCGCACCCGGGACCGGAACCTCTCCATCCAGAAGACCAACGCCGAGCTCATTTCCCGTGAATCGGTGGAACAGGCGGTGCAGTCCTTCGACGTGGCCGACGCCAATTTCAAGGCGTCGCAGGCCGGCGTCGACCAGGCCCGCGCCGCGCTGGCCGAGGCGCGCTCCAACCTGGCCAAGACCCGCCTCATGGCGCCGATCGATGGGCGGGTGGTGCGGCTCGCGGTCGAGGAGGGCGAGGTCGCCGTCCCCGGCACTTTCTCCCGGGAAACCGGCCTCCTCATGACGGTGGCCGACCTTTCGGTCGTGCTCGCCAAGGTGCAGGTGGACGAGACCGACGTCGTGCGCCTCCACCTTAACGACTCGGTGTCGGTATCGATCGACGCCTTCCCGGACACGACGTTCGTCGGGCGGGTCACCAAGATCAGCAACAGCGCCAAGCTTTCTCAGGCCGGCAGCGCGAGCGGCGGCTCGGCCGACCGCGCGGTGGACTTCGACGTGGAAATCACGCTCGACCATCCCCCGGCCGGCATCCGTCCCGACCTGTCCGCCACCTCACGGATCGTGACCGACACCCGGAAGCAGCAGCTCTCGATTCCGATCATCGCGCTGACCGTCAGGCAACATGAGGACGTGCCCAACGAGGTCAAGTCGGGCGCCGGCGCTCCCGTGGGGCCCGGCACCGCGGCGGAGAAGAAGGCCAAGGAGCGCGAGGGGGTCTTCGTGGTGAAGAATGGCGTCGCGATGTTCCGCCCGGTCAAAGTCGGTATTGCGGGAGACGAGCACTTCGAGGTGATCGACGGCCTCAAGGCCGGCGACACCGTCGTGGCGGGGCCCTACCAGTCGGTGCGGGACATGAAGGACAGCACCAAGGTGAAGGCCGCGCCCGATCCGAAGGCCGGCACCCAGATCGTCAAGAAGCCATGAGCGACCTCGTCATCCAAATTCGCGACATGACGCGCACCTACGTCATGGGCGCGGAAGAAGTACATGCGCTGCGCGGGGTGTCGCTGGAAATCCGCCGGAACGAGTACGTGGCCATCATGGGACCGTCCGGTTCCGGCAAGTCGACGCTGATGAACATGATCGGCTGCCTCGACACGCCGAGCAGCGGAGAATACTGGCTCAACGGGCAGGAGGTTTCCCGCATGGGAGACGACGCCCTGGCCCGGGTCCGGAACAAGGAGATCGGCTTCGTCTTCCAGACCTTCAACCTGCTGCCGCGGGCCTCGGCGCTCCAGAATGTCGAGCTCCCACTGGTCTATGGCGGCGTGGGGGCCAAGGACCGCCGCGAGCGCTCCAAGGCGGCGCTCACCCGGGTTGGCCTCGGCGACCGGATGGAGCATCGGCCGAACGAGCTCTCCGGCGGCCAGCGCCAGCGCGTCGCCATTGCGCGCGCGCTGGTCAACGAGCCGGCCATTCTCCTGGCCGACGAGCCGACCGGCAACCTCGACAGCACCACGAGCGAAGAGATCATGCGGGTCTTCGAGAGCCTGCACGCGCAAGGGCAAACGATCATCATGGTCACCCACGAGCCGGACATCGCCGCCCATGCGGAACGCACCGTCGTCCTGAAGGACGGGAAGGTCTCGAGCGACACGACGAACCGGCGGGGGGCGGCCGCCTGACATGCTGATCCGAGACGCGGTGGGGATGGCGCTGAACACGATCCGCGTCCAGAAGCTGAAGAGCTTCTTCTCGCTCCTCGGCGTGCTGATCGGCGTCACCTTCCTGATTGCCGTGGTGTCGATCGTCCAGGGCATGAACGTGTACATGGAAGACCAGTTCGCCAACAAACTGATCGGCCTCAACACCTTTCAGCTCCGGCGAATGTCGAATTTCAACTCCGGCAACGTCACCGAGGATATGTGGCGGGAGTGGCAGCGCCGCCCCCGGATCAACTACCAGGAAGCGGCCTACCTCGAGGACAACGTCCAGACGCCGGTGCTCTATTCGCGCTACTGCTCCGAGAATCTCGACATGCTTTGGGACGGCAAGACCGCCAAGCAGATCGACATTCAAACCGCCGATGCGCCGTATTTCCAGATCAAGAACTACGAAATCGCGTCGGGGCGCACCTTTACGCCGCAGGAGGCGAAGGTCGGCGCGGCGGTCATCGTCGTGGGCTGGGAAATTACCGACAAGCTCTTCAAGGGCGCCGACCCGATCGGCAAGTCGGTGATGATCGCCGGGATTCCCTACCGGGTGGTCGGGCAGATCGCCAAGCAGGGAACCCTCTTCGGGATTTCCCTCGACAAATTCGCCGTGGTTCCCTTCGATGCCCCGATCCACCGGGCGGTCTGTCGCCTGGGGTTCATGGATGAACTCCACGTGCGGGCCGACAACCCGGCCGCGATGAAGCTCGCCGTGAATGAGGTCGAAGGGCTCATGCGCATTCAGCGCCGCTTGAAGCCGGCGCAGGAAAACAACTTCGCCCTGCAGACGGCGGAGGGGGCGCTCGAGGGGTGGAACAAGATCTCCGCCATCCTCATGACGGCGCTGCCGGCGCTGGTGGCGATCTCCCTGGTCGTCGGCGGTATCGTGATCATGAATATCATGCTGATGGCGGTGGCCGAGCGGACTCGTGAAATCGGGATCCGGAAGGCGCTGGGCGCCAAGCGGGCCGACATCCTCGCGCAGTTCGTGGTCGAGTCGGCCACCCTTTCGACCGTCGGCGCCCTGATCGGCATCGGGGCCGGCATCGGTCTCGCGTTTCTGGTGCGGGGGGTCACTCCCCTTCCCGCTGCCGTTGCCCCCTGGTCGGTTGGGCTCGGCGTCTTTCTGGGTGTGGCGGTCGGCATGACGGCCGGGATCTACCCCGCGAGCCGCGCTTCGCGGCTCGATCCCATCGAAGCCTTGAGGCAAGAATGAGCAATCGGATGACAGGCTCGCTCGCCCGCGTCTTCGAGGGCATGGGAATGGCGCTCGACTCGGTCCGCGCCAACAAGGTACGCGCCGCCCTCACCATCCTGGGCGTGGCGATCGGCGTTATGGTGGTCATCGCCATGGCTTCGATGATCACCGGCATCAACCGGGCGGTGGCACGGGAAATCGAGACCCTGGGGCCCAAGACCTTCTTCGTCTTCCGCTTCTTTCGCGGCGGCCTCAACATCAGCGACGGCTCCGACGAAATGTCCCCCTGGCGCCGGAATCCCTGGCTCACCGTCGAAGAGGCCAAGATGCTGGGCGACCTCCCCGGCGTGAAGGATGTCGGCTATCGGGAGGATACCGGCGGGCCGGTCAGTTACGCGGACCAGAAGCTCTCCAGCGTCAACATCGTCGGCTTTACCACCAATTGGCCCTTCGTGGCGGGCGGCACGATCACCGCCGGCCGGAACTTCACCGAAATCGAATTCGCCGCGGGAAGCAATGTCGCCGTCATCAACGACGCGCTGGCGGAAACGCTCTTTCCCGGACTCGACCCGATCGGGAAGGTGATCAAGATCTACGGCCAGCCGTTCAGCGTCGTCGGCGTCTACGCCGAGGCGGCCAGCCTCTTCGGCGGCGGCACCAACCCGATCACTATCATGCCCCATACCACCTTCACCAAGGTGGCGGACTACTGGAAGGGGTGGATGCAGATCGTGGTGCGCCCCGGCGACTCGGTGACGGTGGCCGACGCCCAGGACCAGGTCATTGCGGCGATGCGCGCCAAGCGGGGGCTCAAGCCTTCGGTGGAGAACAACTTTTCGGTCGTCACCCAGGACAAGCTCCTCGACACTTTCAACAGCGTCACCAGCGGCTTCTTCCTGGTCATGCTGGCCCTCTCCAGCGTCGGGCTCATGGTCGGCGGCGTCGGCGTCGTGGCCATCATGATGATTTCGGTTACCGAACGGACCCGAGAAATCGGTGTGCGGAAGGCCCTTGGCGCCACCCGGCGCGAAATCCTCTTCCAGTTCCTGGTCGAAGCGGCCTCGCTCACCATGCTGGGCGGGGTCATCGGGATGATCGCCGGGGCGCTGATTGCCGCCGCGGTGGCCAACTTCACGCCGGTCCCGGCGGAGGTGCCGCTCTGGTCGGTCGTGGCCGCCATCGTGGCGTCGGCGGTGACGGGGGTCTTTTTCGGGATGTATCCGGCGACGAAGGCGAGTCGGCTGGATCCGGTAGACGCACTGCGATACGAGTAGGCTCGGTGTTCGCTATTGGCTATTCGCTATTCGCTAAAGGCCTTTGGCGAGTAGCGAGTAGCGAATAGCGAATAGCGAGTAGCGAATAGCGAATAGCGAATAGCGAATAGCGAATAGCGAATAGCGTAACAAATTCCTCCCCCGCTGCGTACATTCCTACATTACCTCAATCTTCCCGAGGCCTCCCCGTGCGACGACGTGACTTTCTTCACCTGGGCGGAGGCGCGGCCGGTGCGTTCGCCCTCACCCGCAAGACCGGCAAAGATTGGTTCGGCAGTCTCACCCCCATACCCGCAGGCGAAAAGAAGGCGCTGGCCGACGTGGCGCTCAACGCCGCGAAGGGCGCCGGAGCCACCTACGCCGACGTCCGGATCGGCCGCTACCTCAATGAGGCGGTCTTCGCCCGGGAGCGGTTCGTCCAGGGGGTCAACAGCAACGAGTCCTACGGCGCCGGCATCCGGGTCATCGCCAACGGCACCTGGGGCTTTGCGGCCACCAATGAAGTCACCACCGACGGTCTGGCCCGGGCGGCGCGGCGGGCGGTCCTCATCGCCAAGGCCAATTCCAAGCTCCAGACCGAGCCGGTGCAGCTCGCCCCCGTGAAGGGGGCCGGCGAGGTCTCCTGGGTCACCCCGATCGAGAAGAACGGCTTCACCGTCCCGATCCAGGAAAAGGTGGACCTGCTGATGGCGGTGAACGCCGCGGCCCTGGCCGCCGGCGCCACCTTCATCAATTCCCGGATCTTCCTGGTGAACGAGCAGAAATACTTCGCCAGCACCGATGGGAGCTATATCGACCAGGACGTCCACCGCATCCTCCCCGGCTTCAATATCACGGTCACCGACCGGGCCACCGGCAAGTTCGGCGGGCGGAACTCCCTCTCCGCCCCGATGGGGATGAGCTGGGAGTATCTCTCGGCGCGGCCGGCGGGCAAATTCCAGACACCGGTCGGTGTCCAGTACGGCAAGTACTACGACATGGTGGAAGACGCCAAGCTGGCGGCGGAACAGGCCAAGGAGAAGCTGAGCGGCCGCACCGTCGAGCCGGGCAAGTGGGATCTCCTCCTCGACCCGTCCCATCTTTGGCTCACGATTCACGAGTCGGTCGGCCATCCGCTCGAGCTCGACCGGGTGCTGGGCTACGAGGCCAACTACGCCGGCACCAGCTTCGCCACCCTCGACAAATGGAAGAGCAAGAGCTTCAACTACGGCTCCAAGGTCGTGAACCTCTTCGCCGATAAGACCCAGCCCGGGTCCCTGGGCGCCGTGGCCTACGACGACGAAGGGGTCAAGACCAAGCGGTGGGACCTCGTGAAAGACGGGATCCTCGTCAACTACCAGGCGATCCGCGACCAGGTCCATATCCTGGGCGAGAAGGAATCGCACGGCTGCTGCTACGCCGACAACTGGAATTCGGTGCAGTTCCAGCGGATGCCGAACGTGTCGCTGTCGCCGGGCACCGCCCCGATGACGCCTGCCGATATGATCGCCGGCGTCGACAAGGGGATCTACATCGTGGGTGATGGGAGCTATTCGATCGACCAGCAGCGCTACAACTTCCAGTTCGGCGGCCAGCTCTTTTACGAAATCAAGGGCGGCAAGATCGCCGGGATGCTCAATGACGTGGCCTACCAGTCCAATACCCAGGAGTTCTGGAACTCGGTGGTCGCCTCCTGCGACAACCGCGATTTTCGGCTGGGCGGCTCCTTCAACGACGGCAAGGGGCAGCCGGGCCAGGGGAGCGCGGTCTCCCATGGATCGTCCACCACCCGCGTCAACGGCGTCAACGTGCTGAACACCGCGCGGCGCATCTAACTCACATCACCTTCGACCGACTAATCGAGCGAGCGAAAAACATGTCCGAACTCAACGAGCAGCAGGCGAAAGAGATCCTCGAGAAGGTGATGCGGATGTGCAAGGCCGACACCTGCCAGGCCGGCATCGGCGGCGGGACCGGCGGCAACATCCGCTACGCGCGGAACAGCGTGAGCACCGCCGGCGAGGCCTCCAACCGCAACCTCAACATCAACGTCAGCTTCGGGAAGCGTTCCGGCTCCGCCAGCGGCAATGAATTCGAAGACGCCGCGCTGGAGCGGGTGGTGCGCCGGGCCGAGGAGCTGGCCAAGCTCGCGCCGGAAAACCCGGAGTGGATCGAGCCCCTGGGGCCCCAGACCTATCAGAAGACCCCCGGCTACTACGACGCGACCGCCAAGATCGACCCCGAGTACCGGGCCCAGGTGGCGGCCGACAGCATCGTCCCGTCGAAGAAGCGGGGCTGCGTGGCGGCCGGGTTCCTGCAGGACGGCTCCCAGTGGCGCGCCACGATGAACTCGAAAGGACTCTTCGGCTACGACCGGCGCACCAACCTCGATTTTTCCCTCACCGTTCGCACCGAGGACGAGCAGGGGTCGGGGTACGTCACCCGGGACTATAACGACGCCGCCAAGTTCAACTCGGCGGAGTCGGCCAACATCGCCATCGAGAAGGCCATCGCCTCCCGCACCACCAAGGCGATCGAACCAGGCAAGTACACCGTCATCCTGGAGCCGACCGCGGTTTCCGATTTCGTGGGCAACCTCATTTTCGGCTTCAACGCCCGCGGGGCGGAAGAGGGCCGGAGCGTCCTCTCCAAGAAGGGGGGCGGAACGCGGTTAGGCGAGAAGTTCCTGGGCGACAACGTCACCCTCACCACCGATCCGTTCAATCCCGAAGTGCCGGCCGCGGGCTGGGGCGGCGACGGTCTCCCCCGAAAGCCGATGACGTTCGTCGAGAACGGCGTCATCAAAGCCCTCAACTACGACCGGGTCTGGGCAATGAAGAAGGGGGTCGAGCCGACCCCGAACCCCGGCAACATGATCATGGCCGGCGGCACCGGCTCGGTGGAAGATCTGATTCGTGACACCCAGCGCGGCGTCCTGGTCACCCGGTTCTGGTACATCCGCGCGGTCGACCAGCAGACCGGCCTCGTCACCGGCCTCACGCGGGACGGCACCTTCTACATCGAAAACGGGAAGATCGCCTACGCCATCAAGAATTTCCGGTTCAACGAGTCCGCCATCATCATGCTCAACAACGTCGAAGCCCTCGGCAAGCCGGTCAGGCAGGGCGGAAACCTCCTCCCGCCGATCAAGGCGCGGGACTTCACCTTCACCAGCCTCTCGGACGCGGTCTAGGAGGCCCAGATGAAGCGGAGAGACTTTCTCGGCGTATCGAGCGCGGCGGCGGGGGCGGTCATCCTCCGCCCCGACGGCCGGCACTGGAACGGGGCGCTCACCAGGGTCCCGGCGGGCGACAAGAAGGCCCTGGCCGATGCGGGGCTCAACACGGCCCGTAAGGCGGGAGCCAGTTACGCCGATATCCGCATCGGCCGCTACCTGAATCAGCAGGTGGGCACCCGGGAGCGCCGAGTGTTGGGCATTCAGGACAACGAGTCGTACGGGGTGGGCATCCGGGTCATTGCCAACGGCACGTGGGGCTTTGCGGCCACCAACGAAGTGACCACTGACGGCATTGCGGCGGCGGCGCGTAAGGCGGTGGCCATCGCCAAGGCCAACTCGAAGCTCCAGACCGAGCCGGTGCAGCTCGCCCCGACCAAGGCGTGGGGTGAGGTGGCGTGGAAAACCAAGATCGTCAAGAACGCCATGGCGGTCCCGATCCAGGAAAAGGTGGATCTGCTCATGGCGGTGAATGCCGCGGCGCTGGCGGGAGGGGCGACCTTCGTCAACTCGTCGGTGGCGGTGGTGAACGAGCAGAAATACTTCGCCTCGACCGACGGGACGTATGCGGACCAGGATATTCACCGGATCTGGCCCACCTTCACCGTCACGACCACCGATCAGGCCAGCGGCCGGTTCCAGCAGCGGAATGCGCTGAGCGCGCCGATGGGGTTGGGCTGGGAGTATCTCCAGCCCGGCTCCGGGCGCCCCGGCATTACCGCCATGTACGGGCCCCGTTACGACATGGTGGAAGACGCGACCTTGGCCGCGGCACAGGCCAAGGAAAAGCTGACGGCGCGCTCGGTGGAGCCGGGCAAGTGGGACTTGGTGCTCGACCCGACCCACCTCTTCCTCACGATCCATGAGTCGGTGGGCCATCCGCTCGAGCTCGACCGGGTGCTGGGGTACGAGGCCAACTACGCCGGCACCAGCTTTGCTACCCTCGACAAGTGGAAGAGCAAGAGCTTCAACTTCGGCAACAAGCAGGTGAACTTCGTTGCCGACCGGACCCAGCCTAACTCCCTCGGCGAAATCGGCTGGGACGACGAGGGGGTCAAGTCGCGGGAATGGGACTTGGTGAAGGACGGCATCCTGGTCAACTACCAGGCCATCCGCGACCAGGTGCACATCCTGGGCGAGAAGGAATCGCACGGCTGCTGTTATGCCGATTCGTGGGATTCGGTGCAGTTCCAGCGGATGCCGAATGTCTCGCTGCGGCCCGGCCCCGCTCCGATGACGCAAGCGGAGATGATCGCCGGCGTCGACAAGGGCATTCTGATTCATGGGCGGGGGTCGTACTCGATCGACCAGCAGCGCTACAACTTCCAGTTCGGCGGCCAGCTCTTCTACGAGATCAAGGGGGGCAAGGTGGTGGGCCAGTTGAATGACGTGGCCTATCAGTCCAATACGCAGGAGTTCTGGAATTCGGTGGCGGCCACCTGCGACCAGCGGGACTACCGGCTCAACGGCAGCTTCAGCGACGGGAAGGGCCAGCCGGGCCAGGTGAGCGCGGTGAGCCATGGCTGCGCCACGACCCGGTTCAACGGGGTGAATGTGATCAACACGGCGCGGCGGCTGGGGTAGCGCGCGTCGGTCATTGCGAGGCTGCGTAGCAGCCGAAGCAATCTACGGGCGCTCCGCACGGGGCGCCCGTTGTCATTCCGAGAAGCGGTGGCGGCTTGCCATCGTCGAAACCTCTCACGCCCTGCTCCGACTCGCTCAGGGGGGGCACTATTCCCGAGGTCAAATTCGCCGACGCCGCTCGGGCGCTGGATGGGCTCTGGGCGCGCTGCGAGATTTGGGAACTCGCCGCGGGAGTGTGCGATCTGGCGGCGACCATCGCCCCGGCGCGTTCGCACCGACATTGTGACGATCGGAGCCCTGAGTGGCGTACGAGTTCGAGTGGAGTCCGACGAAGGCCGCGGCCAATTACCGCAAACATGGAGTCACCTTCGAAGAGGCCGTCGCTGCGTTTGCGGATTCCTTCGCGCTCTTGCTTCCTGACCCCGCCCACTCGGAGGAGGAGGAGCGGTACCTCGCACTTGGGCAGTCCGACCGGAATCGGCTAATTGTTGTATCTTTCGCGGAGCGTCCTCCGCGAACCCGACTCATTAGCGCCAGACTCGCCACTCGTCGCGAGCACCGCCACTATGAAGAAGCCCAGAGCTAGACCCCGACCCCGTGTTGATCCCGATCGGGACACGATGCGCCCCGAGTATGATTTCTCGAAGGCCGTTCGTGGAGCGATCGCGAGCCGCTTTCGCGAGGGGACCAATATCGTCGTGGTCGATCCCGCAGTCCGCGATGTTTTCCCAGATGCCGATGCCGTGAACGAGGCACTCCGAGCTCTTGCCCCGGTCTTACGGCGCCAGCGCAAGTCGCCGCCCAAGCGGCGAAGCGCCTAACCAGCTCTTGCTGCCGACAGCGCGGTGGGGTCCTGGGCGCTGGAGCCATGATCCAGTGGCGCGCCGCAACAGAAGCGCAGGGCGCTATGCCGAAGCCCAAGATCAAGCCGATTCCTAAGTTTGCCTCCGAAGCAGCGGAGCAGGCATTCTGGGCTACGGCGGACACGACGGAATACTTCGACTGGTCACGAGCCCGTCGCGGCGTATTCCCGCACCTCAAACCGACGACCACCCCGGTTTCCATGCGACTGCCGGAGACCTTGCTGGCCGATCTCAAGCGGCTCGCGAACGAACAGGACGTGCCGTACCAGAGCTTGATGAAGGTGTACTTGGCGGGCAAACCCTGATTCTCATCGCGTTCCCTATGTCTCTGGGGAGACGCTCCTGCTTGCACTGGTGGGGGTGCGCTTGGCGCTCTACCGATACCGCTACGGCGCCGACCGCCGCTGAAACATTAGGAACGCTAATTGCTGGGTGTCTCACCGGCGTTGCTCGGCGCACGACGGGGATTGCTGCGTACCTCACCAGCATTGCTGCGGCACCGACAGCAGCTGAAGCATTAAGAACGCTAACTGCTGGGTGTGTCACCGGTGTTGCTTGGCGCACGACGGGGATTGCTAGGTGCCTCACCCGCATTGCTACGACACCGACAGCCGCTGAAACATTAAGGCCTTCAACTGCTGGGCGCCTCCTCGGCATTGCTTGGTGCGTGACGCACTTTCCCGGAAGCGTGACAGGTACTGCTTTCCACGCGCCAGGGTCCGAGTCATTACGACCCGGAGTGCTTGGCGGATCACCGGAGTTGCTCGATCGCTTCCCCCCAACGAGAAACCGCGACTACGCGGGGAACTCCACAGTCGCACGTCGATTTCCCACCGCTCCAAGAGTCGATCGAGAAACCCCCATCGCTTCGGACGATAGTGGCCGCCTGACGAAGGCACTCGCGTGTTCTAGGAGAGCAGCTATCTTTCCCCACATCCTCCGCCAGGGCTCTCGATGCCAGCCTCCTTCTTGACCGTATGGCACCTCACGGCCACGCTCGTCATGAGCTACCCCGCCCCCCAGGGGTGTCAGCCCGTTTCCCCGGCCCACCTCCTCGTCGACGTGGGCCAGGTCCTCGACTCGGCCGGGCTCTTGCGCCGCCTGGGAGGTCCCGACACGCGGGCGAACCCGCCCATCGTGAGCGTATTCCTGTCGAAGCCCCCAACCGCCCACGTTGTGGACGCACCGCCGGAGGCGACCCCTCCCGACTCGCTGATCGATCAGATCCTCGCCTCTCTTCGGCCCGACTCAAAGGACCCTCCCGCCGCATTTCGAGTCCGCGTGCAATACGCCCCCGCGCCGGCGGTGACGGTCGAACCAGCCATCCTCTGCGGTCCGGTGGTGGTGAAGGAGGGAAAGGCCCCTACCCCAATGCGGCGGGTCGTTCGCGAAGGGGAGCGGCCTCGCGACATTACGCCTCGGCCCGTGGTCACCCGAATCCGCATCGGCACGACCGGCAATGTGCTCCGAGTCGATATTTCCTCCGGGAGCGGCTATCCGGAGATCGACCGGAACATCCAGTCGATGGTGCAATCGAGGTCGTATCGCCCCGCCCTTCTCGACGGCCGACCGGTGGAAGTATGGCTCACCGGCGACAAGGTGGAGCTGGTGCGCTGACCTCTTACAACTCCCCCTGCCTTGCCACCCAGCGGTAACTCAGGGCAACGACCGCCGCGAAGAGCGCGGCGCCGATCCAGGTGGCCGCTCCCGCAAAGCCGGGACCGACCACCGCAAGCGGCGTCCCGCTGCCGGTCGCGACGATGAGCCCAGCCGTCAGCACACCGAACAGACTCTCCCCCACGATCAGCCCCGACGCGAGGAGCACGCCGAAGCGCTTGGCCATCTCCGCGTTGGCGCGACGGTCCATTGCGCGGTTGAAGAACCAGGCAATCACTGCGCCCACCACCACCGGCTGGGTGGCGTCCATCGGGAGATAGATCCCGATGCCGATCGCCAGTGGGGAGAGCCGCAGCAGCTTGAGCATGCCCAGAGTCTCGTCCATCATGATACAGGCGAGCCCGACCAGCGCCCCGATGCCGATCAGATTCCAGTCGAGTTCGGCATTGAGCACGCCGCGCGCCAAGGTCGAGATCAGGGTGGCCTGCGGCGCCGGCAGCGGTTGCGCGCTGATCGCGGCCCGGTTCGGATCGCCGGGAAATCCGTAGGCCTGATTCAGCAGATCCAAGACCGGGGGAATGACCAGCGATCCCGCAATGACGCCGACGATGAGCGCCACCTGCTGCTTCCACGGCGCCGCGCCCACGAGCTGCCCGGTCTTCAAGTCCTGGAGGTTGTCGTTGGAAATGGTGCCGATCGAGAAGACGATCGCCACCGTAAAGAGCGCGAAGGCCACCAGCGCCTCGGTGGCGGCTGGGCCGAGGGAGGGCTGCACGAACACCGCCAGCAGCAGCGCCACCATAACGGTCGCCAGAATACCGATGCCGGACACGGGGCTATTCGAGGCGCCGATCAGCCCCGCCATGTATCCCGCCACCGTCGCCACGAAGCCGCCGATCAGCAGTGTGAATAGGACGCCGCCCAAGACCAACTGCCAGGTCGAGGATTCGAGGGGCGTGCCGGCCACGAAGTCCTTGAGCAGCCAGCCGATCAACACCAGACATCCCAGGGTAAGGCCGCCGATCGTGCCGAGCGAAATGTCGCGGTCGTCCTGGCCGCCGGTGGCGGCGGCGGCGCGGGCCCGGGCGGTGGCCAAGAGACCACCTACGACCGGCTTCACCAGCTTGGCCAGGCTCCAGATGGCGGCCACACCGATGGCGCCGGCGCCGATGAAGCGGACTTTCGTACGCCAGACGGTGAGGGCGACGTCGGCCGCTTCGCCCGGGAGCCCGGCGCTCAGGATCGGGGTCGCGATGCCCCACGCGATGATGATCCCGGTGAGCATGGCCATGCCCACGGAGAGGCCGACCAGGTGCCCCGCTCCCAATAGTGCCAGGGAGAAGCCGAGGTTCACGCCGGTGGCGCTGCTCCCCACGCGGAAGAACTGCGCCAGCCCCGTCGCGGCGAGGCCGGTGCCGGCCACGATCTGGCTTCCGGCGGCGACCAGGGCGCCCGCGAGGACGATCAGCGGGCCCCGTTTCCGCTCGATAGCGTTAGGTGAAGCTTCGTCGCCGGTGGCCCCCGCCTTGAGCACTTCGGCGGCGGCCAGTCCCTCGGGGAATGGGAGGGTCGAGTTCACCACCAGGGCGCGCCGAAGGGGAATCGAAAAGAGGACGCCGAGGATCCCGCCCAGCGCGCAGATCAGAAAGCTGGCCAGGAAGGGAAAGCTCCTCCACCACCCGACCATGATGAGCCCGGGGAGCACGAAGATGATCGCGGAGAGAGTCCCTCCCGCCGACGCGACCGTCTGCACGATGTTGTTTTCGCGAATGCTCCCGGTGCGGAGGGCCCGAAGGACCCCCATCGAGATGACGGCGGCCGGGATCGAGGAGGCGATCGTGAGCCCGACCCGGAGACCCAAATAGACGTTGGCGGCGGTGAAGACCGCGGCGATCAGCGAGCCGAGGATCAGGCCGCGAACGGTCAGTTCGGTATCGGTCCTCATGGCTGGGCGCCAATCATCGCGAGACCTCGGCATGGTTAGTCATCGCGAGGCCGCAACGCGGCCGAAGCGATCTCACTCGATCACCGCCATCGTAAAGAACGCGTCCATCGGAGCCCCGGTGTATCGGTTGAAGCAGGTCACCCAGACCACCATGCAGAAGAAGTTGCCGAAAGCTCGCGTTGGGGCATTCGTGATTGGATGATGGCCGGAGAATACCGGGGGCGCGGTGGGGCGGCAACGGCGAGGGCCGAGGCTGGGCTAACGGGAGCTCGTTCGCTTTCCGTTCGCTCGACGGGCCTGACCGCTCCGTGACATGTAACTCCTGAGCACCGCATTCATCCGCGACTGATACCTCGGCCCCTGCTTCTTGAACCAGTCCAGCACGTCGCGGTCGACTCGAAGCGAAACCGCTTGCTTCGAAATCGGCAGCACGAGCTTTGCGCCATCCCAGAAATCGGCTGGGAGATTGGCCAGTTCCGGGGGGGAGGTACGCTCGATGTCCTTCTCGGTCATCGCATCCATCCGCGCGAAATCGGCCTCACCGCGGAATGGCGGCTTACGACGACGACCACCCTTGGTATGCTTGGCGCTCACGGTGATTGCTCCGTCCGGCAGAAACGATGCGGCGCTGCAGTAGTCCCGCCCGGTGTCGGGCCGCTCCAACCTAGGGCCGCCAAAGATCTGGCTCGCAAACGCAAAGCCGAAGCCCCTGGCGGCGAGATTCGCGGCGCTCTTCTCAGCATCCCACGAGAAGTGGGCCGGCATAGCATACATGATGTATATACATCCGTCAAGGAGCGCGGTGAAAGCCGCGTTGCCCAGAGGCAGTTCGCTCCAACACGGCCGAGCCCACATCCGGACACTTCCTTGTCCCCAACCCTCCTCGAACCAAGCCACCCGCGTTACCATTTGAGCACGCAGGAGCCCAACCCCACGACAGTCCTATATCTACCCGCC
>JABFSM010000257.1 GCA_013140635.1 Gemmatimonadales bacterium
CTTCGAGGGTGAGCTCGGCGAAGGGGCGGATCACGGCGATCCCGGCGTTGTTGATCAGAGTATGGATTGGGCCGAGGGCGGCGCTGACATTTTCGACCAGGGCCTGAACGTCCTGAGGATCACTCACGTCCGCCGGTCGGCCGGTGGCTTCGATGCCGGCGGCCCGGAGTTCCGCTACCAGGGCTTCGACTCGGTCCGCCTGCCGGGCACAGACCCCAACCCGATACCCCGCCCGGCCGAGCGCAAATGCCGTCGCTCGGCCAATCCCCAAAGTTGCGCCGGTTACCAGGGCGGTTGGAGACGCCATGCCGGTGAATCTAAGCGGCGGAGGCCGCCTATGCCGGGCCAGAGGTGGGCTCCGTGGTCATTGCGAGCGAATTCGTCATTGCGAGGGAGCGAAGCTCCCGAAGCAATCTCCCGAGATTGCTTCGGCGGCTGCGCCGCCTCGCAATGACTAGAGTGGCTGCAGCAGGTACTCCGGATCCGAGACCGCCGGCCGTCGAGTCGTAGGCCGGTCGGGCTGGCGGTAGACGTAGCGATCGCCCTTGAAGTTCCTCAGCACGACTTCGTTTTCGCTCACGCTCTCCACGTACTCCGGCAGGAGCGGCACCTTCCCGCCTCCCCCTGGGGCGTCGATCACGAAATGGGGGTTGGCCAGGCCACTTGTCCAGCCCCGGAGCGCCTTCATGATCGTGAGGCCGGTTTCCACCGTGGTCCGGAAGTGCTCTCCCCCGGCCACTTGGTCGGCCATGTAGATGTAGTAGGGCCGGACCCGCGCCATCAGCAGGCGCTGCATCAGGCGGACCATCACCTCGGGGGTGTCGTTCACTCCCTTGAGGAGCACCGTCTGGCACCCCATCGGAATACCGGCATCCGCCAGCATCCCGAGCCCATGCACCGCGGCGGGGGTCAGCTCGCTCGGGTGATTGAAATGGGTGTTGATGAAGAGGGGATGGAAGCGCCGCAGCATGTCGCAGAGCTCAGGGGTAATCCGCTCCGGCAGATGGCATGGCACCCGGCTGCCGATCCGGATGATCTCGAGATGGGGAATTGCCCGAAGCCGGGTGAGAATGGCCTCCAGCCGCCGGTCGGAGAGCATGAGCGGATCGCCGCCCGACATGATCACATCCCGGATCTCGGTGTGCGCCTCGAGGTACTGGAAGGCGGACTCGAACTGTGAGAGCGGGATCTTTTCGGGATCGCCCACCTTGCGGCGCCGAGTGCAGAACCGGCAGTAGCTGGCGCAGACCGGCGACACCAGGAAGAGGGCGCGGTCGGGATAGCGATGGGTGATGTTCGGGACGGGGCTGTCACGATCTTCCGAAAGCGAATCGACGATCCCATCCACCACGTCCAGCTCTTCCAGCGTCGGGATGTACTGCCGCCAAATCGGGTCGTTCGGCGACTCGATCAGGTCCACCATCGGCGGCGAGATCCGAAACTCGAAGTTGTCGATAGCCTGGCGGAGCCGGTCGCGATGCTCCACCGGGAAATGCTCCGGCCCGAAGCGCTCGGCGAGCGCTTCGATGCTGGTGATGGACCGCTGCCGGAGAAGGTCCTGCCAGGTGGACATCTATGCTCCCGAAGCAATCTTCTTGGTATACGTCACCAGATCGTCTCCCGGCGCGTAGTAGTCCGCGATGCGCGCTCCGACCTGGTAGCCCTGCTTGTCGTAGAAGGCCCTGGTCGTGGCATAGTCGGCCCGGCCGGCGGTTTCCACAACGATGAGCCGTGCTCGGCCGGCCAGCCTCCGCTCCATCTCTCTCGTGAGCGCCGAACCGACGCCGATGCCGTGGAGCACCGGGTCGACCGCAATCCAGTAGAGGTCGAAGGTGCCAAGGGTACATGGCGTCGGACCCCAGCAGATCCATCCGACGAGAACACCATCCACTTCGGCACCGAGCGTTTCGTAATCGGGATCGGCACGGCGGCCGATGCCGAGGGCGGCATCGAGCACATCAAGCGCCACCGCAATCTCGTCCAGGCGGAAGACCCCCGTCGTCCGGGTGATCTGCTCCACCCGATCCCGGTCGAGCGCGGTGAGCGGACGGAGGAGAATCGCGGTGGCGATCGTGCTCATGCCGGCACGTTCTGCGTCAGGGCTTCGGCGGCGCGCGCGCGCTCGAACCGCTCGCTCGCCTCGTCGACCACCTTGAGCAGCAATTCCCCGTATTCCCATCCACGAGCCCGGGCCATCCTGGCCAGCCCGGCATCGATCGACAGGTCGGGATTCGGATTCACTTCGAGGACGAAGACCTCTCCCTGCTCGGTGATACGGAGGTCGACCCGGCCATATCCCTTGGAGCCGGTCAGCGTTTCCCACGCCAGACGCGCCGCCTGCGTCACCCGCCGGGTGAGCTCGGGGCTAAGCTGGGCGGGACAGACCGGCTCGGTGCCAAGATCTTCCGCACTGCCGGTGTCCCACTTTGCCGCGTAGGTGACGATCGGCCAACTCCCGACCGGCATCCGGTCGAAGCTGATTTCGGAGAGGGGGAGAATGTCCCGTCCGATGAAGCCCACATTGACCTCGCGGCCGGGAACGTACTCTTGAATCAAGATCTCTTCCCACTGTTCGCAGACCTTGGCCAGCCGGTCGCGGAGCGCCTTGCGGGTCGTGCAGACGGCGCCGGAGTCGATCCCGACGCTCGCGTCTTCACCCGAGGGCTTCGCGATGACCGGGTACCTGAGCCCCGAGGGCGGGGTGATCCCCCGCGCCAGCACAAAGGGAGGAACCGGAACCCCGGCCGCGGCCATCAGCGTGTTGGCGATGTGTTTCCGGTGGCAGATCGTCACCGGCCAAGAGGGGCAACCGGTAAAGGGCACCCGGGTCAACTCGAGCGCCGCGACGGCAAAGTCCTCGTAGCGCGCGTAGCCGTTGACACCCTCGCAGAGATTGAAGATCAGGTCGTGCTTCTGCACCCGCCTGAGCCAGGTCACATCACCCAGCGCCACCGGAACCGGCGCCGCCTCATGCCCCGACCGCCGAAGCCAGCTCTGGATTTCGGTGACGTTCGACATCACCGCGGCGACGTCCTTCTGGTCCCAGTCCTGGCTGCCAGCATCGTACAGAATACCGATCTTCACGCCGCGGCCCGTTTCCTCTCCGCCGCCTTCTTGAGCAGGGCGCGTCCGCTGATCCGCCGCCAGGCGATATCGGCGACCGTCTGAATCAGCCCGTCGTACGTCATGCCGGCCGCCCGGGCCGCCTTCGGGAAGCAGGAATTATCCTGCGGATTCGGGAGGATGCCGGGCAACGGGTTGAGCTCCACCACCATCGGCCGGCCCGCGGCATCGCACCGGATATCGACCCGGCACCAGTCGCGGCAACCCAAGATCCGATAGGCGCTGAGCGCCGCCGACCGCACGTCCCGGGCGAGCTCCTTCGGGATATTCGCGGGGCATTCGAAGAGGTCGAGCGGATGCTCCGGCGTGTCCCAAAGCCACTTCGCCTCGTAGCCGTAGATCGGCTGGGCCCCGAGAGGGAGTTCGTCGAATCGCATACCAACCAGTGGAAGGGTGCGCGCCTCTTTGCCGTTACCCAAGACCGCGACCGTGAACTCCTGCCCCGGAAGCCAGCTCTCGATGAGAACCGGTTCCTGGTAGGTCTCCAGCAGTTCCTCCACCACCTGAACCAGCTTTGCCCGGTTGGAGCAGAGCGATTTCTGAGTGATGCCCTTCCCGGACCCTTCGAGCGCCGGCTTGGCGAAGAGCGGAAAGGGAAGATTCACGTTCCTGGCGTCGGACCTGGAGTTGGCGACGATGAATGGGGCCGTGGGGACCCCGTAGTACGCCATGATCTCCTTGGCGCGCCCCTTATGGAGAGTCAGGCCAAGGGTCAGCGGGTCCGAGGCATGATACGGGACGCCGAGGAACTCGCAGATCGATGGGACATGGCTCTCCCGATTCACCCCGAAGAGTCCCTCCGCGATGTTGAAAACAAAGTCGGGCTTCGCGTCGAGGAGCCGTCTCGGGAAATCGTCCTTGGCCTCGAGGCGGATCACCTCGCCGAGAGACGACAGGGCATTCGCCACCGCATCGATGGTCTCCGGCTCATCCCATTCGGCATAGAGATCGGGTTGAGGGAGATCGGTGCGAAGGGCCCGGTTGGCGGGCACTTTGTCGAGAGAGGGGACGGCGGAATCGCCGGTTTTCTTGGGCGCCGGCAGCGCAGGCTTCTGGTTATAGGCGAATCCTATTCGAACCGCCAACGGATCTCCTTGGTGAAAGAAGCGCCGGTTGCTCGCGCGCGGAGTTGCAAACCATACGAATCCGCAAACCAAAGTAAGGAAGAATGCGGACCGGCACAATAGTTTTGAGCACACTTCGAACTCTCAGTGTGCGTCGCGCGGCGCTCAATCGGTGGGAATCAGGTCCGGCCGGCGTCGGGACGAACGCGTAGATAGGTCCGAAAAGTGAAGGGAAAGGCGTGTTTCTCGTCCGCCTCGTGACGCTCCTCCACGTCGAGCGCCCATGCCTCCGACTCGAAGCGAGGGAACTCGGTGTCGCCCTCGACCTGGGCATGCACAACGGTCAGGTAGATCCGGTCGGCCCGAGGGAGCGCCAGCCGGTACATCTCGCCCCCTCCGATCACGAATACCTCCCGCTCCGTCGCCCCGAGGGCCAGCGCCTCCTCCAGCGAGGGGACCACCGTCACGCCACTCGGCTGAAACGCCGGGTTGCGGGAGACGACCACGTTCCGGCGATTGGCGAGGGGACGCTTCACTTCGTCAAAAGTCTTCCGCCCCATGATGACTGTGTGGTCCACCGTGAGCCGCTTGAAATGCTGGAGATCCTTCGGCAGGCGCCAGGGAAGTCCGCCGCCCTTGCCGATGACCCGGTTCTCCGACATCGCGGCCACCAGCGATACGATCACACGGCCACCGGGGCGCGGATCGCGGGGTGCGGGTCGTACGCCTCGAGGGCGAAATCCTCAAACCGGAAATCTTCGAGCGCCGCGACCGGCCGGTCAATCCGCATCCGGGGCAGCGGCCTCGGCGGGCGGGAAAGCTGCTCCTTCACCTGGTCGAGATGGTTGACGTACAGATGCGCGTCGCCCAGGGTGTGGATGAACTCCCCCGGTTCGAGCCCGCACACCTTGGCCACCATCGTGGTCAGCAGCGCGTAGCTCGCGATGTTGAAGGGAACGCCGAGGAAAACGTCGCCGCTTCGTTGGTAGAGCTGGCAGGAGAGCTTGCCGTCGAGCACATAGAACTGAAAGAGGGTGTGGCAGGGAGCGAGCGCCATCTTTGGAATGTCCCCCACATTCCAGGCATTCACGATCAGGCGCCGAGAGTCTGGGTTGTTCTTGATTTGGCGCAGCACATCGGCAATCTGATCGACGTGGTGGCGGCCATCGCCGGTCGGCCAAGACCGCCACTGATACCCATATATAGGTCCCAATTCTCCGTCAGGCCCGGCCCACTCGTCCCAAATGGAAACACCGGCCTCTTTCAGGCTCTTCGTATTCGTCTCTCCGCGAAGGAACCAGAGCAGCTCGTGGACGATCGACTTGAGGTGAACCTTCTTGGTCGTAACGAGCGGGAACCCCTCGCCAAGATCGAACCGCATTTGCCACCCGAAGACACTCAGCGTGCCGGTTCCGGTCCGGTCGTCCTTGGGCCGGCCCCGTTCGAGGATGTGGCGCATGAGGTCGAGGTATTGCTTCATTCAGAGACTCCAAGTGTCGTCATTGCGACTCGTTTCCTCGGGACGACTATAAAGGCCCGGCCAACTCCAATCTACTCACGCCATATCCGGCCGACCGCTCGATTTCGCGGAGCCGTTCGGCCATATCGCCGGGCAGGTCGGCTGCGTCCGGTCCGAACTTGAGGGACTCGAACGGTCGTTCCCCCGAGACGGGGAGCTTCACTCCAGGATTCAGAATCCCGACCGGATCGAAGGCCTCCTTCACGAGCCGGAAGAGGCTGACCACCTCCGGTCCGTAGATCGCCTGCAGTGTATGGGCCCGGAGCCGGCCGTCGCCATGCTCTCCGCTCGGCGTTCCGCCGAGCTCAATCACCGCTTCGGTGACTTCGGCGAAGATCGCGGTGACGCGGCGCCGCCAATCGGGAAGGGCGAGATCGGGCAGGAGATTCACGTGCAAGTTGCCGTCACCCGCATGGCCGAAGATGATGGCCTCCACCCCATGCCGGCCGGTAATCTCCCGAACCGCCGTGATGTACTCCCGGAGTGCGCCAACCGGCACGCAGGCGTCTTCGATGACCTGCATCGACCGCTTGCCGTCGTCGCGCCCGGCCAGGGTGGGGCTCACCGCGTGGCGGATGGCCCAGAGTTCTTCGAGAGCTCGACGATCGGTGGCCTCCTCGAGGGCCGCCGAATGCGGCCGAAGAATGCGGCGGGCCTCCCGGAGCCGCTCCTCGAGCGAATCACCCTCATCTCCCTCGAACTCGACCATCAAGAGACCGCCGGTTTCCTCCCGGCCCACGATGCGAAGGAAGCTGGCATCGAGATACTCGAGTGCCGCCGGGCCGACCTCGAGCAATTGGGGCACCACCTTGGGAAGCGCCTCCAGTTCCTTGAGGGCGGCGCGAATGCCGGCGTACCTGGTTGGCGACGGCACCAATCGCCACTCGATTCCGGTGACGATCCCAAGAGTTCCCTCGGCGCCGATCATGAGGTCGAGCAAGTCCCCGGAGGCGAGCCAGGCGTCGAGCGCGTACCCCGAAGAGTTCTTTCGGGTTTTGGGAAAGCGCGCCAAGATCGTCGTCCGGGCGGCGAGCAGCTCGGGTTCGGCGTCTCGCATGAATCGGTCGACGGCCGGACAGCACCGCGGGGGCGCGCCGCGCCGGAGCGTGAGCGAATCCCCGTCACCGGTGATGAGCTCCACCGCCTCGATCCATGGCCTAACGCTTCCGGACCGAACGGAGCGAGGGCCCGCCGCGTTGGTGGCGGCCATCCCTCCGGCGGTGGCAAAGCGGGCGCTCGATGGATTGGGAGGGAGCCTGAGCCCGGCGCGGGCCGCCTCCTCGGCAAGATCCCGCAACGTGACACCGGCGCCGGAATAGGCACGCCGAGCCTCCGGGCGAATCACCAGGGGACATCCGTCGAGGGCCGTGAGGTCGACGATGACGCCGGCACCCACATTTCCCCCGCCCATCCCGCTTCCGGCGCCGCGAGGCACGAGGGGAACGCGGCGCCGGACCGCCCAGAGCACGAGATCCCGAAGCGCCGCCGTCGTCGACGGAACCGCCACCGCCGCGGGCATGATGCGGAAGATCCCCGCGCCTTCGGCATAGGCCGCGCGGGCGTACGCGTCGGTCCGTCCGGTGCCGTTGAATTCGGGAAGGACGGGTATCGGGAGGCCGGCCGCGGGCTGGACGTTCGGCGGGGCCGTCATAAGGGTATAATAAGGCCATGGCAGGACCCTCGGAGCGCCCCGAACTCATCCACCTCGACGTGGATCGCCGACTCGGTCACGAGTGGGATGAATGGGATGGCACCCCGTTGCCGAACCAGGGGAATTTCGACACGCCGGCCGCCGCCTTCTTCTGGTGGGCTCTGCTCCTACTACTGGTCGTGACCGGGGCCGTTCTGCTGGTCTTTCTCCTTCTGAGCCCTCGCATTGCCTTGTTGGGCTCCGGCCTGCCGAGGATCATCATGATCGGCCTCGGGACTCTCGCGGCGCTCTCCATCCTCTGGCTCGGCGCCATTGCGCTCTCATTCGCCTTAAGGACACCTCTCCTCCCCGAGCGTCTGGCCGAACGCGGCCCCCTGCTCCGCCTCATGCGCGGGACGTCGCTCGTAGCCAACCGCTTCGGGCGCAGGGACTGGGTCGAGAACGCCGCGGTCAAGGTCTATAACGCGCTGGCGCTGGCCCGTAAGCGCAAGGTGAGCGGCGGCGAATTGCTCCTGCTCATTCCACGTTGCCTCGCCAAGGAGATGATCGAAGGGGTGCTGAGCGTGGCGGGGAAGTACAAGATCCCCGTCTTCGTGGCCACCCGGGGCCAATTGGCACGGCGGGTCATCCGCGAACGGCGGCCTCGCGCCGTGGTGGCAGTGGCCTGCGAGCGGGACATGGTGAGCGGCCTTCACGACGTGGCGGGCAAGGTTCCGGTGCTGGGGCTCACCCTGACGCTGCCATCCGGCCCATGCAAAGACACCAGGCTCGACTTGGGCCAATTGGAGGAGTGGGTCCGAGCCTACGTAGTCTGACCTACCGCGCTGTGAACTCCTTCGGCGGCACCGTCCGCAAATAGGCCCAGAGCGCCTGCAGTTCCTGATCGGTCATCTTCCCGAACACCTTCCATGGCATCGCTTCGTTGATCGGCACGCCCGAGGGACGCTTCCCCTCGCGGAGTGCCCGTACGAAATCCGCCTGGCTCCAACTTCCGATGCCGGTCGGTGTGATGTTGCTCGACGGCGGCATGTCGGGCCCGCCCCCCGCAGCTTGGCCGGAGAGCGACGGCCCATGACAACCGGTACATCCCCCGATATTGGCGAGGTACCGGCCGTACGCCGCGGTCGTGTCCGGGGGAATCGCCGGCGGGTACGGGGCGTCGGGAGTCAGTTCGGCCGATAGAAGGGGGAGCTTTCCCAGCATCAGCAGCACCCGTCCGACATACCGCAGCTCGTTTGCCGGCAGCTCATGATCGGCCGCCGGCAGTTGCCTGAGGTACGCCACGACCGCGCCAATGTCTTCGGCGCTCATGTGAACATATGCTTCGCTCGGCATGATCCAGAGCGAGGTGCCGTCGGGGCGGACACCTCGATGCAGCGCGCGAGCCAGGTCCGCGTCGGTTCGCCCCGCCGCGATACCCCCCTTACCGCGGGTCAGATTGGCCGCCGCGACTCGGCCGAGCGGCTTCACATCGATCATCACCGTGCCGCTTAGATCCTCGCCATGGCACCCGACGCAGCCGGACACGGCGCGGACGAGGTGCTCTCCGCGCGCAACCGCGGCGCTGTCCGCCGGGATGGATATCTCGCGCGAGGCGCTCGCCGCGTGAACCTTTGCGATCCGCCTTCCGCTCACGACCCGTCCCGCAAGGATGATGGCGATCACCAGCACCAGCACACTTGCCACGACGATCCCAAACCACCGGAGCATCTTGGACGCCACCGATCCTCCTCTCGCTATTGTGAGGCCTTCCGATAGTCGAGGGGCGGCTTCCGGTCGCCGACCCGGCTCTTATACACGAATCCGCCAAGCCGTCGTTCGAACTCGGCCCGCGCCTTCTGGAGGTGGGAGGGCTCCTGGAAGAGCGCGATGGCCGTGAGGGCCATCGTCTTGGCGGCGACCATCATGCCATTGGTGCCGATGCTCATGCCGCCGGCGGCAACAGCCTGCCAGCTATGGGCGGGGGTCCCCGGTACCCAGGTGGCCGCGGAGAGCTGCACCGTCGGCACGACCCAGCTCAGATCGCCCATATCGGTGGAGCCGCTCGAGACCCCCACTTCCGGGGGCAACACCTTCTCCTCGGTCCCTTCCGGCGGCAGGGTGCCCGAGAGGGTCGTTCGGATCTGCCGGGCAAAGGCGCTTTCCTCGGAGGTGTACTTGAGTCCGCCGACCTGATCGAGGGCCCGCTGCATCACGTCGGAGAGTGCGTCGTTGGTGAGGACGTTGTACACCGAGTTCACCAGTTCGAAGTCCATCGTGGTCCCGGTGCCCTGAGCCGCCCCTTTGGCCGCGTTGACGATCCGCTCCCAAATGCCATCGAGGAGCCGCATGTCGCTGTGCCGGGCGTAGTAGTACACCTCGGCAAAATCCGGAACGACGTTGGGCGCCTTGCCGCCATTGGTGATGATGTAGTGGATTCGGGTTTCCGCGGGGACATGCTCCCGCATCAGGTTCACCATGTGATTCATCGCCTCCACGGCGTCCAGCGCCGATCGCCCCTGCTCCGGCGCCGCCGCGGCATGGGCGCTGACACCGTGAAACCGGAACTTGGCGCTGGTGTTGGCAAGGGTGGTGGCACGGGTGATCTGATTGACATCGCCGGGATGCCAGGAGACTACCGCGTCCACATCCTTGAAGAGGCCGGCGCGCACCATGTAGATCTTTCCGCCTCCGCCCTCCTCCGCCGGCGTTCCATAGAAGCGCACCGTGCCGGCCCGCTTGCCGGCCACGAGCCAGTCCTTGACCGAGACCGCCGCCGCGGCCGCCGCGGTTCCAAAGAGGTGGTGGCCGCATCCATGGCCGGGGCCGCCATCGTACAACACTTTCCGCACCGGCACGGCATCCTGGGAGAGCCCGGGAAGGGCGTCGAATTCACCCACGATGGCGATCACCGGCTTGCCGCTGCCATAGGTCGCGACGAAGGCGGTCGGCACCTCCGCGACGCCGGCTTGCACGGTGAATCCCGCGCCTTTGAGCTGCGCCTGCAGCAGCGCGCTGCTCTTCTCCTCCTGATACCCGACCTCGGCAAATTCCCAGATCTTCCGCGCCACGGCGCCGTACTCCTCCCGCTTCGCGTCGAGCCCCCGAAGCACGAGGTCGGCCTGCGCCCAGGCAGCGTTAGGGAGCGCGAGCAGCAACAGCGCGGCGGTCGCGGCGCGAGGAGCCATGATCATTTCCTTCGGGCGATGGCGTTGGTATCCGGCTTGGCCGTCGAATCCGGCTTCGCGGCGGGCTTGGGAAGCGCCAGCGCCTTGAGCGATTCCGCGTCCCCATACCGCTCGATCAGCCGCCGCAGCACTTCGCCGAGACGGCGCTGGAGGGGATGATCGTCGGGGAGAGGGAGATCGAGTTCCCGCTCGGGGCGGGATGGATCGTCCATGGAACGGAAGCTCGCTTCGACCACGACCTCGCTCCAGAATTGCTTAGCGGGGGTGACCCAGGCACGGACCCTGACCACGCCGGTTCCGAGGGGACGAGCGCCGGTGTGCTCCAGAGTTCGTGAATCGAGCCAGCCGGAGTCGATGAAGCCATGCTCTTCCCTGATGGCCTTGAGCGCGATGCTGTCGGTGGCCAGCGCGAGCGCCACCGCACGCGTCGCGTCGGGAACCTCGAGCTCGAGCTGCACGATGGTGGCGCTCGGCAGCGGCCCAAAAGGGGGCCGTGAGGTGGTGGCTCGGCAGGCGGCAATCGCCACCATCCCGAGCGCGCACAGCACCAGGAGATTGCTTCGGCGGCTCCGCCGCCTCGCAATGACGGCGCTCACAGCCCCAACTCCACCGGCACCGGCGGCGTGACACTCCAATCGTAGAACCCCTTCCCGCTCTTCTTCCCGTACCATCCCGCCAGCACCATCCGTCTGAGCAGCGGCGGCGGGGCGTAGCGTGCCTCTCGAAACTCCTCGTAAAGGATTTCCCCAACCTTGAGCGAGGTATCGAGCCCCACGAAATCGAGGAGGGTGAGGGGACCCATCGGATGGCCGCAACCGAGCTTCATCCCGGTGTCGATATCGGCAACCGAGGCCACGCCCCGCTCCACGGCGCGAATCGCGTCGAGCAAGTACGGAATCAGCAGAAGGTTGACGATGAACCCGGCCGAATCCTTGGCGGCAATCGGCTCCTTGCCGAGTCGGCGCGCAAACCCGGTCGCCACCTCGACCGCTTCGCGCGAACTGGCCACCGTCCGGACCACCTCGACCAGCGGCATCAAGGGCACCGGGTTGAAGAAATGCAACCCGACGAATCGATCGGGACGGCCTGTCACCGTGGCCATGGCCATGATCGAGAGGCTCGACGTGTTCGAGGCAAAGAGTGTGGCCGGGGGGCAAATGCTATCCAGCGCGGTCCAGAGCAGGTTCTTGATCTCAAGATCTTCGGTGACCGCCTCGATGATCAGATCGGTCCCGGCAAGCGCCTCCAACTCGGTGGTGAACCGGATTCGGCCGAGCGCCGCATCGCGCGCCGCCGCATCGAGCTTGCCCTTCTCCACGAACTTGGCGAGCGACTGCTCGATCGTCTTCCGGGCCCGGGCCAACTGCGCCTCCTCTAGATCCCGGGCGATCACCTCGAAGCCGGCGGTGGCGGCGACCTGGGCGATCCCGCTCCCCATGAGCCCCGACCCCAGCACACCGACCCGTCGAATCGCGGTCACTTCGGTTTCGGCCTTTCACTCGAGGCGGTGATCGCCCGGCGGATCTCTCCCGCCAACTGTTCCAGCAAACCGGTGCCGCGCGGTGGCGGCAACTCGTGCGAGGGCTTGATCCCGCCGCGCTCCAGGTAGTCGAGCGCCCGTTCGAGCCCGAGCAGCGAGCGTTCGGCAACCGGGCGGAAGCGCTTCAGCACGAACCACCCCATCGCTCCACCGAACAAGAGCGGGGCCGCGGCGATAAACCAAAATGGACTGAGCGCGCCGAGGATAGCGGCGCCGGCCACCCCCATCGAGCCGCCGGCAAGAGCGCCGCCGATATACGCTCCGCGCACCTGACGGAGGTCGGCGGTGAGCGTCACATGGCAATACCCCGACTCCAGTTTCGAGAGGGTGGCGCCGACGACGGTCACGTTCTGGAGCATCCGCTCCGGCCGGCTCGAATTGAGAATGGCACCCCCCTGCCGGAGCGCCGCCTTCATTCCGCGGAGCGGCTCGAAGGTCACCCGGCCGATCTGCTGCCGCTGCACCACCAAGAGCTCGTTCTTGTCGAACCAATCGATCAGCGCCCGCGCGGCATCCTCCGGGTCGCCGACCACGACGCGGTGCGCCTGCACCTCGGTCGGTCCGACGAGGCGGCCGCCGAGCCCCGCCTCCGCCGGCGCGACCACCGAGGTGGCCTGCTCGAGCATGGCCTGCTGGAGGTAGCGCGCCGGAATGCCGACCTCTTTGCCGAGGGCGGTCACTTCCGCGGCGGTCAGCCCTTCGCCGACGTCCGCTTCGGCGGCCTGCAGCTCGGCGGCGCGCTGCATGATCCGCTCGAGGGCGGCGCGGTCGATCCGTTTTTCCGGAAGCTCGGCCATTACTCCCTCACGAAAACGCTTCGACGATCACGGCGATCCCTTGTCCGCCGCCGATGCAGGCGCTGCCTAGGCCATACCGCTTGCCGATCCGGCGCAGCGTGTGCAGCAAGTGAACCGTGATCCGGGCGCCGCTGGCGCCGAGCGGATGGCCTAACGCTACCGCACCCCCTTCGGCGTTGGCGAGGGCCCGGTCGAGGCCGAGCTCCTTCTCGACCGCCAAGTACTGCGCGGCGAACGCCTCGTTCACCTCCACCCGGTCCATCTGCGCGAGCGTCATTCCCGCGCGGGCGAGCGCCTGGCGCGCCGCCGGCGCCGGCCCGATCCCCATGATTTCGGGCTCGACCCCCGCCACGCCGTAGGCCACCAATCGCCCTAACGGATTGAGTCCCCGCTCCCGGGCCAACGCGGCGCTCGCCATCACCAGCGCGGCGGCGCCATCCGCGATCCCCGAGGCATTGCCCGCCGTCACGACGCCGTCCTTCTTGAAGACCGGCGCGAGCTTGGCCAAATCGTCGAGCGTGGTGTCGGGCCGCATGTGTTCGTCGGCCGCCCACGGCTGGTCTTGTTTGGTCTTCCGGTTCGCAATGGGAACCGGGCAGAGCTCGTCGGCAAAGGCGTCCGCCGCCCACGCCGCCTTGGCGGCCTGCTGGCTCCGCAGCGCGAAGGCGTCGACCTCGGCGCGGGAGATTCCATACTTGACCGCGAGGTTTTCGGCGGTGATCCCCATCGGGCAGCCGCAGTGGGCATCGGTCAGTCCCTGCCAGAGCATATCCTCGAGCGGGGGCGAGACCCCCAGCTTGACTCCCCATCGGAGTCCGCGGGCAACGTGCGGCGCCTGACTCATCGACTCGGACCCGGTGGCCACCACGATGTGCGATTCGCCGAGCCGGATCAGATGGGCGCCCTGCACCACCGCCTCGAAGCCGGAACCGCAGAGCCGATTCACCGTCAGGGCGGGGGTCTCGATGCGGCACCCCGCACGAAGCGCCACATGCCGCGCAATGTATGCCGCATCGGCGGAGGTCTGCATTGCGTTGCCGAGGACGAGATGATCGACGTCCGGCGCCGCGATACCGCTCCGCTCGATCGCCGCCTTCGTCGCAATGGCGCCGAGATCGGTGGCGGTCAAATCTCTGAGACTTCCGCCAAAGCCGCCGAATCCGGTGCGGACGCCGGAGAGAAAGACGATGTCGGTATTCGGGGACATGGCGGTGCGTTCAGACGTAGCGGAAAGGATCTTTGGCCGCCGCGCCGCAGGTAATACAGTGGCGCCACTCGGAATCGAGCTCGGTGCCGCAACGGGCGCAGGTAAAGGGAATCAGCCGCTGGCCGCACCAGGGGCAAAAAACGACCTGTCGCCCCGTTGGCACCGGGTTCCTGCAATGGCGGCAGTGGTCGGCGCCTTCGGCGGGAGGCGCGGGCGCCGCCGTTCTTGCCGCTGGCGGTTCTGGAGTCGGTGGAGGCACTGGCATCGTTGGTGGAGATGGCGATGGCGGCGGATCGGCGGCCCCCTCCTGAAGGACCGTCCGTCCGACCGCCAGGGATGTGAGTTGGATCGTCGCATCGGCGACCACATCGAGCACGCCGAGATCGGGATTGGCCGCCCCAACTTCCTCGCGACATCGTGCCGCCGCTTCGGGGGGCAGCGTCTTCACGTAGCCCCGTTCTTCGGCAGCCAAGCGGAGCAGCACGAGCTCATAGTCCTCGGCGCTCTCCAGGGCCAGCGCCTTGCGCTGGCTCCGATAGGGCAAAATCGACTCCCGAATGGCCGCAATGGTGACGGGGCGCTTTGCCGCCTCGCCAGCCCCCAACTGCTCGGCCAACCGTCTGGCAAACCGTGTAAGCTCGTCCATCACTCAGTCTCCCGAAGGCGCTGGGGAGGCATCCAGATCAAACGGAAACCGATCACCCCGCGCGATCCGTTCGTCGATTCCGGCAAAGGCCGCATCCGGATCATAGTCGAGAAATTGCCCGGCCGCCCGCCTGCGGTCGAACCAGGGGGACCACCCCGACGCGACAAGCCCGGCAGAGGTTTCCTGCGCCTTGGCCGCCCGCACCGCGAGGTCATTGGCATACTCGTTCTTGGGGTGGCCGTTGTGGCCGCGGACCCACGAGAGCTCGGTGTCGTGGAGCGCGAGCGACTGGTGCAGCGCCCGCCAAAGATCGAGGTTCTCGATCGCGCCGCCCTTTCGCTTCCATCCCTTGCCGATCCAGGCCGGCAACCATTCTCGGACACCGCGCACGAGGTACTCGGAGTCGGAAACGATGAGTACCCGAAACCGGTTGCCTTTCCCCGCGAGGAGTTGCAGCACTGCGATCGCCCCGGCAAGCGCCATCTTGTTGTTCGTCGTGTCGGGCGAATGGAGGTAGAGATCCCGGCGGACCAGGCCCCGAACGGTGCGCACCTCGACCAAGCCCCCGGCCCCGCCGGGCGTCAGGCCTTCTTGGCCGTTGCCAAGGCAGCTCTCGTCAAGATGAACGAGGGCGCGGGAGCTCACGGCAAGACCTGGAATTCGTCGAGGTCGAGCAGGTCGAAGCGCAGCTCCTCACCGGTCATTGGGAGAAAACCGACCAGGGCGTCGCGCCGGCCGGCGTGTACCAGCCGCCGGGCGGTCACAATGTACTCGGTGCCGCGGCGGACCAACGCCACTCGGCGGCCGGTGCGGACCGCCATCTCGAGTTGATCCATTCGCTCCGGGCTCCAGCGCATCCTCCCCATCCCGGTCTACCGCGTCACACGAGCGACCGTCGGGCCGGCCACCAGCTCCCCGATGACCGCCCGGGCCAGGGTGCCCTCGCTGCGAAGCGCGCCGAGGAGAACGTCGAGCCGGTCGGGGGAGACGGCGAGTAGGAGGCCGCCCGATGTCTGTGCATCACAGCAAAGAAACCGCTCCGCCTCGGTGAGCGCCGGATCCCACTCCGCTCGGGCCGCCTCCAGATTTCGCTTGGTGCCGCCCGGGACCGCGCCGTTGGCGGCAAGGTCGAGCGCGCCTTCGATGAGGGGGAGCTTTCCGACTTCGATACGCGCGCCAAGCCCGCTGGCCTGGAGAATGTTGCCTAGGTGGCCGAGCAATCCGAAGCCGGTTACGTCGGTGGCGGCGCGGACGCCGGCCTGGAGCGCCGCACGGGCCGCACCATCGTTGAGGGCGGTCATGCTGGCAATCGCCGGACCAAGCGCCGCCTCCGACACGAGGTCGCGCTTCCGCGCCGTCGTCATGATACCGGTGCCCAACGGCTTGGTGAGCACGAGAAGGTCTCCAGGCTTCCCGGCGGCATTCGTCAGGATGCGGTCGGGATGCACCTCGCCGACCACGGCAAGTCCAAACTTCGGCTCGGGATCGTCGATCGAGTGTCCGCCGAGCATCAGGCACCCGGCGCGGCGGGTCACCTCAGCTGCACCTTGAAGAACTTCTCCCAGCACCTCGAAGGGAACTTTCCCGCGGGGCCAGCCGACCAGATTCAGAGCGAAGAGCGGCTTCCCCCCCATGGCATACACGTCGGAGAGCGCGTTGGCCGCGGCAATGGCGCCCCAAGACGGGGGATCGTCCACGATAGGGGTAAAGAAGTCCACCGTGGCGACGAGTGCCCGGTCCGCCGAGAGACGGTAGACTGCCGCGTCGTCGCGCGTGGCGGCGTCCACCAATACGTTTGAGTCCGCCACGGCCGGGAGGTGGCGCAATACTTCGGATAGATCGGCGCTGCCCAGCTTGCAGCCGCATCCCGCGGCATGCGATAGCGACGTCAATCGAATGGCGGTCATGCCTGGAGGAGGGCTGGGGTGAACGAACTGCTGGCGCTTGGCACCGCCGTCACACTGGGCTTTGTGCATGCCATCGAACTGGACCACATGGTGGCGGTGACCGCCTTTGTGAGCAAACGGCCTCGCCTCCTTACCGCCCTCGGTTTCGGCTTTCGGTGGGGCCTCGGCCATTCAATTGCCGTGTTCCTGGCTGGAGCGCTTCTGCTTGCCACCGGGGTCCGCCTGCCGCCGTCGATGACCGGACTCCTCGAAGGAACCGTCGGCATCGCACTCGTCGCGGTTGGGATCTGGTCGCTGCGCACGGCACCCAAGTTACACCTGCACGCCCCCCAGGAGCATGGCGATCCGCGAGCCGGCATCACGGCCGTCGGATTGCTTCATGGCCTTGCCGGCACGACCGCCGCCGTTGCCTTGGTTCCGGTAACGCTGATCCACTCGGTCTGGCTGGGCATCGGCTACCTACTGGCATTCGGGATCGGCGTCACGGTGGGGATGTCCCTCTTTGCCATCGCGGCGGCGGTAGCCATTCGACAGGCGGCTGAACGGTCGCTATTGCTCGGGCGACGGCTGGCGGGCGTGGCAGGAGTGGCGAGCCTCTGCGTGGGACTTTGGTGGCTGGCGCGTGCATGGTTTCAGGGCTAGTGTCGTCTCATTCCTGAGATATCCTACCAGGAGAGTCCCATGCAGGTGAAAAAGAGCAGCTTCGTTGCCGCTTTGGCCGCCGTGTCCCTTGCCTGCGGAGGGGGTGGAACCGGAGACCCAGCGGGCCCGCCGCCGCCGCCGCCTCCCGGCCCCCCGGTCAGCACAGCCACCGTCGGCGTCTACAACGACTACTTCTTTCCCAACTCGGTCAATTTGACGGTTGGTGGGTCGGTGACATGGAACTGGGTCGGCAGCGGCCACAGCGTCACGTCGGCCGGGAACCCTGGATTCTCCCCCGGTGCCACGATCAGCAACGCCCCGCGGACGCTGGGCCCGGTGATCTTCGCCACCGCCGGCACCTACAGCTACTACTGCACCGAGCATGGCGCATCCTCCGGCCCCTACGCAGGGACGATGGTGGGGACCATCATCGTTCAATAGGCCGAAAACAGCGCGAGGCGCCCCACCGCGTGGAGCGCCTCGACTGCCATCGACCGGCCAACCGGTCTAGCGCCGCTTCTTCCCAGCCTTTTTCGCCGCCTTCTTCTTTCCGGCCTTCTTGGCCGGACGCTTGGCGGGTTTCTTCTTCACCGGCTTCTTGGCCGGTTTCCGCTTGGCGGGCTTCTTCTTCGCGGGCTTCTTGGCGGCCTTCTTCTTGGCCGGCTTCTTTTTGGCAGCCTTCTTTGCAGCCTTCTTGGCCGCCGGCTTCTTGGCGGCTGGCTTTGGCGCCGGAGCCGGTGCGACGGGCTTGAATGCCGGAGCAGCCGCAGGCGGCGGAGGAGGCGGGGGGGG
>JABFSM010000260.1 GCA_013140635.1 Gemmatimonadales bacterium
GACCCTCGGCATCCATCATCCCGCCCCCCAAGTGCATGGTATAGGCGGAGACCTGGGCCAGCGGCCGATCGGGACGGCAGGTGAGGGTCGCCCGGCCATCCGACCAGTTGCAACTCATCGGCATCGTTGGGCCGGTCAATCCGCCCTGGTGGAGAGCCAGGTACCGCTCCATCCCCGTCATCATGGGCCGATTGAAGGTGAACACGATGTCGGGCATCGTGGAGACACCTGTTGCCCCGCCGCTTGGGCTGATCGAGAGCAGCTGAGTGGCCAGATTGTTGTCCATCATGCTAGAGCCGCACCCGGCCGCGAGGATCGCGACTCCTGAAATGAGGCTTCGAGTCACCGAAGTGCTTGGCATGGCAGGCCCTCCTCCCGCGGTTTGATGAGCAGGCCAGCCCGGGGGGGGCGTGGCGGGAGATAGATAGCCGTGGCTTCATGCAGCGACCTTGAATGGGGTCTTAAGGCTCGTTCATGCGGTCGAATGAGGCATCAAGCGAAGTTTCCCGTCCCTTAATGATCCCTTCAGCCTGCCCTCAGCGCACCCCTCCCATCTTAGCATGGGAATAACGGGAAGCCTGCCCGTCGTTCGCCATCCGACCATCGACAATGAGGAGGCACTATGCACTGGGGCGAGTATGGACTCTTCGGCATGCATCTGTTCTGGTGGATCTTCTGGGTCGTGGGCATCGTGCTGCTGTTCTCACTGACGACGCCGGTCCCCAAGGGCAAGGCGCGTACGAGTGAGACTCCCCTGGAGATCCTGCAACGGCGCTATGCCCGCGGCGAGATCAACGCCAGTGAGTACGAGGACCGAAAAGGGCGGATCACGCGTGACCAGCCCGCCTGACCAGGGGGAACGAGTCGCAATGCGCCAATCTCCAGCGCGGGTGGCGGTCAACGGCTACGGTGTCATCGGCAAGCGAGTTGCCGACGCGGTCGCTTTGCAGGACGACATGAAGCTGCTCGGGGTGGCCGACATCGTGAGCGACTACCGCATGCGGGTTGCGGTGTGGTCTGGCAAGGTGGCGAGAAGCACGAGTTGGCCGGCTACTCCTTCGTGGCGCAAGTCAATTACGAAGGCGCGCTGGGACGGGACTCCGCGGGAACGACCAGTTCGAAGGGTGCCCGATGCCGGCCTCGCTGCCACCGGTCGGCGGAGCCTCCGAATTCGCCGAATCCCTGAGCAGAGCACCCCAGACGTCATTCGTCAGGTGGCCACCGCTCCCGTGGTGTCTGGAGTGAAAGCAGCAACTCCTTCGGCGAGCAGTGGTGTGAGATCGATCCGATTTGAAGGATGGGGAATGGTGTTGCAGGTAATCACCGCCGCCGCGCCAGCAGCGAGTAAGTCCTCATAAGCGCGGTCCGCGAAAACGGCGTGAACGCCGATGCACACCGGCGGCCGGAGTCCCGCCCTCTGCAGGTGCCCCACCGTCTCGATCATGGTCCGGCCGGTCGAGATAATGTCATCCACCAGGACCGGCGTCCGTTCCCGCCACCGGTCCACCTCAGGAACCGAAACCGCGACGTCCCGGTCTCCCCGCCGCACCTTTTCGAGGACCACGAACGGCAGGTTGGCACCATGGGCGACCGCTTCAACCCACTGGGCGCTCTCGGCATCGGGCCCGACAAGGAGCGCCTGCGGCACCTGTTCTCTGATCCATGCGGAGACGTGGGGGGCCGCATGGAGGACGCGGGTGGGTATGGCGTACACCGCGCCGAGGGATGGCAGCCGGTGCAGATGCGGGTCGATCGTCACCAGCCAGTCGACCGAGCCGGAGATGAGCCGGGCGAAGTATCGTGACGTCACCCCCTCGCCCTCCTGGAAGCGGCGGTCCTGGCGAAGGTAGGCAAGGTACGGCGCGACCAACCCGATGCTTCGGCTACCCAGATCGCGCGCGGTCTCCGCCACGAACGCGAGCGGAAGGAGCTTGTCGTCGGGCCGGTGAAGGCTACTGACCAGGGCGACGTCGCGGTCCCGCACCTCGGTTTCCAACCGTACGTAAGTCTCCCCATCCGGGAAGCGACGGACGGTGAGCGCGCCAACCTCGGCGGCGTTTCGTTCGGCCAACGCCTGCGCCGCTTCCTCGTTGCCGGGAAGCGGCAGTATCAGAAGGGTCACGTCGGGTCTCCGATCGTGAGCGAAGACCCCGACGATCCCTGATACTCCAGCGCATAAGCAAGCTCGCCCGGCGCCTCGGCATGAAGGGTGTAGAGAGGCTGGCCGGGCTCGACCCTGGAGCCGAGCCGCACGTGCAGATCGAGCCCGGCGGCGGGAGCCTTCGGGGCTCCAGCCAGCTTCGCGACGCGGGCGAGGCGTCGATTGTCGATCGAAACGATGACACCGGCGCGATCCGCGAGGACCGCGTGCCGGTAGCCCGCGACCGGCGGTTCGTGCATCCCACCCTGCGCCGCACAGATCCCCTCGAGCTTGCGTAGCGCGTCACCCCGGTCCAGTGCCCCTTGGGCAAACGGATAGCCGGTCCCGGGGTTCCTGCCGGTCGCCAGCTCGACCAGGCTGCCCGCCAGAACCAAGGCCCGCTCCCGAAGATCCGCCGGAGCCTCGGAATCTTGACGGAGAACCGCCAATACATCCCGCGCCTCGAGGGCCGGTCCGATCCCCCGTCCGATCGGCTGACTGCCGTCGCCTGCTTCAATGCGAAGCTCGAATCCCAGGGCCTGTCCCACGGCCGCGAAGAGTGCGCCTAACGCTGTTGCTGCTTCGGCACCCCGCACCTTGGCGGTCGGTCCGACCGGTATGTCGATCACGACATGCGTCGAGCCGGCGGCCGCCTTCTTGGAGAGGACCGATGCCACCAGCTGCCCTTCGCTATCCAGGTCCAGCGGCCGCTCGACCCGGATGATCACGTCATCGGCCGGGCTCAAACGGGCGGATCCGCCCCAGACGATGCAGCCCCCCTCCCGTTCGACCACCCGCCGCATCGTGGCCAGATCCAGATCCACGGGAGCAATAGTCTCCATCGCGTCGGCGGTGCCCGCCGGGGACGTGATCGCTCGCGACGAGGTCTTCGGCATAGTCAGCCCGAGCGAGGTGACGATCGGGACAACCAGCATAGTGGTGCGATTGCCGGGGAGGCCGCCTACGGAGTGCTTGTCCACAATCGGACCTCGCTTCCACACCAACCGCTCCCCGACATCGATCATGGCGCGAGTCAGCGCGATGGTCTCGTCAAGGTCCAGCCGTCCTCCGGCGCACGCGGTCACGAACGCCGCCAGATGGACCGCCGAGTACCGCCCGGCCGCGATGTCGGCGACGATGGCGTGTAGCTGCGGCGGGTCCAGCCGGCGGCCGTACACCTTGGACCGCAGGTAGCTGAGCGACTCGAGAGGTGGCGGGGAGCTGAGGTGGACCACGTCGCCTTCGGAGGCGCCTAGCAGGCGCCATGCCGCATCCGAGAGGCTCACCTCATGGGGACCCAACAGATCGCTGGTGACCACGTGCAGAGTTGCCAATACGACGTGGCTCGCGTGGGAGACCTGTAACCGGGTGAGCGCTTCCCAGCCTTCCGAGCGGCCTACTGAGCATTCGCTCGACATGTAGACTACCGGCTCCTGGTACGTGTCGATCCCGATCCGGCGCAACCGCAGGGTGATGGGCGTCATCTCCAACACCACGGCTCCATGACCGCCGTACGCTCCGCCTTTGCATGCCGGTCGGGTCCCCCATGGCTCGGGACATGGACCTGGATGCGATCCGCAGGCGAGCGTGCAGGAAACGCGCGGATCGTAACACCGGTTGGCCCCGTCAGGCTCGGTCTCCTCCCGCTAAGACCGGGAAGCATTGGGCCATCGCCTCGCCATGGCGTTGTAGATCGGCGTGAAGACGAGGCCCGCATACGCCCCGTAAAGGAATGACTCCACCAGTCCGAGGGCGAATCCGCCTGGAGTCAGCCACCGAAATCCCGGGAGCACTTGCTCCAGCCAGCCCGTCATGTGCAACGGCGCCGGGACAATCAACCCGTATAGCACACAGACGAGGAACGTCACCGCACCAAAGACCGCGAGTGACCAGGTTACGACCTTAGTGCTGAGCATGAGGGTCTCCCTGGTCGCCCGGGTCCTTCCGGTCGCGCGGGTCCTTCCTCGGGCCGCCATGGCCGCTATGCCCGCCATGGCCGCCGTGCATCTTCCCATGCGACCACAAGAAGAACACGCCGACCACGATCCAGAACCAGTTCTCCCGAAGCCAGTTCATCTCCACCTCCTGCCCGGAATGCGCTCAGCGTGCCTCATGGTGTTGCCTTCCTGATCGAGTCCAGTCCCAGTCCGGTGAACCTCCGTCTGAATCTCGGCACGAAGGCCGGCACCTCCGCCGCGTATCGCGCATACGCCTCCTTGAACGCGCTGCCGGCCCCCCGCTCTTCCCTCCGTGCCAGACGCACGTACATCGCCACGAGGATGGGGAACAGCACCAGCGTCGGCAGCGTCGGCCACTGGAGCAGGAAGCCGAGCATGATCAGGATGAACCCCACGTACTGCGGGTGGCGGATCCGGGCATACGGTCCGGTCGTGGCCAGCGTCCCGTCACGTTGGGCCCGGTAGAGGACCGGCCACGCCGCGCTGAGCAGCAGGAACCCGCCGGCGATCACGGCGCCGCTCAGCAGGTGGAGGGGGTTGAAATGCGGGTTGCCCTTCCAGCCCAGCAGAGTATTCCAGAGGTGCCCGGCATCATGGCTGAAGAGGTTGAGTCCCGGATAGCGGGTGCCCAGCCAGCCCGAGAGCGCGTATACCGTCAGCGGAAAGCCGTACATCTCGGTGAAAAGCGCGATGACGAACGCCGCGAAAGCCCCGAAGGAGCGCCAGTCGCGCCGGGTTCGAGGATGGTAGAAGCTGGCCGCGAAGAGGATGAACACCGCGGAGTTTATCAGGACGAGACCCCAGAGTCCGTAGGCGGGTGCGTCGTGATTCATACTCCCTCCTCCCGCGCTCCGCGGTGGGAATGCCCGATCCTGTGATCCGGATCGTCGGTGGATTGATGCTGGGAGTGGCCACCGTGCATGAACGAGTGCAGGAACAGGCAGGCCACCAGGAACAGGTATGGCAATGCTCCGAACAGATGGGCGCGGTGCTCGGTCGTCAACAGAAATGCCGCGATGGCGCCGAAGGCGAGAAGTGCCAATCCGGTGCGGGTGGACGTTTTCAAGTATGCTCCCTGAAGTGAGCTGGGGGAGAATCTCGCTCTCGTCCCCTGAAACGACCCTGAGCGCATCATTAAGGAGCATTGACCCTCTCCGGGCCATCAAGGCTCGTTAACGATCCGCTCACGGATCGTTCACCCCCGTGGTGACAACGTGCAGCAACCCCCTGCCGGGCCCGGTTGTCTGCGCAGGTCGTGACTGGCGGGATCCCCTTTGAGCAAGCAAGTGAATGAGCCAATCTGCCGGCGTTCCCGCTCCCGCTGACCACCCGTCAGGCGCGCTCCGCTCGGGCTCGCACCTCGAGTTCGGCCTGGTCGGGCCGGACGTGGATCGCCCGGCCTTGGAGGCTGACCTGACGGCACTGCTTCGCAAGATCCGGGAGCGGCCTCTGGCCGAGGTGTCCATCGGGGATGCACTGACCTCGCTCTTCCGGGCCGGCAGCGAGCATCAGATCCGGAATCCCGGCGCGCTGCTACTGCTGGCCCGCGCGTTTCTCATCGCGGAAGCCGTGCTGCGCCGGCTCGACCCGGCGATCAACGTCGTGGAGGTTTTTCGGGTCGAGGTGGATCGGCTGCTTCGCGCCGGTCCGGCGGACCTGCGGCGGCTACTGCGCCGGGTCGGGGATGGAGAGTTGGGACGGGTGAGCGCGCCAGCACTGGAGCGTCGGTGGGTGGCACCGCACCGTTGGCGACGTCTTGCTCATCGCGGGAACGCTCGGCACCGTGGCCACGGGGTTCGATGCACTCCCTCGGCATCGCCCGTAGCCGGCCGATGAGATTCCACTATGCCTGGCTGGTCTGGTCCAGTGCGTTTCTGATCCCCTGGATCGTCTTGTATGCGTTGTACCCGCGGCACCGGCTCGCGATGTGGCGGACCAGCGCGTTCATGGCGCTCTTCGGCCTCACCGAGCCGCTCTTCGTGCCGGCGTACTGGGATCCACCCAGCCTCTTCGAGCTGGCGCGGCGTACTGGCTTCGACATCGAGAGCTTCATCTTCGCCTTCGCGCTCGGCGGGGTCGGCGCGGTGCTCTACAACGGGCTTACTGGTAAGGAAATGGTGCCGTTCGACGACCGCGAACGCCGGCACCCGCGTCATCGGATGCATCGGATCGCGTTGGTGACGACCTTTGTCGCGTTCCCGATCCTGTACGCCTTGCCGTGGAATGTGATCTACGCGAGTATCGCGGCGATGCTCGCCGGCACCATCGCCGGATTGCTGTGCCGCCCCGATCTGCTCCGCAAGACCTGGGTAGGCGGGCTTCTCTTCCTGGGGTACTACTCAATTTTTCTGTTCGGCCTGAAGTGGTCGGCACCCGGGTACATCGAGCAGGTGTGGAACCTGTCCGCCCTGAGCGGAGTCGCCTTGTTCGGATTGCCGCTCGAGGAACTTCTCTTCGCCTTGTCCTTCGGGTGGTACTGGGCGGCAGTCTACGAGCACTTCGCGTGGCTGCGAGTCGTGGAGCGATGAGGAAGGGCTTCCAGCGCTCGTGAATGGCTGGCAAAGGAGCGCAGGCTTGGCGTGTGAATACTTCTTCATCTCACCATCACGTTCGCGCGAACATCGTTTCGTAGATTGTAGATTGGTGATCGGAGGAACCAGCGCCATGACATCGCTTCGGACCTCCCCACCCGACCAAGTCACCGGACGCCGCGGCTCAACCAACGAGAAGAGGCAACATGAGCATTCGTAGACATTCGACCGTCGCTGTTGCGGCCACGTTCCTGATGATTGGCGCCACGGCTTCCGGCCTGGCGCAGAACCCTCCGCCGCCGGCCAAGGTCCCACCGCACCAGGAGGGCATGAAGGGAATGCACGCGATGCCGACGATGGGCGATATGATGGGAGGACCCCACCATGTGCTGGCGATGGCCTACCGGGACAACCTGGCGACATTCGCTGGGGCGTTGGGAGGGCAAGTCCCCCAGGCGAAGACCGTGAACCTCGACTTGGCTGGGCCGGCCGTGGCGGAAATGAGGCGCAGTTTCGAGCAGATGCGGCAACACCATCAGGCGCAGATGACGATGATGGGCGGCCGTATGGACTCGACGATGTCGGGGATGATGCAGCACATGGAGACCCACGTCTCAGCGCTGCGCGAGCATCTCACGGCGCTGGAATCCGAAGTGAATGCCGGTACGCCAGACCCCAAGAAAGTCTTGGAGCACACAACCGAGATCCTCAAACACTGTAGCGCGATGTCGGCGATGCCCGCTAAGGCCAAGCCCCATTAAGTGAAGTGTCGTGTCTCACGGCCAGTTCACGCCGGTCCCGCTGGCAGCGTTGGCAGGGGCTGGTAGCCGGCCCGGGCGATTGCGTCGCGCAGGGCATCCGGCGGCGTGAGGGCGGGGTCGAGCGCGACGACGGCCTCGCCGACCGACACCGCCTCGACAGTAACACCGGGTACCTTAGCGAACATCATATCCTCGGCGAGATGTGGGGCAGGTTGAACAAATGGCAAGATACGCTGTCCGAAATGAGGGGAAGCTGAAGGCGCAATTAATAAGCGTCTGAATCCACAAGCCCGAAGGCTTCCCTCAGGAGAGGTTCAGGCGACACAGTTAGGCTCAATCAGCGCCGATGAAGTCGGCGGCTGATAGCGTGGTTTGGCCCAGCGCGGAAGACCAAGAGGGGGTCATGGATAACGCCGTCTCGCTCGTACAGGCCTACCTCCGGCTCAACGGCTACTTCACGGTGTCGGAATTCCCCGTAATCGAGGCGGAACCAGGCGGCAATTACCGCACGGCGACCGACCTCGATATTCTGGCGATCCGCTTTCCGCGGACGGATGCCCTGCCAACGAGCGCCCACGACAAGCACCGCTCCAGGTCCGGCGGTTCTCCTGGCCTTGATCCGGCACTGGGCATCCCCGCCGATCAGCCCGACATGATTATCGGAGAGGTGAAGGAGGGCCGCGCCATCCTGAACGACGCCGCTACCGATCCTGCGGTCCTCCAAGCCGTATTGGTTCGCTTCGGCTGCTGCGCGCCCGCCGAAGCCGCCGAGCTGGCTCACCGCATTGTGAAGACGGGACGGGCGGTCCTTCCAGTCGGGCATCGGGTCCGCCTCGTCGCGTTCGGGGCCCTCCCCGGCGGCGGTGGACCCTCGCACGACACCATCCTGCTGGGTCACGCCCTGGCGTACATCCAGACATACATCGCCCAGCATTGGGAAGCCCTCCGCCACACCGACTACAAAGACCCTGCTTTCGGGTTCCTCATGACGCTGGAAAAGGCGCGTCGGGGCGCGCCATCCGACTGAGATCGGTTCGCACCCGAATCTCGCTGTGTCGGGCGCCGCCGGGGATGCGGAGACGCTCCGCTCACCGAGTTGACTTGTCGGCCGGGAGATGGTGCGAGCGGAACTCGGCGCGGGTCTCCATACCGACGGACTCGAGAACCACCGGATCGTCCGCGAGCAAAGCCAGAATGCTGTCGCTCGAATCGCCCGCAGAACCGGAGGCGCCGCTTGCCGCAGGAACGTTGAACACCAGCGTGGCGAACAACGCTTCCCACGCCCCGCCGGCAGCGCCCGGGGTCACCGGTGCCGGGGCAGCATGGACGGTGCGCACATTCCACAGGCCGGATTCGCTCACCACGATCCGCGCGGCGCCATCCAGCCCGGTTTCGGCCGAGATGTCCTTCGCCGGGAGCGCCGCCGCAACCTGCGCCGAGTCGCTCTTTGTGGTGACGCCGGCCGGCGCCGCTCCCGCATGCAGCTGGGCGCCCGCAACTGGCAGGCCGTGGTAGAGCAGCCGTACCACGAGCGTATCACCGACATGGAGCGCGGACGGATCGTTGACCGGAACCAGCTCCAGCGCGTGCCCGACCGTCCTGGCGAAGGCGCGCGACCCGCCCTGCCCTACCTCCACGAGCGTCTTGGCGAACTTGGCTGAGATCTGGGTCACGCTGTCCGTCTTGGGATACGTGCCCTCCCGCTCGTAGCGCTCCGCGAGAGCCGGCGCACCCTCCAGCGCGATGTAGCGCTTGAGGCGCTCCGGTGTGGTGCGGGTGGAGCGAGCTACCAGCGCGACGGCCACGATGCGCTGTCCCGGCGTGGCGGGGCGGTGACGAATCAGCAACGACTTGCCGCTGGTGGAGAGCTCGGTCAGGCGCTCATCGCTTGCGGCACCGATCAGCCGGGCTTCGGCCACGCGCTCGGCAGTCACCGCGCTCAAGGACGTCGGGAATCTCGTGCTGGTTTGGCCCCGGACTTCCAGCGTGCCACCGGCAGCCACCTGGAAGGCGTCGGGGACGATCCAGAAGTCATGTGCCGAGAGAATACCCGCGGTCAGGGCGATCCCAATGCCCGCCAGCATCGGCGCGGCCAATTGGCGCGTTCGTGAATGGCCTCGCGCGTTAGTCATCGTGTTCCTTTCCGGGAGCGTGGGTGTGGGGCTTCTGCGCGGGCGCCTTGGTCGAGTCGGCCGTCGTGTCCGCTGAGCTCGTTGCGGGCTTCATCTCCTGCTCGCCATAGCCGACCCGCTCGGTTCGCACCTGTTTCAGCACCTCGGTTGGAATCCCGAGGGCGTGCCGGTAGACCATCTCGCCGCCGAGATACCCGACGGTGGCCAGGCCGATCGCGCCGACCACACCGAGCGCGGCCGCCGTGCGGGAGAAGGGCCGCCGCCAGCGCCACGCGGCGCAGGCGATGAGCACCGCGCTCGAGGCCAGGGCCAGGTTCCGGTGCAGCGTCATCACTTCGTGGGCAGAGTCGGAGTGATCGACCCGGTTGTAGGCCACCAGTCCTGTGGCCACCGCTGCCACCGCGCCGACCAGACCGACCCACCAGAGCAGCGACGCCGCGTCGCGCCACCGGGCTGCTGATCGCCATGCCGCCAGGATATCGAAGAACACCGCCAGGACCAGCGCCACCAGGGGCAGGTGGACCATGAACGGATGCCAGGCGTGCATCGGGACCAACCCGGTAGCTGCGGCGGCCGCAGAATCGTCAGGGACCGTGACACGCCCGGAGTCCACGCCGGCCGGAGCGCCGGCATGCTCGTGCGCATCCATGGTATCGGTGGGCACCGCCGCGGGCGCTGCGGCCGGCATGCGGGACACGTCGTGACCCGCCGTCGGCGGCGCGGCAGGTCCTGATGCCGTGGGGGAGTGCTCGGTGTGCGCCAGCGCGGCGGCTGAGTCTTTGGTGGGTGGCGGGTGGCTCATCCCCGGCGGCATCGCGGGCTTCGCGGCGGCCGAGTCCTTTGCGGGATTGCCGTGACCCATGGCGGCATGATCCATTGCCCCGCCGGTCGGCGCCGCTGCGGGAGTGAGCAACCCGGTGGCCGGCCCTCCCATTGCGCCGATGCCGCCCATCATTTCCCCCATGTTCTTCCACTCATCCATCGACATCACATTCCGGGTGCCGTCCCGGAACTCGGCCAGTTGCTCGTAGATCACCGCCCGTTTCCGGTCCCGAGAGATCGTGTCGGCCGCGAGCACGTCCGAGATGATGTCGTGCATCATATGGAGGTTATCGAAGATCACTGCCGCACGGGGATGCCGGGCGCTGAACGTCGGCGCGATGGTGGCGGTCATCGGCATCATCCGAGGAAACCGCGATGGGGGCGCCTCCAGCATCGACCAGAACCGCGCCAGCGTCGCCTTCACCCCCGCCTTCTTCGCGGCGGGCGTCGTACCGGCGATCAGCGGTTCGTACAGCCCCACTTGGAGCCAATGATACGCCCAGATCAGCCCGTTGAACTTCGGCTGGCTTTTCCGGAAAACTTGGCTGAAATACTGGTCATCCATCAACGCCATGGACTTCGGCACGTCGGTGAACGCCACATCCTTCCGGGTGAGGTAATAGTCGGTGACCTTCTCGATCAGCGCCTCCTTGGCCTCGACCTCGACGCGCTCGTCGGAGTAGATGTCGTATATCTGCCGGTGCAGCAGGTGGGCCCAGTCGAACATCTGCTTGGCCTGCCACGCGAGCTTCGCGTAGGTGGGTTCGATCGCCTCCTCGGGCACCCCGAACTTCGGGGGCCGGATCAACAGGTCGGTCGTCAGAAACCGGTACTCCTTTTCCAGCGCCGCGTCCAGCTCCGCGGCCGGCTCGGTCAACAGCCGTTCGTACAGCACGGCATGGCCGTAGTCGAAGGCGTTGAAGAGGCGGGCCCCCTCCGGATACATCTTCAGGAACGACCAGTTGAACGAGCCAGGATAGTAGAACTGCTCGTCCCGCCGGTCCTGCGCCGGGAGGAATCCGGGCGCGCCGAGCGCGAGCGCAAGGACCCAGCCGGAGTATTTCATCGAGTCCGTCCTGACGGCATGAGTGCGGAGATCGCGAAGGCGCGGGAGAAACCGGCAGTCAGTTCGAGGTCGGGGCCGGCGCCCGCCTTGAGCCGCCGGGCGATTCCGGCGTCGAACACCAAGTAAGGCGTCATCTGGACCCGAAGGCCGACCGATGCATTCACCTGCACCGGTTCCACCGTCAGAGCGCGGAGCGCGTAGACCTCCCCGAGGAGCAACACGCTCTGCCGGAAGAGTGTGCGGTCCACCGCCCCACCGTACCACCACTTGTTCGCGGCCTCCGCCGCGCCGAGCGGACGGTCGCTTCCGAGCGTGTAGGCGCCGTTCAGGTGCACTCGGGTTCTCCCCCAGGAGCGCGTGGCGATTCCCTTGATCGTTACCCGCGTCCCCTCGCCCGCCAGACTACCGACCGGAAAGGTCACGTCGCTCCGGAGCGCCAGGGCGGGGAGGGAGCGGCTCTCGGTATTGAAGTTGTAGAAGGCGAAGGCCCGGAGCCCAGCCCCGCCCCACTCGCGCCCGCTCCCGGTGCTGGTGCCGGCGATCGGCATCTTGAGGCCTACGTGCATGTTCCGAAAGATCCCGTAGGCGAGCTCCGGGACGAAAGCGTGCAGCGTTCCGCCGGAGCGGTCCCGGCTGAAACGCCAAGGCACTTGGAACTCGAACGCGTACCGTTCGGCCGGATAGGCATCTTCGATCAGCGTGGGGCGGTCGTCGTCCAGATTACGATAGTCGATTTGGGCTCCGGCCGGCGAAGCCTGCGCCACCGCCGTTCCGATCACGGCCATCACGATCCACCGGCGATTCCATCCGATCACGAGGCACTCCCCTTCCGAGGTCATAACTCACCAACAGGGCAATATGGACGAGAGTAGATTATCGCTGCCCCAAGGAGGGGTTAAGATCCATTGAAGGAAGCAACTCCGTACTGGACATCCCGATGCAACCGGTTACGCTCACGAGGGGAGGAAGCATCGTGCGGATTCTCGTGGTCGAGGATGACCCCAAGACGGCTCGATTCCTCAAGCAGGGGCTCGAGGAGGAGGGCCACGCGGTTGATCTTGCGGCCGACGGAGAGGAGGGGAGTTTCCTGGGGCACCTCAACCCCTATGATTTGATCCTCTTGGACATTCAGCTCCCCAAGAAGAACGGGCTACAGTTGTCCAGCGAATTGCGCCGGGAAGGCGTGGAAGCGCCGATTCTGGTGCTCACCGGCCGCGACTCTACACCGGACGTGGTCCGCGGGCTGAATGCCGGCGCCGACGACTACCTCACCAAGCCATTCGACTTCGATGAACTGGTCGCCCGGGTCAACGCGCTGACCCGGCGCCGAACCGGCGGCACCGGCGGGGTGCTGCGCTTCCAGGACCTCGAGCTCGATCGGCTGAAACGGCAGGTGCGCCGTGGGGGCCGCCTCATCGACCTGTCCCCGCGGGAATTCCGCCTCGCCGAGTACTTTCTGCTCCACCCCGACGAGGTGGTGACCCGGGTGCAGTTGCTCGAGAAGGTGTGGGATATGTCGTTCGACCCGGAAACCAATGTCGTAGACGCCCACATTTCCAATCTTCGGAAAAAACTCGAGCAGTCCGGGGGACGCCTTATTCAGACGGTACGCGGAGCGGGGTACGCCCTGCGAGCCGGCAGCGACTGAATGAAGTCATTCCGAACCTCATTGGCTCTTCGCATGGCGATCGGAGGCCTAGCGCTCTTTGCTGCCGTAGGGATCGCGAGTGTGTTGGCCCTCCGCAGCATTCTCTACAGCCAGCTCGACGGCACCCTGCTCCACCTCGCCGAGGTGGAGGCGCAAGCCGGTGCGGCCGTTGCCGGATCGGACTTTCAGTTCCATGAGGGGGTCCTGCTGTCGGCCCCCGGGGGCTCCACCGTCGAGCTCACCCGGTACGCCCAGCTCTGGACCAGCGACGGCCGCCCAGTCGTCCGCAGCGGGAATCTGAGCCGTGATCTTGATCTCCCGGAGGAGGCCCGAGCCGTAGCCCGGGAGGGTCGGGTGGGCTGGGACACCCGCGTGTGGCAGGGCAATCGCATCCGGAGTGTGGTCTATCCCCTGGCGCTGGTTGGGGCGGCGCACCATGATCACTTGCTGCAGGTGGCTGCCCCAACCGAGCCGCTGCAGCAGACTCTGACCAAATTCTCGGCGCTTCTCAGCCTGCTCACCCTGCTTGCAACTGCCGGCGCCTTCGCGCTAGGCCGACGGATTGCCGGCGCGGCGCTGCTGCCCACCGCCGAGATCACCGCCCAGGCGGAATCGATCACAGCCGGGACGATTTCGGAACGGATCACGGCCCACGCCGATGTCGAGGAGTTCGGGCGGCTGGTTACCGTGCTCAATCTGATGCTCGACCGCCTCGACGGTGCTTTCCAGGTCCAGCGCCGGTTTACCGCCGATGCCAGCCACGAATTGCGAGCCCCGCTCACGGTGCTCAAAGGCGACATCGACGTCACTCTCAAGCGGGATCGCACCGCCCCCGAGTATCGCGAGACCCTGGTGCGTTGCCGGGAGGAAGTGGAACGGCTGGCAAGGCTCTCCAGCGACCTGCTGGTCCTCGCCCGGTCCGATGCGGTCGTCCCGCTGGAGCACGTTGCTCCCGTCGATTTCCGCGCGCTGGTGGCTCGCGTCATCGCGCGGTTCGAATTGGCCGCGACCTCTCGGGGAGTCCGCGTGGCGGTTGACGTCGAAGAGGTGATGGTCCGAGGGGACGAGCGCATACTCGAGCGCGTAGTGGGTAACCTCGTCGACAACGCCGTCAAGCATGCCCGGACCGCCGCCTCGATGCGGCTTGCCTTGGCCCGTGAGGGCGGCGCGATACTCACGATACAAGATGATGGCGACGGGCTGCCGCCTGAGCACCAGCCGCACCTCTTCGTTCGGTTCTTTCGGGGCGACCCGGCTCGGCAACGGAGTGAGGGCACCGGCCTTGGACTCGCCATCGCCAAGGCCGGCGCGGAGGCCCATGGCGGGAGCCTGCAATTCGTCGGTAACGCTCCAGGAGCGGTATTCATGCTGACGCTCCCGCTCGGCTAGATTGTCGTTCAGTCGCCCCCAACCCGGTGAGATCCCATGCGCCAACGCATCGTCACGCTCGCAGTCGCCCTAACCCTCGCGGCCATCCCCGCCGCCGCCCAGACGCCGGATCAGCAGGCCGTGCTCGCCACCGTCAAGGCGTTTCACGACGCCCTGGCGCAGGGTGACTCACTCGCCGCGCTCAAGCTCCTCGCCGACGACGTAACCGTCCTGGAATCCGGCGGCCTCGAGACTCGCACCGAATATCGTGGGCACCATCTTCCCGGCGACATTGCGTTTGCCCGAGCGGTGCCCTCCACCCGGGCCGATCCGGTGGTCACCGTGCTGGGCGACGTGGCGTGGGTCGTCGGCACCAGTCGCACCACCGGCACGTATCGCGATCGGCCCGTCAACAGCGCCGGCGCCGAACTGATGGTGCTCGCCCGGACGCCGGAGGGCTGGCGAATCCGCGCGGTGCACTGGTCCTCCCGGAGCATTCGCAGTCCGTGAGGCACGCCGCGCGACCATCCCATGGCCTCAGCGCACCTGAAAGGTGAGCGAGGCCCATTTGGACTCGTAGTCGACGGTGTCGCGCGGCACCTTCACCATGTGGATGAACTTGATGTACCATGTCCCCGCAGTGCTCAACGGAATCGTTGCCACACCCTGGGCGTCGGAGCGCACGTTCTTCGCCTCGATCCCAGCGTCGGCGGCGGTCAGTCCCCCATACACCACTAGCTGATTGCCCACCGGCTTTCCATCCACCAGCGTCTTGACTCGGAGCGAAGCACCGCTCGACAACGAGTACGGATTCTCCATCGGCACGATCTCGGCCGGGTAGCCGAGCGCCGTGGCGTAGTGGTTGCTCCGAGTGGTACCCACCTGCAACATCGCCTTGACATGCTTGTGGTACCGTTCCTTGGCCGGTTTGCCCAGCTCCCCCGCTTGCTTCCTCGCCTCGAGGATGTCAGGGATCCCGTCGTCCTTGAGGTACAGATTGAAATCGTCCGCTGACAGGGCGATCACGCTCGGCCGAGTGGACGCCCCGATGATGTACGTCCCCGCGCCGCGGGTGTGCACGTGAAAGGTGCTGGTGTCGCCGACCACGCTCCATTCCGCTGTGTCGAGCGCCACACGCCGGACCGGCGTCAGCACACTCGCGTCCGCCAGCCGGTTCCGCGCGATGGAGTTTTCACTCTTGGTGAAGGTGCCGTTGAGCACTCGCACCCGCACTTCGGAGTTCTCCGGGGCAAAGAACCGGGTGGGCTTCAAGAAGAGATCGTGCGCCGCGGCAACCGTGACGGCGGTGAGAAAGAGCGTGGCGCCCAGCAGGAGGGCGCGCGCCCCGGAACGACTCGGTGGCGAATTCCTGGTTCGTCGTGGCATGAATGCTCTCCTTACTGCTGGGGTGGGGTGGAGGTGGTGTCGGCCACCGCGTCGGCGGCGGCATCGGCCGCCGCTTCCTTGGCCAGCCGAGTCTTGATCTCGCCCATGCGCGTGAGACCGATGATTCGGCCAACCCCCGTCGGGTCGATGCCGTATTCGGCCGGCAGTACAACCGTGATCAACAAGAGCACCGCCACGGCAAGGGCGATCAACGTCGAACGCAGCAGCCTGCGGGGAGACGACGGTTCGATCATGATCGGGCCCTCATCCGAAAAGGAAGAAACCGGTCAATTGAACACCCATCAGCACGAATCCCGCCGACATCAGCGCCACATTCGCGGTCCAGGCGTGGCGCTCGAAGCCCCGGGTTCGCCGCCAGTGGCCCATCACCGTGAGAATAGCGCTCAGCGCGAGCAATTGCCCGATCTCCACGCCGACGTTAAACGCCAGCAGGTTCGGCACCAACCCCTCCGGGGAGACCTCGAAGTCGAGGATCTTGGTGGCCAGCCCGAATCCGTGGCAGAGGCCAAAGATCAACGTGGCCCCCTTGGCACTCGGCTGGTAGCCGAACCAGGTCTTGAAGGCGCCCAGATTGTCCAGCGCCTTGTAGACCACCGACAAACCGATCAGGGCATCGACGAGATACGCGCTGACGCTCACTCCCGTCAAGACGCCGATCAGGAGGGTGGTCGAGTGGCCGATGGCGAATAGGGTGACGTAGAGCCCGATGTCCTTCAGGCGGTAGAGAAAGAAGATGACGCCGAACAGGAACAAGAGGTGGTCGTACCCGGTGACCATGTGTTTGGCGCCCAGGTAGACGAAGGGCACCAGCAGCACACCGGACACCTCCTGGAGGTACCCCTTGTCGCCGGCGGCCACCCCATGAGCAAGAGCGGTGGCGGGGAATCCTGCGATCCCGAAGAGTGCCGCGCCGAGCGCGAGCAGAAGCCGATGAATCATGGCTGACGCATCATGGAGAGCGTTCCACCGGCACTCCGTCTCGTCTCCAGCCACCGATAGACGCTCGGCAGCACCACCAGCGTCAGCAACGTCGCCGAGATCAATCCCCCGATCACCACCGTCGCCAGCGGCTTCTGCACTTCCGCCCCGGAGCTGGTCGAGAGCGCCATGGGCAAGAACCCGACGCTCGCCACCAGCGCGGTGGCCAACACCGGCCGAAGCCGGACCAGGGCGCCGGCACGAACCGCCTCCTCGAGGGCCTGCCCGGCGGCCCGGAGCTGGTTGACAGTGGTGACGAGCACCAGCCCGTTGAGAATCGCGACGCCGAAGACCGCGATCATCCCCACCGAGGCGCTCAAATTGAGATGCATGCCGCGGATCCAGAGCGCGGCGATCCCGCCCACCAAAGCGAAGGGGACGTTGAGCATCACCAGCAGCGCGTGCCGCACCGTGCCGAAACTGGCATAGAGCAGCCCGGCGATCAGCAGGAGCACCAGCGGCACGATCAGCAGCAGCCTCTGGTTGGCCCGTTGCTGGTTTTCGAACTGGCCGCCGTAGTCGATGTAGTAACCGGGCGGCAGTTGCAGCCGAGCGCCGATCACCTGTTCCACTTCCGCGGCGAATCCGCCCAGATCCCGGCCCCGCACATTGGCCTGGACCACCACATAGCGCTGCCCCCCCTCGTGGTTGATGACCTCGGGGCCCTCGATGGTACGGAGTGCGGCCACCTGGGAAAGGGCCACCGCGCCGCCGGCCGGGGTGCTGAGCAGGATCCGGCCGACGGCCTCCGGGGTGGAGCGATAGGCGGCATCGAGCCGGACGACGATCGGAAAGCGGCGCCGCCCGTCGATGACCTCGGACACCGGCGTGCCGCCCACGCCGCCGGCCACCGCGGCCCTGACCTCGTCGACACTGAGGCCATAACGTGCCATGGCGGCTCGATCGAGGCTGAGTTCCAGTTGCATCGCGCCCTGGCTGATCCCGATGGAGACATCTTCGGC
>JABFSM010000093.1 GCA_013140635.1 Gemmatimonadales bacterium
GCCCAGGCGATAGCCTCCAGGAGCGTGGTCTTCCCCGCCCCGTTCGGCCCGATGATCCCCGTGAGCCCCGAGTCGAAGACGATCTCGGTGTGTCGGCATGCTGCCGAAAGTTGAGCAGCCGGAGGCGGCGGATCTGCATCAGAGCGGTTCGCCGTCGGCGGCTTCCGCCGCTTCGGCCAAGACGTCGAGACCGGTACTCACGAATCGAGCCCGATCGACCCGCTCCGGGAGCGGCCGGCGCGCCAAGAACTCGCCTACCACCTCGGGGAGGGTCTTTCTGCCGCCGGGGGCGGCGTTCCCCCGCTCGGAGGCGCTCTCGGGCCGCCGCAGATCGAGCTGGAAATGCAGAGCCTGCGCCTTGGCGGCGCGGAGCGCGGCGTGGTCGAGATCGCGCGAAATGTGGCGGGGGACATTCTCCACGACGAGACGGACGATCGTATCGGCGATGCCCCCCGGAATCTCCGCCAGCCGCGCCGCGATGGCCTGGTCGAGGAGGGCGGCGGAGAGACCCTCGCCGTCCACGCGGGGGAGGTCGAAGATCGGCCGGCCGGCCGCCACCGGAACTCGGGTAACCCGGCCGGCATCGAGATCGGCCAGGAGCCACCCTTTGCCGCGGATCTTATGCCGGGCTTCGTCGGCCAGCTCGCCCCAGGGGTTCGGGCTCACATACTCCAAAGCGCCGCTGTACCAGATATTCTTGGCCACTTCGTGCTGGACATGGTAATGGCCTAACGCTACATAGCTCCACCGCTCGCACTCCAGGGTGGCGGCATCGAAGACGACGCCGCCGTACTCCACCGACGTCCGGTCGCTCGGGAAGAGCCCTTCCACTTCGCCGTGGAGAACCAGCACCTGGTGCTTCTCCGGTCCTTCCGGCCGGAGCACGAGGGGCTCGGCTCCGAACCAGGCGGCGTGCGGAACGGCGAGCACCGACAGATCGAGCGCGGGAAAGGTCAGACGCCGCGCGGCGTCCGCGGCGATCGACACCCCGAGCTCTTCGAACAGCTGCAGGATCGAACCGGTGTCACTGCTTCTCGGCGTGTCGTGATTCCCCGCGATCAGGATGATCGGCGTATTCGGCAGCGCCTCCCGGATGAGCTGCAATTGCCGAAAGGCGAAGACGATCGAGTGGTTGCTGGGCCGGACGGCATGGAAGAGATCGCCGGCCAGGATGATCGCGTCGGGGCGCGCCTCGATGACCCCGGCCGCGGCGGCGCGAAAGGCGTTCGCGACATCCGCCTCACGCTGGTTGATGCCGCCCGAGGTTTGCCGGTGGTATTGGCGGAAGCCGAGATGGAGGTCCGCCAGATGGGCGATGCGCACGATCCCCCCTAGTACGGATCCCCGGTGGTGCGAACCGGCCGGACCGCCGAGCGGGTCGTGGCGGTTTCACTCCGCACCTCGCGGCCAAGACAGCGCACGAAGAAGGCGAGCGGTTGCTCCGGCCGGGCCCGAATCGTGGCGTTGAGCGCTTTCCGCACGTCCTCTTCCCGCCGCCCCGCCACCAGGTCGGCCACTTTCGACGAGGCGATCGACCGGTCGAGCGCCCGGAGCCGCCGCGCCACCGCCTCGTGGAACGCCAGATCGGTGGCCGGCGGGAAACGCTCGACGCCGACGCGCCCCGAGAGAATGGCCGGCCGCGGAAAGCGGATGAAGATGGGCTGGGTGAAGTGGGGATGCCTGACGAACAGCTCCCCCTTCGGCAGCGCGGCGAGCCGGGCCTTGGTGGCGGGGCTCATCGTGCCATAGGCCGGCAGCGCGAGCTCGTCGGAATCCATGCGGCCCAGGATGGCGGTGCCGGCGTTGCCCACGACGCGGCGCTGGACCTGGGAGCGGAATTGCTGGGCCGAGAAGAGCACCAGTCCGAGATAGCGCCCCCGTTCCGAGATGTCGAGGAGCATCTTCCGGACGTAGGTCTCTTGCCCATCGGCCGGGGCGTACTTGTTGAGCTCGTCCACGAACACCACGATATGCCCGACGCCGAGGTCGCGCCGCTCCAGATGCTCGCGCAGCTTGCTCACGATGCGCGCAAAGACGAGATCCTGCGCCAGCGGATCGAGCCCCGCCACATCCACCACGTAGAGGCCGCGGTCCTCGAAATGTCCCCAGGGGAGGTCGTTCACCTCGCCATCGTCGGTCACCAACCCCTTGGAGCGGGTGCTGATATTGCCGAGCCGGTTTCGGATCTTCCGAATCGTGGCGATGTGGTGGGTCTTCCATACCTCGGCGCCGCGGGATCGGTCTTCCAGAAAAGCGAAGATTTCCCGGAAGAACGCATCCAGGTCGGCAAAGCTGTTGACCAGGAACTTTCGGCCGAGGGTCGCGTCCTCGAATTCCTTTCCCACAACGCGCTCGGCCAGAAAATCGATGAAGGCATCGGCCTTGGCGTCGACGTCGTCCTTGTTGAGCAGAACCTCCGCATAGTCGAGCACTTCGCGGAGCCCCCAGACGAGCGGCTCGGTGTTGTCTTGCAGCGCCTCGTGGGTCCTCAGTGTGTTGAGGTTGACGCCGTCGGCCTTGTAGGGAGCGAAGTAGCGGACGTTGCCAAACGGTTTGGGGACCACGCCAAGACGGGCGTAGAGGCGGCGGTCCTCGGCGTCGAGCTCGGCCGGCTGGTCGAGGAAGCAGAGATCGGGGCCCTTCACGTTGAAACAGACTGCGGCGATCGCTCCCTTGTGCCTCGGGAAGGTCTGGAAGATGCTGCTGAGAAAGAACTCCACCGCGCTCGTCTTGGTGGCGAGTCCCGACACGCCGGTGATGTTGAGGTGGGCCGCCTCGGGACCGAGCAGGAAATCGGCATCAAGGTAGACCGGCGCCTCGAGCCCCCCCGCCGCGTAGACGCCGAGCGGCATCCCGGTGGGTTGATCCCCTTCCATATACACGTCCATCCGGAGGGCGGTCACCACGTCGGCGTCGGTCGCCAGGTGGACCGTTCCCAGCGCGACCGGCTGCACCGGCTCCTCGGGAATGTGGCGCAGCACTGCGGCGGTGTAGAGCCGGATCTCGCTCCGCCGCGTCGGATCGGCCTCGCCCGAAGGGTCGCCGTCGGCGCCCAGGACCGCGTGCATCGGGGTTTGGAGATCGGAATAGGCGGCGCCGTCGGTGACTACCCCGAACACCACCCGCCCGTCCCCTTCCACCCGGACGATGGCGCCGATCCCGACCGGCGATTCCCGCGCCGTCCAGAAGAAGAACTGGTGCGGCGTGCTCGGTTTCTGCTCCGTGGCCACGACGCGCCCCACCGGCACCGCGGGTATGTCGTCGAGCGCGCGGGGAGCCAATCAGCCGCCGTTCGCTTTGATGAACTGGATGATGCGGTCGAGCGCGGCATCCAGCTCCTTGTCCGAGCAGGCATAGCTCAGCCGAACCCAGCGATCGTCGCCGAAGGCGCTTCCCGGCACCAGCGCCACGCCCACCTCGGTGATCAGCCGCTGGCAGAAGTCCTGGCTGGAAAGCCCCGCGATGCCGTCCACTCGGAAATAGAAGTAGAACGCCCCATGCGGCTCGACGAACTCCACCCCCGGCGCGTCGTCGCGGAAGCGGCTGCATACCCGGTCGCGCCGCCGGGCGAACGCCTGCACCATCCGTTGCACCGCCTGCTCGACCTCGGGGTCGTTGTATGCGGTCACCGCGGCCCACTGGGCCGGGTGATTGGCACCGGTCGTGGTGTGCGATTGCAGGTTGGCCATCGCTTTGGTGACGTGCGGCGGCGCGATGGCGGCCCCGATGCGCCAGCCGGTCATCGCGTACGCCTTGCTCGCTCCGGTGATCACGACCAGCCGCTCGGTCTCTTCGGCGGGAAGATCGAGAAACGACGGCGCCGCTCCCTCCCCATAGAAAATGCGGCGGTAGATCTCGTCGGCGACGATCCACACTTCATGCTTCTTGGCCCAGGCGGCGATCGCCTTGAGTTCGCTCAAGGTGTACACGGCGCCGGTCGGATTGGAGGGGCTACAGAGAATCAGCCCGCGCACCAGCTTGTCGGTGTGCCGCTCGAGATCCTTGGCGCTCACCTTGAGGCCCCAGTCGGCTTCGCCGGGGATCATGACCGGCTCGGCCCGCGAGAGATGCACGATCTGGGGGTAGGAGACCCACGCCGGCGAGGGAATGAGCACCTTGTCTTTGGGACCGAAGAGGCTGAAGCAGGCGTTGAAAAGCGACTGCTTCGATCCGGAACTGATGACCACCATATCGGGATCGATGGTTCGTCCCGGTGAGAGTCTCGCCAGGTTCTTCGCGACCGCCTGCCGTAGCTCGGCAAGGCCGGCGTTGGGCGGATAGCGGGTGTGTCCGTGCTGAATCGCCAGGATGCCGGCCTGCGCCACCGGGCCCGGCGTGTCGAAGTCGGGCTCGCCGGCGCCAAGATCGAGAACGTCTTCGCCCGCTGCCTTGCGGCGTTTGGCTTCGGCGCTGATGGCGATGGTTTCGGAAGCCTTGAGATGCGACAGATTCGGCGAGAGGGGATCGGGAAGGCGAATCACGCGTGTCATAGGCGAAAAGATAACCACTTGACTACCTTACCGGCCCCGGCAACCGCGCCGGCTTTTTGACAACCGAGGGACCCGTGTCGGAAGATCCTGTTGCTGTCCGCGGCCACAATCTGGTCGTGGCCGCGCCACCTTCGCCGGCCTACGGCGCGGCGGCGCTTTCGGGCATCATCGCCCGCCTGTCCACCGAGCACCCGGGGGTAGTGCTTGCCCTCGCGCCGGACACGGCCATCGGCGAATGGGCCGCCGCCGCCGAGCGGCTTGCCGCCGGCACGCCGGTGCGCATCGCGGGGGCACACTCGCCGGGCCGGCTCACCCGCCTGCTCAAATCCGACACGGTCGACCTCGTCTTCACCTCCCCGGACACCGCCCTAGACCTCACCCGACGATCCGCCCTCAAGATGGGCGAGAGCGGCGGCGTGCTCATCGTCTGGCCCGAGTGCTGGGAAGACACCGAGGCGCTGGCCGCACTGCTCCAGGACACGACTCGGGAAACACAACGAATCGTCGTCACCTCCGACCCGTCGGCCGCCGCCGCTGTCATCGAGCGGTATTGCTGGAAAGCCCCCGTCGCCGATCTCATGGGCGGTCCACCGGGAGGCTCCGTTCCCGAGGTGCGGACCACACCTGTGGCCTGGACAGGGCGCGCGAGTGCCGTCGTTGACCTCATCGAGCAGCTCGATCCGGCGTCACTCGCCATCTGGACCGCGGATGCCACCGACCACGACCTGCTGCGGCGCTCCCTCCGAGCCGGAGGCTCGGCGGCGGAGATCACGACCGGTGTTCCCGCAGCGGCGGCGCTGGTGGTGGCGTACGACCTGCCGACTCCCGCCAAACTGGTTGAACTCGCCGCCGCCGGCCCGGTGGTCTTGCTGGTGCCACCCGGTGCCGAAGGGTACGTAGCGCGGATCGCGGCCAAGCGGCGGCCGATTCATCTCACCGGCGCCCTCGACCGGGCCCGGTCCGAGGTGGACGCGTCCCGCCGCACGATCGCCGAAGCGGTGGAGAGGGCGCCGGCCGGCGCCTTCCTTGCCATCGCGCCGTTGCTGGAGCGCCATGAGGCCACCGCGGTGGCCGCCGCGCTCTATGATCTTTGGCAGAACGCCCGCAAGGCCTCCCCCGCCCCGGAGCCGAAGGCGGCGGCGCCGGCCGGGCCCGGAACCAAGCTCTGGATCGGCATCGGCAAGCGCGATGGCGCCACCCCGAACGACGTCGTCGGCTCGTTGGTCAAGGAGTGCCATGTGCCCCGTGAGGCGGTCGGGCGCATCGAACTGCGCGAAACCTTCAGCCTCGTGGAGCTTGAGGCGCAGGTCAACGCCGACGAGGTGGCGGAGCGAATGGCGGGGAAGTCGATTCGAAAGCGCCGGCTCGTGGTGCGGGTCGATCAGGGACGGCCGGCCGGGAAAGACCGGCCGCGCCGCTAGTTCCGCTTCCGGTTGAGGACATCGCGGAGCGGTTTGCCGGGACGGAAGACGGGGGCGGTGGAGGCTTCGATGGCGATAGCGCGGCCGGTGCGCGGGTCGCGGCCATTTCGGGGAGCACGCGACTTGGTTTCGAACTGCCCGAACCCGGTGATCTGCACCCGCCCCCCTTTGCGAAGCTCGTTCGGGACGATGCCCCCCGAACCGAAAAGGGTGTCGATCGTTTCGGCGGCCCGGGCGCGCGAAAGATCGAGTCGCTTGGCCAGCTCGTTCACCAATTCCTGCTTGGTCATCGGCAGTCCCTCCCCGAACACGCTGCGCCGCGCTTCGTCCGCGAATTGTATGGTTGAGCGGCGGAATATGGGAAAGGCCGCGGAAACCGCAAGAGCGGCTCTGTGTCTACGGCCGGTCGAGGTACCCCCGAATCAGCCGCAGCATCAAGTCCGGCTGGCAGACCAGCACCACGTGGCCGCACGCCGGCACGATCGCCAGCGACCCGCGCGGCAGCAACCGGTAAATGTCCACAAAATGATCGATCCGGGTGTAGTGGTCACGGTCGCCGGCCACAATAAGGGTCGGCTGCGCGATCGACCGCACCGCCGCCTCAGGCACGTCCGGCTCCGCGACGATCGCGGCGAACGCCTTCACCAGCCGGTCCCAGGCGGCCGGATCCGCGTAGAGCCGCTTCCGCTTGGCCACGAGCGCGGGGTAGAGTTTCTCGAGCTGCTCCGGGGTGGCGTAGGCTTTCGCCTCCGCCATCCCCGCCTCGGTCGCGCCGGCGGCGGCGATCGGGCCGCCGATGGCCACCAGGCGCCTCACCAGACTGGGATGGCTAACCGTCAGGCGGTAGGCCGCCATGGCGCCGCTGCTGAAGCCGATCACGTCCGCCGGCTCGCGGAGCTCCCGGCGCATCACCGCGGCGGCATCGTCGGCGATGCGCTGGTGGGTCAGCGGCCCGCGCCCCATCTCCGACTTGCCGTGCCCGCGCAGGGCGATGGCGATGACGGTGCGGTCTTGGCGAAGCGCGTCAATCAGCCCCGCGAACTCGTCGATGTAGCCGAAGAGGCCGCCGTGCAAGAGGACCACCGGGCGCCCGGAGCCATAATGCTCGTAGTAGATCTTGGCGCCGTCCACATCCAGATAGCGCCCCGCGGTCGAATCGCTGCCGTACGCGCCGGCGGCCTGGGCCGCAGCCGATGCGGCGCCCCCCGCTACAAGGCAGAGCATCAAGCCGAACGATCGCCGCGCGCTCATCGGCCCCACGCCACGGCGTACGCCGCCTCGATCAACCCCGGATACGTGAAATTGTCGAAGAACGAAGCGTTGTCCGGGTCGCCCTTGGTAAAGCGCTGCCGCCACCCGGGCAGATCGATCGCGGCCGTGACCGACTCCTTGATCTTGGCCACGTTGCCCCACGAGGTGCCGTAGGTGAAGAAGTCTTTGTCGACCTGGGCCACTACGATTCGAATGAACTCCGCCACGCTGCGCAAGAACGCCTTATCGCGCTGGATCTCGCCGTGGCCGGGCACGATGGTCGACACGTCCATCCGCCCGATCGTTTCCAGACCGGCGGCCAGCTCGGCCGGATGTCCGCCGGCCAAGTAGGGAACCGGATGCACCAAGAGATCGCCGGTGGCGATCAGCTTGGCGTCGGGCACGTAGACCACGGCATCTCCGGTGGTGTTGCCGCGGCCGAGGTACTTGATCCAGACGGTGCGGTTGCCCAGATCGATCTGAAAGTCGCGGTCGAAGCGCAGAGTCGGATCGGTAATTTGGTAGTGCTCGAACTCGCTCCAGATCCGTTCGCGAGTCTCGAGTTGTCTCTTGGCGGCGGCGCGCGCCGAGTCGCCGGCCGGCTTGCCGGCGGCGTCGACGCCGGCCTCCACCCGTTGCTTGAGCGCCGCGTTCCGCTCGACGAAGCCTTTCCGCCACGCGGCGTTCCAGCCCACCATCTGCGTCGCGGTTTCCACGTGCGCGATGATGTCGAGGCCCGGAAACGCGGCCGCATAGGCGCCGTTGCCAAACGTGTGGTCGAAGTGCCAATGGGTATTGACCAGATAGCGGACCGGCTTGTCGGTCCACTGTTTGATTTGCGCGATGTCTTCCCGCGCGCTCGACGGCATGTAGTCGGAGTCGACCACGAGCACGCTCCGGCTGCCGATCACCACGGTGGTGTTCCCCTGCGGGAATCCGTTGGGCGCGTCGGGGTGCCGGATCACGTAGATCCCCTCGGCCACTTTGGTGGCCGAACGTTCCGTGCTACGAACGGACGGAACCCCGGAGGGGGCTTGCGCGGCGAGTTGGCCAAGGGCCAAGCCGAGACTGAGGAGAACGGGAGCGAGACGCATGACACCTCCGCAAACAGGTTTGTGGACCCGAGGAGGAGAAACGCGAAGAGCGGACTCCCAGGGCCTAAGCCGACCAGGGAATCCGCTCATGAAGCGCGAAGGCATGCACCAGTGAAGGTCCCAATGCCTTGTTGCCGTTCAACGTCTTTTGTCTCGCCGAAGGGTATCGGGAACAGGTCCCGGTGTCAACAAAGCGGGGCCTGCTTGACCCGCTTCGCGCGCGCCGCTAATGTCGGGTGCCGAAGGGAATCCCATCCATGTATAACCTGGCGCGCCCAGGCACCATCGAAGTCATCGCCGGAGTGATGTTCAGCGGAAAGAGCGAAGAGCTCCTCCGCCGGGTTCGGCGTGCCCTCATCGCCCGGCGTCGAGTCCAGGTGTTCAAGTCGCATCTGGATGAGCGGTACGGCGGTATCTATCGCGTTTCGAGCCACAGCGGCATCGAGTTCGAGGCGCTCCCGGTCGATAGCGCGGCCGAGATCATGCGCCAGACCCGCTCGGACACCGAGCTCGTGGCCATCGACGAGGCGCAATTCCTGAACAGCGAGATCGTCGAGGTCGTCGGCGCGCTTGCCGGCCGAGGCATTCGGGTGATCGTAGCCGGCACCGACACCGATTTTCGCGGTGAGCCCTTCGGGTACATGGGTACGCTGATGGCGATCGCCGAGCAGGTCGACAAGCTGAGCGCCATCTGCGTGGTGTGCGGCGACCTCGCCTGCCGAAACCAACGCCTGGTCGACGGCAAGCCGGCCCGCTACGACTCGCCGACCATCCAGGTCGGAGGCAGCGAGGCCTACGAAGCGCGCTGCCGGCGCTGCCACCGCGTACCACGGGCGGATGAAGATCAGACGGCGTTGCTGTAGGACTCAGGAATCCCCCCATGCTCCACGTCGCACTCACGGGCAATATCGCCGCCGGCAAATCGTCGGTCGCGGCGCTCTTCGCGGATTGGGGAGCGACCATCCTCGACGCCGACGCGATCGTCCGCCGGCTGCAAGAGCCGGGGACACCGGTCTTCGACGCGATCGTCGCTCGCTTTGGGCCCGGGGTGCTGGCCAATGACGGGGCGCTCGACCGGCCGGCGCTCCGCGCCCGCGTCTTGGCCGACCCGACGGAGAGAAAGGCGCTGGAGGCGATCGTCCACCCCGCGGTGGAAAGCGAGCGGCGCCGCTTGCTCCTTTCCGCCACCGGCCGCGGGCTCGGCATCGTGGTGAGCGACATTCCCCTGTTGTACGAGGTGATGGACTCCACACGATTTGCCGCGGTGGTGCTGGTGGACGCCCCGGAGGCTCTTCGGAAAAACCGCCTCGTCGAGTTGCGAGGACTCGACCCTTCCGAGGCCGACGCGCTCCTGGCCGCCCAGATGCCGGCCTCCGAAAAGCGTTCCCGCGCCACTTATGTTGTCGACAATGATGGCAGCCGAGACACCCTTCGCGAACGCGCTTGGCTGGTGTGGCGAAAGCTCGTTTCACAGGCGCGCGCACGCGCTTGACCCCGCTGGACGAGGGGGGTATCCTCAACCCGATCTTTCCTGAGAGAAATCCACGGTGGCCAACGTCCCCGACAATCTCCTCTACACCGCCGATCACGAATACGTGAAGCGCGGCGCCGCGCCGGGCATCGTGACGATCGGTGTTACCGACTATGCGCAAGGTGAGTTGGGCGACGTCGTGTTCGTGAATCTCCCGAAGCCTGGCGAGAAGTTCAGCGCTCACCAGGCATTCGGCACGATCGAGGCGGTGAAGGCGGTGTCCGACCTCTTCTCGCCGGTGGCCGGCGAAGTGGTCGAGGTCAATGCGGCGCTCGATGCCGATCCCGCGGTCGTGAACCGGTCGCCGTACGAGGAGGGGTGGATGATTCGCCTCAAGGTGGACAATCCCGCCGACGTCGATGCGCTGCTCACCCCCGCGGCCTATCGGACCCAGATCGGCGCCTGAGAAGCCCTGATTCCGTGCCACTCGTCAACGATGCCCCGGGCCCGAGCCGCCGGGGCATCGCCGCTTCCGATCTTTTGACTCTTCGGAGACTGTGCCGTTCATGACCGCCTCGTCCTCGAACCAATTCGGGCCCTTCGTTTCCCGCCACCTGGGCCCACGCCCCGCCGATGTGAAGGACATGCTCGCGGCCCTCGGCTACCCCACGCTCGACGCCCTCATCGACGCCGTCGTGCCGGCCGCCATCAGGATGAAGAAGCCGCTGAACCTTCCGCAGGCGCGCAGCGAGCCCGACGCCCTCGCCGCGCTTCGCGACATGGCGGACCAGAACCAAGTCTTCCGCTCCTATCTCGGACTCGGCTATCACAATTGCCATGTGCCGGGTGTCGTGCAGCGCAACATCCTCGAGAATCCCGGGTGGTACACCGCCTATACGCCGTACCAACCCGAAATCGCCCAGGGGCGCCTCGAAGCGCTGCTGAATTTCCAGACCGTGGTTTCCGATCTGACCGCGCTCGAAATCGCCAATGCCTCACTGCTCGACGAGGGCACCGCCGCCGCGGAGGCGATGGCGCTGACGGCGGGCGCGGCACCGCATCACGACGATTCGGTGTACTTGGTCGACGAACATTGCCACCCGCAAACGATCGCCGTGGTGGAAACTCGGGCCGAGGCGCGCGGCATCACCGTGAGGGTCGGCCCCGCGAAAGACTTCGCGTTCGGCCCTGGGGTGATCGGCTGTCTCCTGCAGTATCCGAACACGCTTGGGGCGGTGGTGGACTATCGCGACGTCGTGGAACGCTGCCACGCCGTGAAGGGGCTCGTTACCGTCGCGACCGATCTGCTGGCGCTGGCGCTCCTCACCCCGCCCGGCGAATGGGGCGCGGACATCGCCGTGGGCAATTCGCAGCGGTTCGGCGTACCGCTCGGCTTCGGCGGCCCCCACGCGGCGTTCCTGGCCACGCGGGACGCGTATAAACGGCTGATCCCCGGCCGGCTGATCGGCGTCTCGCGCGATCGCGAGGGCCGCCCGGCCCTTCGGATGGCGCTCCAAACCCGCGAGCAGCATATCCGCCGGGAAAAAGCGACCAGCAACGTCTGCACGGCGCAGGTGCTCCTGGCGGTGATGGCCAGCATGTACGCCGTCTATCACGGCCCCGACGGCATCAAGACCATTGCGGAGCGGGTGCATGGCCAGACCTCACGCCTTGCCGCCGCGCTCAGGGCCGCGGGGTTGGCGCTCACGAGCGACGCCTTCTTCGACACGCTCGCCGTCGCTACGACGGCGGAACAGGCCGCGAAGATCCACGCCGCCGCCCGGGCAAAGGGAATCAACCTCCGCGCCATCTCCAAGACGACGATCGGCGTGGCGCTGGACGAGACGGTATCCGAGGCCGACCTCCAGGATCTGTGCACCGTCTTCGGCGCCAGCCCGCCGGCCGGCACCGCGTCGGCGGGCATCGCCGGCGCGCACCGGCGCACCAGCGCCTACCTCACGCACCCGGTGTTTCAGGTCCACCGGTCCGAAACCGAAATGCTCCGGTACATCCGGCGGCTCGAAGCGCGGGACCTCTCTCTCACCGCGGCGATGATCCCGCTCGGCTCCTGCACGATGAAGCTCAACGCCACCGCCGAGATGGTTCCCGTCTCCTGGCCGGGCTTCGGCGGGCTCCACCCCTTTGCCCCGCTCGACCAGGCCAAGGGGTATCAGCGCCTCTTCGGCGATTTGGAGAGCTGGCTCGCGGAAATCACCGGATTCGCAAGAGTGTCGCTGCAGCCTAACGCCGGTTCGCAGGGGGAATTTGCGGGCTTGCTGGTCATTCGCGCCTACCACCGGGCGCGGGGGGATACCCACCGCACGATCTGCCTCATTCCCCAGTCGGCGCACGGCACCAATCCGGCCAGCGCGGTCATGGCGGGTATGAAGGTCGTGGTGGTGAAGACCGACCCCCAAGGGAACATCGACCTCGCCGACCTCAAGACCCAGGCCGAGGCGCACGCGAAGGATCTCGCCGCGCTGATGGTCACCTATCCGTCGACCCATGGGGTGTTCGAGGACGGGATCAAGGAGGTGTGCGCCATCGTCCACCAGCATGGCGGCCAAGTGTACATGGACGGCGCCAACATGAACGCCCAGGTGGGGCTCACCCGCCCGGGCGAAATCGGCGCCGACGTCTGCCACTTGAATCTGCACAAGACCTTCTGCATTCCGCACGGCGGCGGCGGCCCCGGCATGGGGCCGATCGGGGTGGCGGCGCATCTCGGACCCTATCTGTCCGGGCACCCGCTGGTGGCGGGCCCCGCCACCGCCAGCGGGGCGGTGTCCGCGGCGCCGTGGGGAAGCGCGTCGATCCTGCCGATCTCCTGGGCCTACATTGCCATGATGGGGCCCGACGGACTCACCGAAGCGACCCGTTATGCGATTCTCAACGCCAACTACGTGGCCCGCCGCCTCAAGGGGGAGTTTCAGACTCTCTACAGCGGCCACGAAGGGCTGATCGCGCATGAGTGCATTCTCGACTGCCGCCCCTTCAAGGGAAGCGCCGGGGTCGAGGTCGAGGACGTGGCCAAACGGCTGATCGACTATGGCTTCCATCCACCGACCGTCTCGTTCCCGGTGGCGGGGACCCTCATGGTGGAGCCGACGGAGAGCGAATCGAAAGAGGAGCTCGACCGCTTCTGCGACGCGATGATCGCCATCCGCAGCGAGATCCGCGAGGTCGAGTCGGGCGCCGCGGCGCGGGAGGACAACCTCCTCCACCACGCGCCCCATACCCTTCGCCAGGTGTCGGCCGACGAGTGGAAGCGGCCATATACCCGGGAGCGGGCCGGGTTCCCGTCGGCCGCGACGAAGCTGCACAAGGTGTGGCCCACCGTCACCCGCATCGACGGCGCCTACGGTGACCGCAACCTCGTCTGCACCTGCCCGCCGATCGAGGAGTACGCCAACGGGTGACGTGGCACCTGCTTCGTGACACCGCCCGGCCCGGGTGGCAGAACATGGCCGTGGACGCCGCCCTCCTCGACCTCGCGGCCGAGGGGGGCGATGCTTTTCTCAGGCTGTACCGGTGGGAGCCGCACTGCCTTTCCTTCGGGCGGCACGAACCGGCGCTCCGCCGCTACGACGTCGAGCGCATTCGGGCGCTCGGACTCGACGTCGTTCGGCGTCCCACCGGCGGCCGCGCGGTCTGGCATGCCGGTGAGCTTACCTATGCTGTCGCCGCCCCCCTCGTCCCCTTCGGCGGGCAGAAACCGGCGTACGCGGCGATTCACGCGGTCATCGCCGAGGCCATTCGGTCACTCGGCGGCGACTCGGCCCTCGCGGAACCTGGAAGAGCGCTCTCTCCCGGCGCCGGCCCCTGTTTTTCCGCCCCGGTCGGCGGTGAGGTGCTGATCGGCGGGAAGAAGGTGACCGGCAGCGCGCAGCTGATTCAGGGCGATACGCTGCTGCAGCATGGTTCCATTCTCCTCGAAGACGATCAGTCCCTGGTGCGCGGCCTCGCGGGACAGGGCGGCGACGAGCCCGCCGAGGCTTCGCTCTCTCAGGCGCTCGGCCGCATGGTCGGCATCGAGGAGCTCTCGCTCGCCATCGCCGCCGCCGCCCGGCGCGCCTTCGGCCCCATGACCCCGATTTCCGCCGATTCGAACCGCATCGCCACCCATCTTCCCCGCCACCAGGCTCGATTTCGGGACCTGGCATGGACTTGGCAACGGTAGCCCCGGTTACTTTTTAGCCGTTGACGTCTCGCCCACATGTCCGGGAGGTGCCGGTGCTCCCTCAACGCATGCTCGTGGCCGCACTGCTCCTCGTCCCGGTTCCCGGCGCGCAGGGGCCTCAGGGAACGGGCGACCATGGAGCGCTGGTCTTCATCATGGGCCAGGAACCGGCGAGCCCGGTGCCTACCGCCCTGCAGAGTTCGAAGGCCAATGCCGACATCTCGGATCTGCTCTTCCTCCGCCTGGCCCGGCCGGGCCCGGGGCTCTCGGTTGCCGATGAGAAGACTTTCGAGCCGCAGCTCGCGCGAAGCTGGCGGCGGCGCGACTCGCTGACCCTCGTCTTCGAGCTCGACCCCCGCGCCAAATGGCACGATGGCACCCCCGTCACCGCGCGGGACGTCGTCTGGACCTTCGACCGAACCCGCGCCCCGGGCGCCGACCCGCAGCGCGCCTTGCTGCTTCGGTATCTGGCCTCCGCGACCGCCGAAACCGACCGCCGCGTGGTGCTCACCTTTCGGCGGGCCTATTCGGCCCAGTTCTTCGACGCCACCTACCACGTCCAGCCCCTGCCGGCACATCTGGTCGATAGCATCCCCATCGGCCGCTTTGCGGCGTCGCAATTCGTTAGGCAGCCGGTGGGGAACGGCCCCTATCGCTGGGTCCGCCGCGAGCCCGGCCGCCTGGTCGAACTGGCGGCCGACCCCGCGTTCTTCCTCGGCGCGCCCAAGCTCGACCGCGTCGTGGTGCTCGTCGCCCGCGACCCCGAGGCGCAGATCAACCTGCTGCTCGACGGCACCGCGGATGCGTACGAGGCGATCCCCCCGGTGTGGGGGCCGCCTCGCATCCCGAGGAACAGCCCGATCCGCCTCCTGGCCGCGCCATCGTTCAGCGTGGCATATCTCCTGTTCAATCAGCGCGCCTACGGCGATCGCTCGAAGCCGCATCCGGTCCTGTCCGATCCGGCGGTGCGCCGCGCGGTGACCCTTGCCATCGACCGGGCGACCCTGGTGCGGAGCACGTTCGGCGCTTATGCGCAGATCGCGGAGGCCCCGGTCGCCGGCCCCCAATGGACCTCCTCGCTCGTGCCGAAAGGCCCGCCCTTCGACCCCGCCGCCGCACGCGCCTTGCTCCGGGAGCGTGGGTGGGCCGACCGGGACGGCGACGGCACCCTCGACAAGGACGGGGTGCCTCTGGCGCTTCGGCTCAATCTTCCGAGCACCAGCGCCCCGCGGCTCACGATCGCGCCGCAGGTGCAGGAGCAGCTTCGCCACGTCGGAATCCGGATCGACATCGTGCGGCTGGACGGTCCCGTCTGGGCCGAACGCAGGAACAAGGGAGAGTTCGACATCGACTTCTCCTCGGCGACGCTCGATCCGAGTCCATCGGGAATCGTCCAAAGCTGGACCTGCGCCGGCCGCAGCGGGTCTAACGTGGGACAGTACTGCAACCCGGCCGTCGACAGTCTGCTCGACCGCGCCATCTATTCGACGCGGCGCGGCGATGCCGAGTGGCGGGCGGCGTATGCGGCGCTGCAGCGGGACTATCCGGCGGTCTTCCTCGCGTCGAGCAGTTCGGTCTTCGCGATACACTCCCGGTTCCGGGGCGTCACCCTCCGGCCCGAGTCCTATTACGCGGACATCTGGCGCTGGTCGGTGGACCCCGCCCGGCGCATCGCCCGAGACGGCGGAGGCGCTCGGGGCCGGTGACGCGCTGGCTCGTCGGGAGAACCGCGCAGGCCGCCGCCACCTTCGCGGTGGCGATCCTCCTCCTCTTCGTCCTGATGCGGATCGCCCCCGGCGATCCGTTGTCGCGCCTGGTGGGTGACCGCGGCTTCTCCGCCGAGGAAATCGCCGCCCTCAAGGCGCGCTTCGGCCTCGACCAGCCGCTCACCGCGCAGTTCCGGACCTTTCTGGCCGGCGCCTTCCGAGGTGACCTCGGGGTCTCGATCGAGCACTACCCCGAACGGGTTACCGGGCTCCTGGCCTCCCGGCTTCCCGCCACGCTCCTGCTCGGCGGTACGGTGCTCCTCCTCAACTTCACGTTGGGCGTTTGGCTTGGCGTTAGGCAAGCGGTCCGGCGCGGCTCCCGGTTCGACCGCTGGACGACCCGGCTGGCCCTGGCGGGGTACGCGACGCCGAGCTTCTGGCTTGGCCTCGTCCTGGTCGCCTTCCTGAGCCTCCGCTGGCGCCTCTTCCCCGCCGGACAGATGTCGGACCCGCTGCTGACCGCGGACGCCGGCGCGCTCGAGCGCGCCCTCGACCTGCTCCACCACCTCGTGCTTCCGGCGGCCACTCTCTCCCTGACCAGCATCGCCCTCACGATGCGGCACCAACGGGCCGCCCTGCTCGCCGTGTTCCGCCAGGACTACGTCACCGCGGCGCGGGCCCGCGGACTGCCGGAGCGGCGGGTGCTCTGGAACCACGCCTGGCGCAACACCCTCATGCCGATGATCACCCTTTTGGGCCTCTGGCTCCCGATCTTGGTGTCCGGCTCGGTCTTCGTCGAAGCGGTGTTCAACTGGCCCGGCCTCGGCTCGCTCGCGGCGAGCGCGATCGCGGCGCGCGACTACCCGGTGCTCCTCGGGACCGCGATGCTCGTGTCGGGCGCGGTGATTCTGGGCGGGCTCTTGGCCGACATCGGCTATGCGCTGGTCGATCCGCGGGCCCGTCCGGCATGATCGGGTCGCTCGCGGACCTCCTTCGCCGGGCCTGGCGGCACCCGTCGGGGCGCTGGGGCACCCTCGTCCTTCTGCTGCTTGCGCTCGCCTCCCTGCTGTTGCCCCCGTTCCTTGCCGACCCCGCCGCGATGCCTGACGTCGTGGCCGGCGCCACCCCGCCCTCGGCAGCGCACCCCTTCGGCACCGATCCCCTCAACCGCGACATCCTGGCGCGCCTGGTGACCGGAGGCCGGATATCCCTCGCGATCGCCGGGCTGGCGGTGCTGGTGTCGCTCACGATCGGCACGCTGGTCGGCCTCGCGGCGGGCTACGCCGGCGGCTGGATTGACGCGCTGGTGATGCGGCTGGTGGATGCCGCCCTCGCGGTGCCCCGGCTCTTCGTGCTGCTGCTCCTCCTCGTGGTCTGGGAGCGGATCCCGCTCGGCGCCCTGATCCTCGTGCTCGGCACGACGGGGTGGTTCGCCACCAGCCGCCTGGTCCGGGGGGAAGTGTTGCGGCTCCGGCGCGAGCCGTTCGTGGAGGCGTCGGCGGCGCTCGGGGCCCGGCCCTGGCGGACGATCGCCAGGCACCTCCTGCCTAACGCCGCCGGACCGGTGCTCGTGGCCGCCACCCTCGGGGTCGGAGACGTCATCCTGCTCGAGGCAGGCCTCTCCTTCTTGGGGCTCGGTGTCCAGCTGCCGACCCCCTCGTGGGGCGGGATGGTGCTCGAGGCGCGGCCCCTCCTGGTCAGTGCCCCCTGGACCGCGCTCTTTCCCGGCGGCGCGATCGTGGCGACGGTCCTCGGGGTCAACCTCGTCGGCGATGCCCTCCAAGCGGCGCTCGACCCCAGGAGCGCATGAGCGACCTGCTCCGCGTGGCCGATCTTCGGGTCCTGTTCCCCGGGCGCCATGGGGAAGAGACCGCCCCCGTCGACGGCGTCAGTCTGGCCGTCGGTGTCGGCGAGACGGTGGCGGTCGTGGGCGAATCGGGAAGCGGTAAGACCCTCACCGCGCTCGCGGTGATCGGGCTCGTCCCCCCCCCGGGGCGCATCGGCGGCGGAAGCCGGATTCTCTTCGAGGGCACGGACCTCACGAGCGCCGGCCAAGAGACTCGGCGTGGGGTCCGCGGAGGGCGCATCGGTATGGTGCTCCAGAACGCC
>JABFSM010000171.1 GCA_013140635.1 Gemmatimonadales bacterium
GGCTTCGAGTCTCCTACCATTGGCGGCGTTTTCCCGCCGGATGGCGGGCGACCCGTTAGAAAATCCAAGGCCGCCCGCGCAGGTGCGCCGGGCGGCCTATCGTTCTGCTTCGATTCCGCGCGATCAGCTCGCTTGAGAGCCGGCCACTTCCGGCTTGCCGCGAACCACCGGCTTGCAGAACCGCTCGCCCAGCACACGGACCGCCGCGAGTTCTTCCTCGCCCAGATCGGTGTAGCGCTCGGCGAGATACTGCATCGTGTCGTCCATCCACTCTTTCTGGTGCTCGGGTTCCGCCTCGGTTACGCCACAGCGGAGAATGTGGCTGAAGAGCTCATCCCGGGCTTGATCCACCGGCGAGGGTCCTGTGGAGCGTTCGGTCTTCTTCCTGGTCGTCATGCACCGTCCCTTGGTCGTAGATGCCGGGCTCGGACCCGACGTAAGCTATTGCTCACAAACAATATAATCGCTTGTACCGTTTGGACGCAAAGGGGGGCCCAGGGAGCGCGGGGCGGGTACGTTCATTACATTTGGCGGCGCGAAAAGGGTGGACTTCCGGAGACCTGACCCCGAGGACGAGGAACCATGGCAAAAGCCAAACCCCAGCCCGGTCCAAACCGCTTCTACTACCTGCTTGGCGCAGTCGGTCTGGCCGGGATCGCAGCGCTGGTCTATCAGGTCAAGAAGCCGAAGAACGTGAGCATTCCGGTCGATGTGAAGGTGGCCGCGGCCGATACCGCGGGATTCCGGGGGTACCTCCTCGGTTCCGACTCGGCAAAGGTCGAGGTGACGGAATACGGGGATTATCAATGCCCTGCATGCGAGGCCTTCGAGTCCGTTCAGTTCCCCTCAATACGGCAGCAATTGATCGAAACTGGCCTGGTGCGGTGGCGCTACCGTGACTATCCGCTCGACATCCACCCGCACGCGCGGGTGGCCGCCCATGCCGCGGCATGCGGAAGCGACCAGGGGAAGTACTGGGAGATGCATGCGATCATCTTCGACCGCCAGGGCGAATGGTCCCCTCTCCGTAACGCGGCGGGCAAGTTCTCCGACTACGCGAAGGAAATCGGGCTCGACCAAGCCGCATACGACCAGTGCATGTCCAGCGCGAAGTATGCCGGCCGCATTCAGGCCAGCTATCAAGAGTCTATCAAACTAGGGATTCCGAGTACCCCGACGTTCGTGCTCAATGGTCGGATGTACCCGGGGGCGCTGCCCTCGGACAGCCTCAACGCGCTCGTGAAGGCATTGCTGCCGCCGCCCGCGAAATGACCCGCGCCCGCATGGCGGCGGCGCTTCTGGCCCTCGGCGGCCTCTTCATGGCCATCTATCTCTATCTCTATAAGATCGGCCTGATCGGCACGATGGCCTGCGGCACCGGCGCCTGCGAAACGGTCCAGCTCTCGCCGCAGTCCCGGTTTCTGGGGGTCGAGGTGTCGCTGATCGGGGTGTTCGGTTACGCCGCCATGTTCCTGACGGCGTTGCTCGCGCTGCAGCCGAAGTTCGCCGGACCGGCGTGGCCGTCGAAATTGCTCTTCGTTCTGTCCGGCGGCGCGCTCCTCTTCACCGCCTACCTCACCTACCTCGAGCTCTTCGTCATCCACGCCGTCTGCCGCTGGTGCGTGGCCTCCGCGCTCATCGTCGTCGCCCTCTTCGGGCTCTCGTTCGCGGACCTCAGGCAAGCGGTTCGTCCCTCGGCATGACCCACGACGCAGCGGCGTCGCGTCCGGCACCCCGGGGGCGAGTGCTCGCGGGGCTCTCCCTGGCCGCGCTGGGCGTCGTTTTCGGGGACATCGGCACGAGCCCGCTCTACGCGCTCAAGGAGTCGTTCCTCCTGGAGCATGGCGTCCCCGCTACCCCAGAAAACATCCTTGGGATCCTGTCGCTGGTCTTCTGGTCGCTCGCCTTCGTCATCTCGTTCAAGTACATCGCCGTGCTGCTCAAGGCGGATAACCGTGGCGAGGGCGGCATCCTGGCGCTCCTCGCCCTCATCCGACCTCAGGGGGAACTGGCCGGTGCGCGTCGGGCCCTCGTGCTCCTCGGGCTCTTCGGCGCGGCGCTGCTATACGGCGACGGCGTGATCACCCCGGCCATTTCCGTGCTCGGCGCGTTGGAGGGGATCGATGTGGCCACCCCGGCGCTGCGCGAGTATATCGTGCCGATTGCGGTCGCCATTCTGGTGGTCCTCTTCCTGGCGCAGCGGCGAGGGACGGCCGGGATCGGGCGCATATTCGGGCCCGTGATGATCGTCTGGTTTATGGCGATCGGCGCGCTCGGCATCAGCGGGATCGCTCGCGACCCTTCGATCCTCCGGGCGCTCTGGCCCGGATATGCCGTCGACTTTTTCGTCCGAGACGGGATGCAGGGATTCCTGATCCTCGGGTCGGTGGTGCTCGTGCTGACCGGCGGGGAGGCGCTCTACGCCGACATGGGCCACTTCGGACGGCGTCCGATCCGGCTGGCCTGGTTCGCACTGGTTCTGCCGGCGCTCCTGCTCAACTACTTCGGCCAGGGCGCCCTGCTGCTCGACGATCCGTCGGGGGCGGCCAATCCGTTCTACCACCTCGTGCCGAAGCCGCTGCTCTATCCGATGGTGGCGCTCTCCACGGCGGCGGCGGTGGTTGCGAGCCAAGCCCTCATTTCCGGCGCATTCTCCCTGACGCGTCAGGCGGTGCAACTCGGGTACTGTCCGCGCGTGACGGTCGTTCATACCTCGCAACACGAGGCGGGACAGATCTATATCCCCGAAGTCAATACCGGGCTCATGCTCGCCTGCCTCGCTCTCGTCATCGGCTTCAAGTCGTCGACCAACCTCGCGGGGGCATATGGCATTGCGGTGACCGGGACGATGGCCATCACCACGGTGCTCTTTGCCAACGCGGCCCGGACGCGGCTCGGGTGGCGGCCCCGCCTGGTGATTCCGATGGCGGCGCTCTTCCTGGCCGTCGATCTGGCGTTCTTTTCGGCCAACCTGGTCAAGATCCCTGCAGGCGGATGGTTTCCGATCCTGCTCGCGGGGCTGATCTTCGTCCTCATGGCCACCTGGAAGAAGGGCCGCCACATCGTAACGGCGGTGCTTCGCGAGGGCACGCTCCCGATGGAACTCTTCATCAAGGAGATGGCCAAGCGGCCTCCGGTCCGGGTGCCGGGGGTGGCCGTGTTCATGACCTCCGATCTCTCGGGGGCGCCCCCGGTGCTCCTGCACCACCTCAAGCACAACAAGGTCCTGCACGAGCGGGTGATCCTGATGTCGGTGGCGACGCGGGAGATTCCCCAGGTGCCGGAGGAGGATCGAGTGGACTGCCAGGATCTGGGGTTCGGATTCTTCGCGGTGCAAGCGAGCTACGGATTCATGGAATCGCCGAACGTACCGGACATCCTCCAGGCGCTGGTGCCCCGCGGCCTAGTCGTGAAAGCGCAGGAGGCGACGTTCTACCTCGGCCGGGAGACGCTCATTCCGACCAAAGCGGCGCCGGCCAAACGCGCCGCGCTCGCCGCGCGCGGACTCTGGATGCCGATGTGGCGGAAGCGGATCTTCATGGTGATGGCCAACAACGCCCGATCGGCGACGGCATTCTTCGGATTGCCGCCTAACCGTGTCGTGGAGCTCGGGGCGCAGGTGCAGATATAGGGAAGCTCTGCAGAAGTCGTCCGGGCCTCGCGATGACTTCTGCGGAGCGGTGGTTACGCCCGCCGAGCCCATGACGGGACGATCCGGCCGATGGCCCCGCGGATTCGCCGCCACTCCTCCGGCGTGAACTCGCCGAGGACTCGGTATCCCGCCAGCGCCACGGCGGAGAGGAGTGCGAGCTTCACGACGAGCCAGATGCCCGGGGTGGTCCAAGAGAGGGCCGGAAGGTAGAGGAGCCCGCCGAGGACGAGCCCGCGGACAAGCGTGGGGAAGGCACTGAGCCGCCAGGTGCGGTAGACGAGCCCGAGCGAGGCGACGGCCACGACCAGTGCCGAGAGGGCGGTCGCGACCGCGGCGCCCTCCGCGCCCCAGCGCGGGATGAGCGTCAGGTGCCCGGCGATCGCCAGCGCCACGAGCGTGAGGCCCAGGCGCCCCGCGGCGCGTTGGTGATTGGCGGCGGCCGCGATCGACGCGGCCACGGAGCTCACCGCTACTGCGATCCCGGCGGCGAAGAGCAGCGCAAGGAGCGGTCCCGCGTCACGAAACGCCGCTCCGAAGACCAACTCGACGATCTCTCCCGACGTGGCCGCAACCAGGAAGGCAAACGGCGTGAGCCCCACCGCGACGCGGAGCGCGTCGCGCGCCACCAATCGCACCCGCTCCGTGGCGCCTTGGCGGGTGTGCCGCCCGAGCGCCGCGAGCAGGAGCGGCGAGAAGGCCAGGGAGAAGAGCCCCGGGGCAACGGCGAGATTCTGGGCGGCGGCGTAG
>JABFSM010000342.1 GCA_013140635.1 Gemmatimonadales bacterium
GCTGGCCAGAAGGCGTTCGGCAAAATCGAGCCGCTCTTCGAGCTCGAAGAGGCGCGATTGCGCGGACTCGAGTTCGGCCACCCGCTCCTCCAGGTCGGCCACGCGCTCGGCGGCCATTTCACCTGTCGTCAAGCCGGCGTGGCCGGTGGAACCACTCTTGAGGGCGATCTTCCGCCTCACGGCCAGCACGACCAGCGAAACGGTCGCCATGACCGGAAACAACTCTTCCGGCCCGTTGGATATTCCGACGACCGACATCAGCATGACCGTCACGCCGACGTGAATGGTCAGATCGAACCCGTCGAACCCGAGATGGCGCCTGAACCAGCTCATACCCCGTCTCCTCGGCCGAGCATATTGGGGGACCGCGACTCGGCCAGCAGCCGTTCGGTGAATTCGAGTCGCTCCTCGAGCTCGCCGACCCGATGACGGAGGCCATCCATCTCGATGAGCTGTTCCCGCATCTGATCAAGCTCGGCCCGGAGAGGCTCGCTCGCCCGACCCTCGAGCCGGCGCGCCCACGCCCGGGCCAGCGGTCCGAAGACCTTCACGGCGATGATGATCGTCGCAACCATCCCGATCGCGAACATGACCGTTTCCTGGAGCCTGCCAAAGATGAATGGGTCCATCCCCGGGGGCAGCGGGGCGTTCGGCGGGGTCTGCGGCAAGAGGGTCATCGCGAATCCTCCCCGGCGCCGAGTCCCGCCGCCGGCTGCTTTTGGGCCAGGAGCCGCTCCGCGAAGTCCAACCTTTCCTGCAACTCGGTCACGTCCTGCCGCAGATGGTCGAGCTCCTGGAGCACCTCAGGCTCCGTGCCGGGCCCGAGCTGGCGGTTGCCATGCCGGATGCGGTCGGCCAGCGCCTTGCCGACGGGACTTACGGCGAGGAGAAAGAGGGTCCCGCCGCCGAAGATGAAGATGATAGCGAGGATCCCTTCCGGATCGACTCTCAGCATAGGGGATTCCTCGCTCTAGTTTTCCACCCGAGGCGCGTCCGGCGCGCCGCGGGCGAGCAATCGCTCGGTAAAATCGAGCCGCTCCTCATTGTCCGCCAGTCGTTGCTCGAGCAACGCCACATGCTCGCGCAAATCGAGGAGTTCAACCTGTAGTTCGGGATCGGCGGCGCCTTTCCCGTGAATACGGCGACCGATGGCCTGGCCGATCGGCCCTTGGACGAGCTTCACTCCGACAAGGGCGATCCCAACCATGAAGACCATGCCGGTCACCATCCCCATGAGAGGGATGAGTTCGCCGGGAATGAGCACCCGCAGCATGGTCAGCCTTCCTTCTTGCCGGCGGCGATCAGCCGCTCGGTGAAATCGAGACGTTCCTGCGTTTCGATCAGGTCGGCGCGAAGCGACTCGACCTCCAACCGTAGCGTCTGCACCTCTTCCTGCAGTACGGCCGACCCCTGGCCCCCTCCGGCAATCCGCTCGGCCAGCGCGTGCCCAATGTGGCTTTTCACAAAGATGGCGAGCCCCCCGACCAGGATGCCAAGGATCGGGATCATCAAGGCGAACATCGGAGGGCCGTTCATGACCGCTGTGCGTCCTCCCAATAGTCGAATCGGATCCGAAGACTCCTGGACGTACGCTACATCGTTTCAGAATGTTTCACAACGGAACAGGCCGAGCGCCGCGCGGTCAAGTGATCTGAACGTCCTTTATATGTGTAAGCAGGACAGCGATTTCCGTGTCTTCGGCACCGACCGGCCGAAGGTACACCTCGAGCGCTTCCGGGTCGGTATCGACGCTCGTTGGGATTCCAGTCACCTGGTAATCATCGGTGGTGGTGATACGGACCACCTGGTCATGTCCTCCGGCATAGTCGAGCATCTCCACGATAGTCGCGTATCGCATGGACGCCTCGCGGTGGGGGTTTCGGGCAGAAGGTATCTTCCCTGGGGCCGAATGAAGGCGGGCGCACCGCCGAACGGGGGGTTAGCAAGACGAACGGTCCGGGAGGAGGGCGGCACGGCGGCCCGATCCTGAGGGGGAATGTCCCAAGATACCTGCTTGGTCAGGAGATGCCCACCATGTCCGCCTACCTTGTGGTCGAAATCTCAATCACCGACCCGACGACCTACCAGCGCTACAAAGAGCTCGCACCACCTTCGATCGCCAAGTACGGTGGGCGGTACCTTGCCCGCGGCGGGGCGACTACCACGCTGGAGGGGGGCTGGGCTCCATCGCGGCTGGTTATTCTCGAGTTTCCGTCGGAGGAGCAGGCGAGGGCGTGGTGGGGATCCCCGGAGTACGCGCCCGCCAAAGCACTGCGCCAGGCGAGCGCGGACACCGAGATGGTACTGATCGAGGGGTGCTGACCGCCGGCTACTTCTTCAGCTTGAACATCAACCCGACATTGAGCGAGGCCGCGCCGGCGCCGACGTCGGCGTAGAGCGCCATGCCATTGGCCAAGTAGTAGCGGCCGCCCAGGCGGCCGACGAAGTAGATCCCGCCCGAACTGAAGTCGCCGGGGCCGTCGTAGTCTGAGGAGAAGTTGAGGTATCCAAGCCCGGCGCCCACGAAGGCGTCCCACTTGGTGCTCTTGGTGTTGATGTGGTAATTGATGGTGCCGCTGATCGGGATGTACTTGAACCCGAAATCGCTGCCGAGAAACCGATTATTGAATGAGTAGTAGTCGATGCTCAGCTGGAACGAGAGAGCTCCGTTGCCCATGTTGGGAAGCTGCTTGATTCCCTTCTCGAACCGGCCGCCGAACGACATGCCGGCGCCACCGAGACCGCCGAATCCGATAACCGGACCGATGTCCATGCTGCTACCGCCGAAAGCCTGCGCCGAGGCAGCGGTCGCGCCGGTCAGGGTCATAGCTCCAACCAACGCCATCATTGTTGAGATTCGTCGCATCCGTCGTCTCCGGCATGGGTAAGGAAGGGGAGGATCGTACCGAGAATACTACCGCTTGTCAGACCATATTGCGCGGAATTTAGCCCAAAACCGTCATCTTTCGGCAGCCACGTGCAGGGCCCTCTACGGGAGGGGCTAGGCCTTCATGCCCCCGGGATGGGGCACTGATCGGTGACCAGCCGATTTCGGCAGGCAGTCAACGCGGAAGGGTGGTAGAATCCCCGACCCCGACCGATCGGCCTCCGCCACTATGACCGCCTCTGCCCTTGCGGCCTCCTTCGCGGCCTTCGTCATCCTCTGTCCGACTCTTGCCGCGCAGGATCGCCCCCTCCTCCCCGACCGGACCCTCGCGGCCCTCGCGGGCGAACTCTCCGGAGAAGTCGCCAAGCGAAACCTCGAGTTTATCGCCCGGGAGCACCGGATTCGCGGCTCGGTGGGGTGGCGCCGGGCCGGGCAGCATATCGTCGATCAGCTGAAGTCGTACGGCATCGCGGACGCTACGATCGAACGCTTCCCCGCCGACGGCAAGCGCTTTTATGGGACGCAGCGCTCTCGTCCGCCGTGGGACGCGACCTTTGCCGAACTCTGGGAACTCCGCCGGGAGCCGGGCGGCTGGGTGCGGAATCGCCGGCTGGCCGACTGGAACGCCATGCCGGTCACCCTGGCACAGGACAGCGAGAGCGGTGAGGTGGAGGCCGACCTGGTCGATGTCGGGAACGGGACGGCGGAGAGGGACTATCTGGGCAAGGAGGTCCGCGGCAAGCTCGTGCTGGCCGGCGCGCAGCCGGGCCCCGTCGCCCGCCTTGCGGTCGAACGCTTCGGCGCCGCCGGTATCGTGAGCTATGCGCAGAACCAGCGCACGGCGTGGTGGGGAGAGAACGACAACCTGATCCGATGGGGACATCTCGAGACCTTCGCTCCTTCCAAGACCTTCGCCTTCATGGTCTCGCTCAAGGAGGCCAGGGCGCTTCAGCAACGGATCGGCCTGGGCCAGCAGGTGCGCTTCTCGGCCAAAGTGGTAGCCGGCAAGCATGATGGAGACTACGAAGTCGTCACCGCCACGATTCCAGGCGCCGATCCGCGGCTCAAGGACGAAGAAGTCGCCTTCAGCTGTCATCTCGACCACCAGCGCCCCGGCGCCAACGACAACGCCAGCGGTTGTGTCGCCATTCTCGAGGCCGCCCGAACGCTCGCCGCCCTGATTGCGTCGGAACGCATTCCCCGCCCGGCGCGCACGCTCCGCTTCATCTGGCCCCCCGAAATCGAAGGGACCCATGCCCTGCTCAACGGCCGGCCAGAACTTGGCCAAAGGATTAGAGCCGTCATCCACATGGACATGGTCGGCGGCGGCCCCGACACCAAGGCCACCTTTCATGTGACCCGAGGACCGGCGAGCTTTCCTTCCTTCGTCTACGACGTCGGGGCGACCTTCGGCGCGTTCGTCAACCGGCAATCGGCGGAGTATGCCGGCACCGGTACCGCCGCCTACCCGTTGGTCTCCGCCGAGGGCGGGAAGGAACCGTTGCAGGCCGATTTCGCCGATTTTTCACAGGGAAGCGACCACGAGGTCTATACCGACGCCTCCTACGGAATCCCGGCGATCTACCTCAACGATTGGCCCGATCGGTACATCCATACGAACCTCGACGCCCCGGCCAACGTCGATCCCACCAAGCTCAAGCGCGCAGCCTTCATCGGCGCCGCGAGCGGGTATTTCCTGGCGGCGTTCGGGCCGTCCGATGTCGGCCCGGTGGTTGGCATGCTGCGGGTGGCCGCTCTTCGGCGAGCGGCGGCGCTCCTCCCGATGCGGGCGGAACTCCCCGATAGCGAACAGGCCGGTTTCTCGCGATTCCGATTCGGTTACGAGCGCGCCCTGCTCGGCTCGATCGACCGCTTTGCGCCGGTGCCGGCGGCCTTACGCGCCGAACAGGAGACCTTTCTCAGCGGATTGGAGCGAACGATCGGCGGGATCGGGCCGGCGCGCGCCGCGGCGGCCGGGGCAGGACAGACCGTCTATCGGCGGAACCCCGCTATCAAGGGGCCGCTCTCGACCTTCGGATACGACTACCTGGCCGACCACTACGGCGCGGAACGCACCGGCGCCCTTCGTCTTCCCGCCTTTTCCGGACGGTGGGGGAGTGGGTATCCGTACGAAGTGCTCAATCTGGTGGACGGCCGGCGCAGCGTACGGGAGATTCGGGACGCGGTATCGGCGATCTACGGTCCCGTGCCCGTCGAGCTCGTCGCCGAATACTTGGCGGCGCTGGAAGAGGTCAAGCTCGTATCTCGCTAGGTCGAGGCCGGCCTCATTGGCGAGGGCAAGCTACCGACAGGAATTCGAAGATCGCGTTCCAGACGCGGTCGACGTTTTCCGGCTTCTCGATCACATGCCCTTCGTCGGCAAACCAGAGGAGCCGAGCCCGCTTCCCCAGCGCCGTGAGGGAATCGACGATCATCCGGGCATTCTGGGGAAGGATTTGGCGATCCTGCTCGCCGGCGATCGCGAGCAGAGGCGCCCGGACGTTGGCAAGGTTGCGGATGGGCGAGCGCTCGTATTGGGCCGGAACCTCCACCGGACTCCCTCCCAGCGCCGCCACGAGAAAACCATCGTTCGCCTGTTCGGCCTGCAACTTCCAATCGGTTCGCCCATTGCTCGCAACGACCCCACAAAAACGGTTGGAACGAGTCAGGTAGTAATAAGCCAGCGACCCTCCGTGGCTGTGGCCGTATATGGCGATTCGGCTCCGGTCGATGAGCCCCTCCGCGATCATCTGGTCCAACAGCCGTTCGGTATCGTCGAGCTGGAGCTGTCCGTATTTCCCGGTATCGCGGCGGTCCGTGTCCCGCCCCCGCGTATTCGGGCGAATGACCACATAGCCCTGTGAGGCGAGCGGCAACAGCCCCAGTTCGAAGAAGAAATCGGTTCGTGGGAAGACGTTGACGAACCCGCCGTATGGAATCACCACCGCGGGGCGCGGTCCCGTCGAGGCGGTGTTCGGCATGAATACTTGCGCTTCGAGCGTGTCCCCCTCGATCACCCACCTCCGAATCGACACCGTCGGTGCGCCGGTTTCGACGAAGCCGGGGTTCGCTCGCGTGGCGCGGTGCCGACCGATCGGTTGGCCCGGTGTTACCGTCATCACCCAGAGATCCTCGGGCTGTCCCCCCGATTGCAGCGAGGCGAGAAGGCGCGCGGTGGCCCCAACGCGGACCACGCCGAAGGCCCGCGGCACCATGTCTCCCTCGACGATCGGCGTCGCGCTGCCATCGAGCCGGTGGAGGGAGAGCGTGGCGTTCATCCCTTTGACGGTGCGCTTGACCAGCCCGTCGCCGGCCGCGTTCCAGCCGACGTAGGTGCCGTTGGGCAGTTGCTGGGCGGCCGAGCTCAACGCGCCCGCCGGCGACAACTCCAGCACGGCTGCGCGGGTCTCGGCATCGGTCACGAACAGCCGGCGGCCATCAGGGGCCCAGAGAATATTTCGATAGTAGCGCGACGGCCCGCGCCAGACCGACGCCGGCCGGCCCCAGTCGGCGCTCCGGGTGGCAATGAGCGAGACGCTCGCACTGTCGCCCGGCTTGGTGCCGCGCTCGGACGCTATCGCGAGCCAGCGGCCATCCGGCGACCAAGACACCGACAGCTTGTTGATGCTGTCCGATGTCACCCGGCGGACCTGCTTCGCCTCGATGTCGGCCACATACAGTTCCATGACCTCGGGGTGCGACCGGCGTTGCGCGAGGAACGCCGCGGTGCGCCCATCAGGCGACATCGAGGGCCCGCCGCCCAGAGAGGTGTAGAACGTTATGAGTGCCGCGTCCGCCGTATCGGGAAGCAGCCGACCGACCGAGAGGATCGGCCGAAGCGTCGCGACCATCAGCGAACCGAGCCCGCGGTGCTGGTCGCCGGACCGAAAGAGGAGCCGGCTCCCGTCGGCCGACCACGCGGCGTACGCCGTCGTCCTTCGCTGGGAGAACATGCCTCCGGCCACCGCCAGGGGCGCAGGATCGCGGCCGTTCACCACCGCCTCCGCCGACGCGACGTAGAGCGAGTCGCCGAGGGCATAGGCGAACCATTTTCCGTCGGGGGAAAGCGAAACGTCGTACGGCTGCCGAATACTTCGAGACTCTTCCAGGCCGATCGGTCGATTGGGGGACTCTTGGGCGAGCCCCGCTCCGGCGAATCCCAAGATGGCCGTCGAGAACGCCAAAGAACTCAGACCGAACGGTCTCATCAAACCCTTCCTCCTCTCAAGGCCCGGGCCAAGTACTCTCCCGTATGACTCTCCTTAGACGCCGCCACCGCTTCCGGAGTTCCCTCCGCCACGATGCTTCCCCCCTTGGCGCCGCCCTCGGGGCCAAGATCGATCACCCAATCGGCGGTCTTGATGACGTCGAGATTGTGCTCGATGACCAGCACGCTGTTCCCCTTGTCCACCAGCCGGTGCAACACTTCGAGCAACAGCCGCACATCCTCGAAATGGAGGCCGGTGGTCGGTTCGTCGAGGATGTAGAGGGTCCGGCCGGTGTCCCGCTTGGCGAGTTCGGTGGCGAGCTTGACGCGCTGCGCCTCTCCCCCGGAGAGGGTCGTGGCCGACTGTCCGAGGTGGAGGTAGCCTAAGCCCACGTCGTTCAGGAGTTCGAGCTTCTCTTTGATCCGGTTCTGGGCGCTGAAGAACTCGAGCGCATCCGACACCGTCAGGTCCAGCACGTCGGCGACGCTTCTCCCTTTGTAGCGCACCTCCATCGTCTCCCGATTGTAGCGCCGCCCCTTGCAGACCTCGCAGGGGACGTAGACATCGGGAAGAAAGTGCATCTCGATCTTCACGAGGCCGTCGCCCTCGCACGCTTCGCAGCGCCCGCCCTTGACATTGAAGGAGAACCGGCCCGGCCCGTAGCCGCGCATCTTCGCTTCGGGAAGCTGGGCAAAGAGCTCCCGCATCGGGGTGAAGAGCCCGGTATATGTGGCAGGATTCGAGCGGGGAGTCCGCCCGATCGGGCTCTGGTCGATGTCGATGACCTTGTCGAGTTGTTGCAGCCCCTCGATCCGATCGTGCGCCCCCGGCACGACCCGCGCCCGGTAGAAATGGCGAGCCAGGGACGCATAGAGGAGATCGGTGACGAGCGTCGACTTGCCGGAACCGGAGACGCCGGTCACCGCCACGAATACGCCGAGGGGAATCTCGACCGTCAAGTTGCGGAGATTGTTGGCGCGGGCACCAACCACCTTGAGCGAGCGCTCGGGATTCCGAAGGCGCCGGCCCCCGGGCACGGGGATGCGAAGCTCGTTCCGGAGGTAGCGCGCGGTCAGCGAGTCGGGATGCTTCAGGATCTCGTCGATCGTCCCTTCCGCCATCACCTGGCCGCCATGATTGCCCGCTCGCGGCCCAAGATCGATGATGTGGTCCGCCGCGCGGATCGTGTCCTCGTCGTGCTCCACCACGATCACGGTGTTGCCGAGGTCGCGCAGCTCGCGGAGGGTGCGCAGGAGCCGCGCGTTGTCGCGCTGGTGGAGGCCAATGCTCGGCTCGTCGAGCACGTAGAGCACGCCGACGAGGCGGGAGCCGATCTGGGTTGCTAGGCGAATCCGCTGCGCCTCGCCGCCGCTCAGCGACCCCGCCCCGCGTCCGAGGGTCAGGTATTCGAGGCCCACATCCCGGAGAAAGACCAACCGGTCGCGGATTTCCTTCTGGATCGGCCCTGCCACCTCGGCATCGATCCCGCCCGCCTTCCCGCGCCCGACCGGCAGGTTGTCGAAGTAGGCCAGGGCATCGTCGACCGGCATGTCCACGACATCGCCGATGCTCCGGCCCCCGACGAGCACCGAGAGGCTCTCCGGCTTGAGCCGGCGCCCTTTGCAGGCGCGGCAGGGCATCTCGACCAGAAACTCCTCGAGCTGGCCGCGGACCGAATCGCTGCTCGACTCGTGATATCGCTTCTCGACGTTCCGGAGAATCCCCTCCCACTCCGCCTCAAACTCTCGGGCGCGGCCGCCATCGCCGAACTTGAAGATCCGTCCCGGCACGCCATTGAGCAGCGCGTCCTGGGCCGGCCCGCTCAACGTGCCCCATGGCGCATTGAGGTCGAACTTGAACGCCTTGGCGAGGGTTGGAAGGACGACTTTCCGGAGATATCCGGAGGGCTCTCCCCAGGGCAGAACGACCCCTTCCAGGATGGAGATGCTCGGGTCGCCCAGAATGAGCGCCGAGTTGACTTCGCGTTTCGTGCCGAGCCCGTGACAGTCGGGGCAGGTACCGTAAGGCGAGTTGAAGGAGAACTGGCGCGGCTCGAGCTCGGGGAGCGACAGGCCGCACTTGGGGCAGGCGAACCGCTCGGAGAAGAGCACCGGGTCCGCCGCCCGCTTCCCCTCGTGCCGCACCACCTCGACGACCCCGTCGGCCACCTTGAGGGCGGTCTCGATCGAGTCGTTGAGCCGGCTCCGGTCTTCGGCGCGGATGGCGAGGCGGTCGACGATGACGGCGACGTCATGATTGTGGCGCCGGTTGAGCGCCGGCACACCGTTCAGATCGTAGGTCTCGCCGTCGACCTGGACCCGCACGAAGCCGCGCTTCCGCAGATCCTCGAAGAGTTCCTTGAACTCCCCCTTCCGGCCGCGGACCATCGGGCCCAAAATCTCGATCCGGGTTCCTTCGGGCCAGGCCAGCACCGTGTCAGTGATCTGCGCGGCGCTCTGCCGAGTGACGGGGCTCCCGTCGTTCGGACAGTGAGGCACGCCGGCGCGGGCCCAGAGGAGCCGCATGTAATCGTAGATCTCGGTAACGGTGCCGACCGTCGAGCGTGGGTTGTGGCCGGTCGACTTCTGCTCGATGCTGATGGCGGGGGAGAGGCCTTCGATCCCGTCGACATCGGGCTTCTCCATGAGCCCGAGAAACTGCCGCGCGTAGGCGGAGAGCGACTCGACGTACCGGCGCTGGCCCTCGGCATAGATGGTATCGAACGCCAGCGACGACTTGCCGGATCCGGACAGCCCCGTGATGACGGTGAGGCGGTTCCGGGGAATCGCGACCGAGATGTTCTTGAGGTTGTGTTCGCGGGCGCCGCGGACGCGGAGGAATTCTTCCGGCATAAGAAGGGAAAGGTAGACGGTGGCGGGGCGAAGATTCAAGTTCGCTATTCGCTATTCGCTGCTCGCTAAGGCATTTGGCGAATAGCGAATAGCGAATAGCGAATAGCGAATAGCGCGTATCGATTAGCTTTCCCACATGCGCCGCCTCCGCACCGCCCGCGCTCCCGACCCCGACGAATCGGCGCGTCTGGGCTTTGACCGGGACGACCTGGAGGGAAGCGCCATCGGCCCGGTGGCCGACGAGCTTCCATCGCTCCGGCCCTTCGGGGCCGACATACCGGGGATGGTCCTCGCCGAGCCGCCCGGCACGGCGCTGCCGGAGAGCATTCGGGTGCCGCGACAGGCCCGCGAACTGGCGGAGATTGGCCGCCGGCTCGACGCCATGCTTCTTCTCCGCCGGTATCTCGACGAGGCCCCCTCGGATGCCGCGGCCCGTACCCTCCTCGCCGACTTTCTCGATGAGAACGACGACCAGGAAGCGGCGCTCGAGGAGCTGACCCGCGCGCTCGCGGAAAGCGGCGATCCCGTCCCCGCGCTGGTCCGCCGCGGCGCGATATTCGCCCGGAGCGGGCGGACGGCGGAAGCGGAGCGCGACCTGCGCGCGGCGATTCGCCAGCGGTCCGACCATGCACCCGCCCATTTTCATCTCGGACTCGCCCTGCTCCGTCGCGGCGTCGGCACCGAGGCCACCGGCGCCTTCCGCGAGGTGCTTCGCCTCGATCCCGACCATGCCGATGCCACTTTCTACCTCGGGGAGGCTCTTGCCGGCCAAGGCGATCTCCTCGGCGCGCTCGCGGTGCTCGAACGGGCCGTCGTCCTGCGCCCCCACGAGCCCCGCACCTTCAAGTTGATGGGGCGCCTCCTCGACCGTTTGGGCCGCACCGACGAGGCGATGGCCATGCACCGCCGAGCTCGGGAGGCCGGGGTCCGCTGATGGAGCTGGGACTCACTCGCCGGAATATCGGAAGGCTCGTGCTGCTGGCCTGGGCGGTTGCCCTGGCCTGGCTCGCCCGGAGGCAGATCGGGGGCGAAGAGAGTGTCGCCACGGCTGCGCGGGCAACTCATCTGGCGCCGAGCGCGCAGTTCTACGCCGTGTATGCCGGAAGCCAGCAAATCGGCCAGCTCAACCTCTCGGTCGATACCCTGGTCGACGGGGTCCGGCTTTCCGAGCTCTTCGTGCTCGATCTTCCGGAGGGAGACACCACTCGGCAGCTCGCGCGGGGCGTCGAGTATTCCCTGACCCGCTCCCTTCGGCTCCGCCAGTTCACGCGCACCATCTTCGGCGCCGGGGCCCAGGAACGCCTGGAAGGAACCCTCGGCGCCGATTCGATCCTCCGGCTGCAGCACTCCGAGGCGGTGCTCGGCGTCGCGTCGCGACTCAACATGCGGGTGGCAAGCGCCGCGGCCCTGCCGTTCATGCTCTCGTATCGCGCGGCGTTCGGCGGAGAACTCCAGGTCGGCAATCGCTTCATCTTTCCATTGCTCGACGTCGGTGCGGGTGACGTGCGCCCGGTGACGGTGCGGGTCACCGCGGAATCGACCTTCGTCGTGCCCGACAGCGCGGCGTGGGACTCGGTGGCCGCCCGCTGGGTGCCCGCCACCACCGATACGTTGCGGGCGTGGAAACTCGAGCATGACGCTCCCGGCGCCAACACCGTGTCGTGGGTCGATGGAGCGGGATCGCTCGTCTATGAGCAGACCGTCGGCGGGCTGCGCTACGAACGCTCGGCGTTCGAGATCGTCCGCAACAACTACCGGCGGCAGCGGAGGAACGAAGGATCGGGGTGGCGGCGAACGATTCCAGGGATGGTCGCGCTGACGGCACTGAAGCAGGCGCCCGACACGACCTCGGATACCCTGCGCTTCCTCGTGCCGCCCGACTCGACCTTTCCGGGGCCGAGCCCCTCTCCGCTCCTCGGCGCGGGCCGTCAGGCGCTCCGCGGCGACACGTTGACCGTCTTCCGCCTTCCGGCCGCCGATACAAGTGCGCACCGCATCCGCGAAGCGAACGCCGCCAAAGGGCCCGGATGGGACGCACCGGTGCTCGACGGCGGGGTCGAGGCCGCGGCCAAGGAAGCGCTGCGAGGCGCCGGGAGCGCCGGAGATTCGGCCCGGGCACTCACCCTCTGGGTATCGCGAAAGATCGCACTGTCGCGAACCGAAACGGCGTCCGAGACGGCGCTCTTCACCCTCCGGGCGCGGGCGGGGACCGCTGATGGCAAAGCGCGGCTTCTCGCCACTCTGGCCAGGGCAAGCGGCATCTCCGCCCGCCTCGTTTCGGGGCTCTGGGTGGGCCCGCAGGGAAGGTCGGCGCACGCCTGGACCGAGCTCTGGGTGGGCCGCTGGGTCGCGGCGGACCCGACTTACGGCCACTACCCCGCTTCGGCCTCCCTGGTACGGCTTCTGATCGGCTCCGCGAGCCGGCCGGTGGACCTCCTTCCGGTGGCCGGCTCGGCGCGGTTTTTGCCCCTGCCTAGCCCTCGATGATCGAACTTACCGACCTCACCAAGCGCTACGGCAAGTTCACCGCGGTGGATGGGATCAACCTCACCATCCCGCGTGGAGAGCTCTATGGCCTGCTCGGCCCCAACGGCGCCGGGAAGACCACTACGATGCGGATGATCGCCGGGATCCTCCGCCCCACGTCGGGCCGGGTCCGGATCAGCGGCATCGACTTGCAGGACAACCCCCTCGTGGCGAAGAACAAGCTGGGCTTCATTCCCGACCGGCCCTTCGTCTACGACAAACTCACCGGGGCGGAGTTTCTTCGCTTCGTCGCCGGGCTCTACGGGCAGGGCGGCCCCGAAATCGAACGGCGTATCGACGAGCTCCTCGAGTTGTTCGAGCTCGGCCCCTGGAAAGACGAACTCACCGAGTCGTACAGCCACGGGATGAGGCAGAAGCTCATCATTTCGAGCGCCCTGGTGCACCGGCCCGAGGTCATCGTGGTGGACGAACCGATGGTCGGCCTCGATCCCAAGAGCGCACGCCTGCTCAAAGATCTTCTCCGCGAGTTCGTCACTCGGGGCGGGACGGTGCTCATGAGCACCCACACTCTGGAGATCGCCGAAGGGATGTGCGACCGGATCGCCATCGTGCAGGGAGGCCGGATTGCGGCCGCCGGCACCATGGACGAACTCCGCTACCAGACTTCTTCGGGCGGCGCCTCGCTCGAGGAGCTCTTCCTCAAACTCACCGGCGGCCTGTCCGAGCGTGAACTCAGCGATCTCTTCGAACGCTGAAGCCATCCGGCAATCGCCCGGGGTGCTGACGATCTTGGGCCCCAAGCTCAAGAGCTTTCGGGCGCGGCTCGTCAAAGAGCGGTCGGGCGCCGGCGCGCGCGCGCTGCTGCTGATTCTCCTTGGAGCCGGCTTCTGGACCGCGGTCTTCGGGCTCTCCTACCGCATACTGAAATACATCAAGGGGGTCGAAGAGATCGGCCCCCTGATGGCGGGCAAGATGCTCGCGGTGGCGCTGCTGGCGTTCGCGGCGATTCTCCTCCTCTCGAATCTCGTCACCGCCCTGTCCACCTTCTTCCTCGCGAAGGACCTGGACATGCTGGTGGCGGCGCCGGTTGACTGGATCTGGCTCTACCTCAGCAAGCTGGCCGAAACGCTCGGCCACTCCTCCTGGATGGTGGCACTGATGGCGGTGCCGATCCTCACCGCCTACGGCGTGGTGTTCGACGGCGGGCCGTTCTTTCCGCTCGTCGTGCTCGCGGCGCTCTTCCCCTTCTTTCTGATGCCCACGGTCATCGGCTCGATTCTCACTTTGGTGCTGGTGAATGTCTTTCCGGCCCGGCGGGCGAGGGATCTGCTCAGCCTGATCGCGATCGCGGCGGGGGGTGGGCTGGTGCTCTTCCTACGGCTTCTCCGGCCGGAGCAACTGGCCCGTCCCGAAGGATTCCAGAATCTGATGGAGTTCATTGCGGTGCTGCGCGCGCCGAGCCATCCCTTGCTGCCGAGCGAGTGGGCGGCGAGCGCGCTGATGAACTGGCTGCTGCGGGTGGGCGATCCGCTGCCGCTCATCCTGCTCTGGACCACGGCGGGCGCCCTCATCGTCATAGGGGCCTCGCTGCACCGCCGGCTCTACATGCCGGGGTTCACCAAGTCCCAGGAGGGGGCCAACACCGGCGGCGGCCGGGCGGTCTGGCAGCGCTGGTTCGCCCCGCTGTTCGGGTGGCTTCCACCGACCAGGCGGGAGTTCATCCTGAAAGATCTTCGGGTCTTCTTCCGCGATGCGACGCAATGGAGCCAGTTGATCCTGCTCGCCGTGCTGCTGCTGGTGTACGTCTTCAACATCCGCTCCCTCCCGCTCTTTACGGGCGAGAAGGTGCCTTACGCGCTGATCACCCTCGTGGTCTTCCTCAACCAGGGGCTCGGCGGGTTCGTGCTGGCCGCGATCGCGGCTCGGTTCATCTTCCCCTCCGTTTCCCTGGAGGGGCGGCAGCTCTGGCTGCTCCGGTCGAGCCCCCTCGACCTTCGGGCGATGCTCTGGAGCAAGTACTGGGTGGGAACGCTCCCGCTGCTCATCCTGGCGCTCTTCATCGGGGTGCTGACCAACCGGATCCTCCAGGCGCCGCCGTTCATGATGCTGCTCAGTATCATCACGACGGTGTGTTTTACGCTGGCGGTCGGCGCGCTCGCGCTCGGCATGGGGGTGCTCTACCCGCAGTTCGACACCGAGAACGCGGCGCAGATACCGACGAGTTTCGGCGGGCTGGTCTTCATGATGGCGGCGGTGAGCCTGCTGGCGGTGATCATCGTGGTCCAGGCCATCCCGGTAGCGGAGCAACTGCGGCACTGGCAGTTAGGTGAACCGGCGGAGCCGCCGGCCTCCCTTTTCTTCGCGGTGGGGGCGGTCTTCGGCATCTGCGCGCTGGCCACGGTCATTCCGCTCCGGATGGGGCTCAAGCGGTTATCGGCGTTGGAGGTATAAGCGGGCCATGAAGCTCCCCACCCTCCTTCCGCTCCTCCTCGCCTCTCGCCTGGCGGCCCAGGACTGCACGGTCACCATGGCCGCCCCGGAGGTACGGAGCCTCGCCGCGGCGCTGGACAAGGCCGCCGCCGTCGGGCCGGTGTGGAGCGACTACACCATTGCCAACCATCCCGTCGTATTCGTCAGCCAGACCCCTGACACAACGGCTTCGGTCTGCGCGTCGGTCTGGCGCTTTCGGAAGCCCCCCGTCGTCGTTGCGATGTCGCGTCGAGTACGGTTCTCCACCCCGCTCTACGGCATGTGGAATGGCGACTCGGTTCGCCGCGACCCGAGTCAGGGCAACGCCGGCATCGCGAGCTCGCTCCGCCCCATTCCGCCGGAGCTCGAGCAGGTGCTGCGTGGCATGGGAGAGATACGGGTCGTCTTCCTCCCGGTGCCGCTCCGTTTCGAGACCCTTGGCGCGCTCGGCAGGAGCCTCCAGGCGATGAAGATCGATCCGACGCTGATGATGTCGCAGCTCGCCGTGCATGAGAGCTATCACCTACACTCGCAGATCCCGACCTGGCTCGGTCAGCCGGGCCGCTACGATTGGCCGGCGTGGGACGTGCAGCCCGATCGGAAGGCCCTCGTCGAGCAATGCTACGCCGGCACACCCGCCGTCACCGATCTCCGCCGCAGGGAGATGGAGGCGCTGCTCGCGGCATGGGACACGCTGATGGCCGAACGGAGCGCGGCGTCTGATGCCCGCGCCATCGCCTCGGCCAAGACCTTCATCTCCACCCGGCGCGAACGGTATGCGCTTCTGGCCGCAGTCACCATTCCGTCACCCGCCGGGCCGGTTTCCTGTGAACGCGCCGAAGATGTGATGGAACTGGAAGAGGGAGCCCCGCAGTGGATGGCCTACGTTACCGCCGTTCGTGCCGGCTTGATGCAGGCCACGCAGGTGGGACGTGCCTCCAACGAGTCGTTCTACGTGACCGGCACCTTTCAGCTCTGGATTCTCGAACGGCTGTTGGGTAATTCGGCCATGCGGGCGCTCACCAAGAAGATCACGCGCGCTGCCAGGCCCGATGGGCCGGAGGGAGCGATCTTCCAGCGCTTTTCGGCGATCGTCGATGACGAGCACGCCGCCACCAAAGGTGAACCTTAGGCAGAGCTCCATGATCTCCTCGGCGACCCCGATGATGGGTGCGCCGCGCAGCGGTCACTGCCGAGGCGGCGGATTCTCCCGCCACCACCACTGCGGCGGCAGCGGCTTGGCACGCGGCCACACCTCGTCGAGGGTGTTGCCGTCGTACAGCCGACCGTTCTTCATGACGTAACGGATCGAGTTCGTGCTGCGGATATCCGCCAACGGATTCCGGTCGAGGATCTGGAGGTCGGCCAGCTTGCCGATCTCCAGCGAGCCGAGATCTTTCGCGAGCCCCACCGCGTCGGCGCCATGCAGCGTGGCCGCACGCAGTGCTTCATGGTTGGTCATCCCTCCCGACTGCATCATCCAGAGCTCCCAGTGCACGCCGAGCCCCTGCAACTCTCCATGCGACCCGAGTCCCACACGGCCGCCCGCCTTCACGAACTTGGCAAGCTGCTCCGCGTGCCCCTTGAAGATGTACTGATCGTCGCGGTTGTACTGTACGCTCCTCCAGGAATCGAGCTCCTCGTGTGGTGTGAAGCGGCGGAGCTTCGCGTCGTCGTCCACATTGTAGTGCGTCAGCCAATAATTGAGCCCCGCGGGGCCGCCGTAACCGACGATCAGCGTCGGGGTGTACGTGATCCCGCTGGCGGCCTCGAGCTGTGCGACGTCCTTGAAGAGCGGGAAGATCGGCATCGCATGTTCGAGCCCCGGATAGCCGTCCTGCATCAGCGTCAGGTTCATCGTAAGGTTCGAGCCGCCTTCGGTCGTGGCGGTGAGCCCAAGCTCTTTCGCGGCCATGATGACCCACTGCCGCACCTTGCGGTCACCGGCCAGGTACTGCTTGATGGTCTTCGTGTTGTAGTGATCGGCGTAGCGGCGGAGGACGTCTCGCGCCTCCTCGAGGCTCCTGATATTGTCTGCGGAAAAAATACCCGGGCCGGTCGAATAGAGACGCGGGCCGATCAGCGCGCCGGTTTCCATCAGGTCGGTGTACGTGAGAATGTCGGTGGCCGACGTCTGCGGGTCACGTTGCGTCGTCACGCCGTACGCGAGGTTGGCGAGCAGCTGCGTTACCTGATCTCGGTGCAGGCCCCAGCCGAACCAGTTGTGCGCGTGGATGTCGACGTACCCCGGAAGGATCGTTTTCCCGCTCACGTCGATGACGCGCGCACCCGACGGCACCCGCACCGACCCGCTCCGGCCGATTGCCGTAATGCGATTGTCGGTCACGACCACATCGCCCTTCGCGATGATCTCGTCTCCCTTCATCGTGATGAGACGCCCACCCTTCAACACCACCACGCCGCGCGGCCGGTCCTTGGCTGCGGTGATCGTCACGTCGAACCGCGCCGCCTCATAGGCCGCCGAGGGCTTCTTCGTCGTCGTATCGCGCGCCGCCCCAGCTCCCGCGCCGGGGGCGGGGGCGGGGGC
>JABFSM010000126.1 GCA_013140635.1 Gemmatimonadales bacterium
GAAGCAATCTTCCGAGATTGCTTCGGGGGCTGCGCCCCCTCGCAATGACAAACGCGTTCGCAATGACCCTACAGCGCCGCCACCACCCCCTCCACCAGCCGCGCCAGTTCCTTCCCTGCCCGTCCGGCAATCTCCATCACATCCTTGTGAGCCAGCGGTGTCGACGTGTACCCCGCCCCGGGGTTGGTGACCAGCGAGAATCCCAGGCACCGGATTCCCAGGGCCCGGGCGGCGATCACCTCGGGCGCGGTGCTCATCCCAACCGCGTCGGCGCCTAACCGCTCCAGCATCCGCACTTCTGCGGGGGTTTCGTAGCTCGGGCCCAGCAGCGCGGCATACACGCCCTCCTCGAGCGGAATGTCCAGCCGCCCCGCCGCGTCGCGGGCCGCCTGGCGGAGCGCCCCATCGTACGCTTCGCTCAAATCGGGAAAGCGTTCCTCGCCCGGGCGTTGGTGCCCGACCAGCGGATTCCGCCCCGTCAGATTCAGATGATCGGCGATGAGCATGATCGTGCCATGCCCGTAGCTCCGGCGCACTCCGCCGGCGGCGTTGGTCACGATGAGTGTCCTGATGCCGAGCGCGCCGAAGACCCGCACCGGCAGCACATTCTCGTCGGCGCTGTATCCCTCGTACATGTGGAACCGGCCGCTCTGCGCGAGCACCATCTTGCCGCCGAGAGTGCCGATCACCAGCTCCCCCTTGTGGCCCTCCACTTTCGGCACGTGAAAGCCGGGAATGTCGCCATACGGAATGCGAACCGTGGCTTCGATCCGGTCGGTAAGTCCGCCGAGCCCGGAGCCGAGGATGATGGCCACAGCGGGAGTCCGGCCGCCGAGCCGCTCTCGGACGGCATCGCGCGCGAGGAGAACATCGTTCACAGGAGAATCCCGGCGATCGTGGCCGACATGAAGTTGGCGAGGGTACCCGCGAGCATGGCGCGAAAGCCGAGCTTGGCCAGATCGCTCTTGCGAGTGGGAGCGAGCGCCCCGATGCCGCCGATTTGAATGCCGACCGAACTGAAGTTGGCAAAGCCCGCCAGCGCAAAGGAGGCGATCGTAAACGAGCGCGGGTCGAGCGTGTCCTTGAGGGGACCGAGCTGGGAGAAGGCCACGAATTCGTTGAGCACCGTCCTCGTGCCCAAGAGCCCGCCGACCACCCCGCTGTCGTGCCACGGCACTCCCATCGCCCAGGCGATCGGCCGGCCGACCCACGCGAGCACGGTCTGGAGGTTCTCCGGGAACCACGTCAGCCACCCATGGATCCATCCCATCGCCCCATTGGTGAGAGCGACGAGCGCGATGAACGACACCAGCATGGCGATCACGTTGAGCATCAGATGGAGCCCCTCGCCGGTTCCCCGGGCGGCGGCATCGACCAAGTTCACGTCGGTCTTCGGAATGTCGAGCTTGACGTTGCCGTACGTTTCGGGCGTGGCGGTTTCCGGCTGGAAGAGCTTCGACATCATGATCGTGCCCGGGGCGGTCATGATCACGGCGGTGAGCAGATGCCGCGCCTCGACCCCGAAGGCGATGTAGGCGGCCATGATCGACCCGGAGATATGCGCCATCCCCGAGGTCATGACGGTCATGAGCTCGGACATCGTCATCCGCGGCAGGAAAGGCCGGATGGTGAGCGGCGCCTCGGTCTGCCCCATAAAGATCGACGCCGCGACGTTCAGGCTCTCGGCGCCGCTCGCGCCCATGATTCGGCTCATGAGCACCGCGAACGCCCGCACCACGAGCTGCATGATGCCGAGGTAATACATGATGGCGAAGAGCGCCGAGACGAAGATGATGGCCGGGAGAATCTGGAAGGCGAAGATCACCCCGAGACTCGAGTCCGGCTTGCCCAGCTCGCCGAAGACGAAGGACGATCCGACATACGAATAGTGGAGGATGGCGGTGACGAAATCGCCGAGCTTCCGGAAGAGGGCCTGGCCGAACGGGACCCGCAACACGAAGATCGCGAAGACGAATTGCAGCCCAAGCCCCCAGGCCACGATCTGCCAGCGGATTGCCTTACGGTCAGCGGATAGCGAGTAGCCGATAGCGAGAATAAGAACGATGCCGATGAGGCCGACCAATCTGGTCGTGAGCGGCACGACCGGAGCGGACGCCGGGGTGGTCACGACGACCGGGATCGGCGCGACCTGGACGGTGCTGTCGGCGGTGGGCTGCTGCGCCGCGAGCTTGGCGATGCCGCGGCCGGTGGCGCCGGGGATCGTCCATGCGGCCGCGACACCGAGGGCCAGGAGCACCACGGCCAGCAGCGAATAGCGAATAGTGAATAGCGATATGCGGGGCATCAGACTCCCTCCAACTCGTCTTGCACCCTTGCGAGCAGTGCTTGCCGTTCCGGCCACGGCAGGAATGCCGCGGCGAAAGCATTGAGGATCATCCGGTGGATCTCCTCGCGCGTGAAGCCTAGGCTTCGGTGGGCCAGCCAGTACTCGTCGGTGAGGTACACGCCGCTCATCAGCCAGCTATCGGTGCAGAGGGTCACGGCGAGCCCCGCGTCGAAGTAGCGGCGCACCGGATGCTCCCCGGCACTCCGCACCGCGCGGGTCTGCACATTGCTGGTGATATTGGTTTCGATCAGGATCTGCCGGTCGCGAACGAAGTCTTGAAGTGCCGGGTCCTCATACAGCCGGGTGCCATGCCCGATCCGCATCGCGTGGCAGCGCCGAATCGCCTCGGCCACAGATTCCGCGCCGGCCGCCTCGCCGGCATGGACGGTTATGCCCAAATTCCCGGCCAGCGCGATGTCGAACGCCTCGCCGTGGAGGCCGGGGGGGCGGCCCGCTTCGCCCCCCGCCAAGTCGAACGCCACGACGCCGAGCGGCTTGCAGCGCACCGAATGCCGCGCGATCTCCACCGAACGAGAGGGCCGGTAGTGCCGGAGGGTGCAGTTGATGATCCCGATCTTGATGCCGAAGTCCCGCTCCCCCCGGTCGAAGCCCTTCCGCTGCGCGGCGACCACCTCATCCATCGTGAGGCCGCCGTGGGTGGAGAGGTGGGGATCATAGCGGACCTCCATATATAGGAGATGGTCGCGCGCCGCATCCTCCGCCATTTCATACGCCACCCGCTCAATCGCCTCCGGCGTCTGCAGCACCGACACCGTGATGTCGAAGCGCTTGAGATAATCCTCGAGGTCTCGCGCGTCGTCGACCAGCATGTACCGCCGAAGCGCCACGGGATCGGTGCTCGGCAGTTCCACACGATTGGCCCGAGCCAGATCGATCATCGTTTCCGGCCGGAGCGAACCGTCGAAGTGGACGTGCAGCTCCGCCTTGGGGAATCGGGCAATCAGATCACGGGTGAGCATCGGCCTCATCGCGCGTCCGGCGCGCGCTCACGACCACCCGAAGGATGGCGCCGGCATGCGCTGGGGCGGTGGCGTCGAGCCGGATCCCCCGGCCGTCGGTGATATAGGCCGTGCCGTCGGCAAGCCGGTCCGCCAGCATTGCGTCGTATTGGAGCGCCGCGTCTCCGGCCGAGCTTCCGGCCGCCACCCATAAGGTGCGGTCGTTGACGAAGACCGGAATGGCGCCGTTCATGGCACCACCGAAATGAACCGCTTGGCGGCCGGGGGAATCACCGGCTGGCGGAGCCGCTTGAGATAGGCGCTCAGCGCATCGAGGTCAGTGGACCCGGTACGCCGGTTCGGAAGGTCGCGAAGCATGTTGAGCCCGTCGCCGCCGGTTTGAAGAAAGTCGCTCAGGGCCAAGATGTAGGTCCGGTCCGCACGAACCGGGGTTCCATTCGTGCGGCGCATCTCGACCACCCGTTCACCGACCGGCTTACGCGGATCGTATCGTACGGTCAGGCCGGAGATGTGGAAGTTCGCCCTCCCCGAGCGGACCGCGTGCTCCATGACCTCCTTCAGGCCGCGGCCGGTGATCCAGACCCTGGTGACGTTGTTGCCGAACGGCTGGAGCTCGAAGAGATCGTTGTAGGTGAGCTGGCCGGGGTAGAGATCGCGCCGAATCCCGCCGTTGTTCATGATCGCGAAGTCGGTACCGGGCCGCACGGCGCGTTGCGCGTCGGCGATCAGATTGCCGAGGGCGAATTGATCGCCCCGGCGGAGGAGCGAGTCGCGCAGGAGGGCCACCTTGGCCTTGGCGAGTCGGTCGACCATCGGCCGGTACTTTGCGACGATCGCCTCCACCACGCTGTCGGGTGTCACCCGGTCGGCCCAGGTCGTCTCCACCCGGATCCGCCAGCCGGTGCTCCCATCGCTCCGCCGGATGTAGTCGGCAATGCCGAACGCCGTTCCGCTGCTCCGCGACTGCACGATCGGAATGCCCCGGACGACGGTGTTCACCAGCGAGTGGGTGTGCCCGGAAACGATGAGCTGCACCTCCGTGGAATCGAGCTCCAGCGCCAAGTCGACGACTTCGCCTCGACAGGGGAGCGAATCGCAGAACGCCCCCTCATGGGCCACGATGACGGTAAGCTCGGGACGCTCCCGCCTTACGGCGTCGAGCACATCGCGAATCGCTCCGCGCCCACTCCGCCAGACCAGCCCCGCGCCGGCCCAACTCGAGATCATCGCTTTGCTTCGGGCCGACATGTACCCGATCACCGCCACGCGATGCCCCCCTCGCTCCAACATGCGGTATGGTACCGCCCACGCCGGCCGCCGGCCGGAGACCGAATCGAAGACATTGGCCGCGATCCACCCGTAGGCCGACTCGCGCATCCGCGCGCGCAACGTATCGATACCCCAATCGAGCTCGTGGTTCCCGACCGCGGCGGCGTCGAGACCGATGGCGTTCATCGCTTCGATCACGGAGCGGCCATAGACCAGATTCGAGGCGAGCGCCCCCTGCATCTGGTCGCCGCCGTCGAGCCGAAAGACGGCGCAGCGGCACTCGGCGGCGGCGCTGTCGAGGGTGGCCTTGAGCGCGGCGGCCCCGCCCACCTGGCGCCCGCCCGACCACCCATAGCTCCGGGGCTCGAGGGAGCCATGGAAGTCATTGATCGAGAGAAATCGAATGAGCGTGCTGTCCGCGGGAGTGCCCAAACCCACCGCGAGGAGGGCGGCAAGAAGCATCCGCAATAATCCTCCGGCCCGGGGCGAAGCGCAATCGCGAATCCTCGCCAAACTTGCGTAAATTCGCCTAAGCGTATATATGTCTTGCCGCATATGAGCGCCCTTCCCCCCGCCGAACTCTTGCTAACCCTCGCCGAACCGACCCGGTTGCGCATCGTGAACTGCCTCGCCGCCGCGCCGCTCTTCGTCTCGGACTTACAGGGAGTACTCGACCTCCCGCAGCCCACCGTCTCTCGGCATCTCACGGTGCTCAAGAAGGCGCGCGTGGTGCGAGACACGCCGATCGCCCAATTCGTTCTTTATCGCATCCGGCAGGAATCGGGTCCGCACGGCCGGCTCCTGCAAGCGGTCATCGAGGCAATGGGTCACGACGAAGCGATGCGGCTCGAGCGCCACCGCGCGCTCGATCGCAGCCGGGCGCATGGCCGCGGCCGACTGCCCTCCACCCGGGTCGGGACGGGGAGTCAGACTGGGGGCGGTGACTTATCCGGTGGGGAGGCAAATTCATGAGTCACCGAATTCTGGTGGTCGACGACGAACCGGATATCACCGCGCTGGTGGCGTATCATCTGGCGCGAATGGGGTATCGGGTCTCCACCGCGGCCAACGGACAGGATGCGCTCAAGGCGGCACGGGACGAACGCCCCGATGTGGTGGTACTCGACCTCATGCTCCCGGGCGTGTCGGGCTACGACGTGCTCCGCGAACTCCGGCGCCGGCCCGAGACGAGCGAGGTCGGGGTCATCCTCCTCACCGCGCGCCGCGAGGAGGTCGACCGCATCAAGGGCCTCTCGCTCGGCGCCGACGACTACCTCACCAAGCCGTTTTCCCCGCAGGAGCTGACCCTCCGGGTGAGCGCGCTGCTTCGGCGGCTCGCGGCGCCGGCGGTGGCCGCCGGCTCGACGCTGGTCGAGGGACCGCTCACGGTGGACCGGGGCGCGCATCGGGTCATGCTCAACGGCGTGGAAGTTCCCCTCACGGCCACGGAGTTCAAGCTCCTCCTGACCCTCGTCGAACGGCGGGGCCGAGTGCAGACGCGGCCGCAGCTTCTCGAAATCGTATGGGAGGCGCAGCCCGACATTCAGACCCGGACCGTGGACATGCACGTGCAGCGGCTGCGCGCCAAGCTCGCCGAAGTGGGCGACATGATCGAGACGGTGCGCGGGTTCGGTTATCGCTTCAAAGGGGGCGGCGGAACGAAGTGACCTTCTCGAGGCGGCTCGTCTCCGGCACGGTCCTCGTTCTCTTCGTAACCGTCCTCGTCCTGGTGGTGGCCGCGGAGCGTTGGCTCCGGCGGGACATGGAGGAGGAGGTGCGGGGCGCCCTCGAGCGCCAGGCGAGTCTGATCGTGGAGGCGCTCCCCGCCGATTCTGCGTCCTGGACGCGCTTTGCGAGGCGGTTCGGCGCCGCGGGGCGGGTCCGCATCACCGTCGTGGACCGTGCCGGCCGGGTGCGCGCCGACACCGACGTGCCGCCTAACGAACTTCGGCAGGTCGAGAACCATGCCGACCGCCCCGAGGTGGCCGAGGCGCTGGCCGGCCGGGCCGGCGTGGCCAAGCGGCGGAGCGGCACCATCGGCAGCGAGCTCATGTACGTCGCCCTGCCGGGGGGTCCCGGGGTGGTTCGGGTGGCCCTTCCTCTCGACCAGGTGGATCAGGTGGTCGGAACGGCCCAGCGCTCGGTGCTGCTCGCGGCGATGCTGGCGCTCGTTCTCGGGCTCGTATTCGCATACGGTGCCGGGAGATCGATCGCCCGTCCGCTTACCGAAGCGGCCGACGCGGCGCGCGCCATCGCGGCGGGCAACACTCCCCGTTTCCCTCGTTCGGGAATCCCCGACGTCGACGCCTTGGTGGCGGCGCTCCGGGGAATGCACGAGGAGCTCGACGCAAGGTTCGAGGCGCTCAAGCGGCGGCAGGCCGAAACCGAGGCGCTGGTCAACGCCATGGTCGAAGGGGTGCTCTCCTGCGATGCGCGGGGCCGAGTGGTAACCGCCAATCCGGCGGCAAGGCGGCTGCTCGGTTACCCGGCGGAGCGCCCTCTTCCCGAACTCCAGGTGCTCTTCCATCAGAAGGCGGCGCGGGAGGTGGTCGACGCGACTCTTCGCGGGGAGACGATCCCGGACCGCGAGGTCCTCCTCGATGACCGCACCTGCCTGCTGAGCGCCCGCCCCCTTCCCGCCGGGGGAGCGGTGCTCGTCCTGCACGATCTGACCGAAGTGCGCCGCCTGGAAACGGTTCGCCGCGACTTCGTCGCGAACGTCTCCCACGAGCTCAAGACCCCGCTCACCTCGATTTCGGGATACGCGGAAACGCTCCTGGCCGATTGGTCGGGAGAAGACACCGGACGCCGTTTTCTCGAGACGATCCTGGCCAACGCGCGGCGGATGCAGCAACTGGTGGACGACCAACTCGACCTCTCCCGAATCGAGTCGGGCTCCTGGCGGGCCGCCCCCCGAATGGTGCAGGTCGAGTCGGCGCTTCGGGAGGCTTGGGCCACCGTCGATAGGCCCGCCCGGGCTCGCCGCGAGTTTAGGGTGAGCGTGAACCCGGGAGCCGAGTCGCTCTACGCCGACCCGGAGGCGCTCCGGCAGGTACTGGCCAACCTCTATGACAATGCGTGGCGGTACACTCCGGAAGATGGGGTGATCGTGGCGGCGGCCGTCCCAGAGGGGGGTGGGGTTCGGCTGTCGGTGCAGGACAACGGGAGCGGCATCCCGGGCGAGCACCTCCCCCGAATTTTCGAGCGGTTCTACCGCGCCGACCCGTCCCGCTCCCGGGCGGAGGGGGGAACCGGCCTTGGGCTCGCCATCGTCAAACACCTGGTCGAATCGCATGGCGGCCAGGTTAGCGCCGAGAGCAGTCTCGGCCATGGAACGGTCGTTTACTGTTGGTTTCCAGCCCCTCCGCCACAGAATACCTAGAAGTCGCCTCGATGTTACACAACCGTTACACAACCTTGGTATTTGTGTAACGGCGCCCGGCGTTCTTCCCCCCGGTCGGTTCTTCGGAACCCTCCTCCGTGCGCCTGTCTCGATCAATCCAAGGAGCCGGCGCGTGCTGAGATCTCTGCTCAAGACGGGTGGACTGATACTGGTGGGAGCGTTCATCGCGGGAGAGAGCCTCGAGGGACAGGCACCCACGGTTACGGTCGGCGGGGTGGGATACCTCAGCTACGTCTATCAGTTGAAGGACACCGCCAATCAGCTCAACACCTTCGACGTGGCCCGGTCGTACGTCAACGTCCTTGGCACCTTCGCCTACGGGGTGAAGACCCGAATCACCTCCGACATCTATCGGGTGGCCGACGGATCGCTCGCGCTCCGGCTCAAGTATGGATTCGTGTCTTGGACGCCCGAAAAGAGCGCCCTGACCTTCAAGATGGGAATGACCCAGACCCCGCTCGTCGATTGGGAAGAGGCACTCTGGGAATACCGGATGCAGGGCAACATCGCGCTCGACCGGAACGGCTACCTGACGTCGTCCGATATCGGGGTGGCGGTGGACGGCTCCTGGGGCTTCGACAGAGTGAGCGCCTCGGCGGGGCTCTACAACGGGGAGTCCTACAACAAGGCCCCGGGGGACAAGCGGAAGGACGTCGCGGCGCGGGTGTCGGTGCGGGTCAAGGGCACCGATGAGCCGGGACGGGTGGGCGGCCTCCGCCTGACGGGGTTCGCGCACTATGGGACGCCGACGACGGGAGGCAAGCGGCAACGGTTCGCCGGCATCGTCTCGTACCGGTCCAAGGCGCTGACCCTGGCCGCCGAGTTGGCGGCCACCAAGGACAGCGTCACGGCGCCGGTCACCGCGCTCCGGAACGGCCGGCTCATCACCACGTTCGGCGTCTACAAGATCCCGTCGAGCAAGTTCGCGGTAATCGGGCGGCTCGATCTGCTCGATCCGAACACCAAGGTGGACGAGGACCGGCAGACCAGAATCATCGCCGGGGTGTCCTATACGATGTCCAGCAATCTTCGGGTGCTCCTCGACCTCGACCACTTGAGCTACCAGGCCGGCAGCACCACCCCGGCGCTCGAAGCGGTGCGATCTCAGGCGCTCTTCCAGGTGCAGTTCACTTTCTAAGGAGGTCCGCATGTCGCGAACTCTCATCAGCGCAGGCCTCGCCCTTGCCGCGATCACCGCGCCGGGCACCGCGCAGTCGCTCACCGGGGCCGGCGCCACGTTCCCGAACCCCATCTACGGCAAGTGGTTCGACGAGTACGCCAAGAAGACCGGCGTCAAGATCAACTATCAGTCGATCGGCTCCGGCGGAGGGATCCGCCAGTTCACCGAGGGGACGGTGGATTTCGGGGCGACCGATGGACCGATGACGCCGGACCAGATGAACGCGGTCCAGGGAAAGGTCTTGCACATCCCAGCCGTTATGGGCGCGGATGTTCTCACTTACAATCTCGCCGCCGTGGGGACCGCCCAGTTGAAGTTCGACGGCCCGGCGATCGCCGACATCTTTCTGGGCAAGATCACCAAGTGGAACGACCGCCGGATCGCGGGGCTGAATCCCGGCGTGAAGCTCCCCGATCAGGATATCATCGTGGTCCATCGGTCCGACGGATCGGGAACGACGTACATCTGGACCGACTACCTGTCGAAGGTCTCCCCGGAGTGGAAGGAGAAGGTCGGCAACGCCCAGTCGGTGAATTGGCCGGTCGGGCTCGGCGGCAAAGGAAATGAAGGGGTGACCCAGACCGTCAAGCAGACCGACGGCGCCCTCGGCTATGTCGAACTGATCTATGCCATCTCGAACAAGCTCGCGTACGCCCACGTCAAGAACGGCGCCGGTAACATCATCGCGCCGTCGCTCGCCTCGGTTACCGCCGCCGCCGCGAGCGCCAAGTTCCCCGCGAATACCGATTTCCGGGTGTCGATCACCAACGCGCCGGGCGCCGACTCGTACCCGATCGCCTCCTTTACATGGCTACTCGTTTCGCCCGATAGCAAGGATCCCGCCAAGGCGAAGGCGCTCAAGACCTTCCTGGAGTGGATGGTGACGGACGAGGCCCAGCAGATGGCCGCCGTACTGCATTACGCCCCGCTCCCCAAACCGGTCGTCGCGCTGGTCAAGGAACGCCTCAAGACCCTGAAGGCCGCCGGTAAGCCGATCGCGTGACCGTCCCAACCGCGCCTTCTGCTTCGACACCCGCCGCCGCCCTTCAAGGAGCGGCGGCGGGTGACCGGATCTTTCGGGCGCTGCTCACGCTCGCCGCGCTGGCCATTCCCGTCCTGCTCGGGTTTCTGGTCTACGAACTGGTGCAGGGGTCCGAGCTCGCCATTCAGCGCTACGGATTTCGCTTTCTCACCACATCCACCTGGGACCCCGTCACCGACGAGTTCGGCGCGCTGCCGCTGATCTTCGGCACCCTGCTCTCCTCGTTTCTGGCGCTCCTGATCGCCGTGCCGCTCTCGCTCGGGGTGGCGATCTTCATCACCGAGTTCGCGCCGAGCGCGATTCGCCGGCCGATCGCGTTCATCGTCGAGCTCTTGGCGGCTATTCCGAGCGTCGTGTACGGCCTCTGGGGCATTTTCGTCCTGATTCCTTTCCTCCGCACCACCGTCTTCACGTTTCTGAAGGGCACCTTCGGCTTTCTGCCGTTCTTCCAGGGCCCGGTCTACGGGCAGTCGATGCTCGCGGCCGGGATCATCCTGGCCATCATGGTGATGCCCTATATCATGTCGGTGACGCGGGAGGTCCTGGCGGTGGTGCCCGCCAGCCAGCGGGAAGCGGCAATGGCGTTAGGCGCCACCCGTTGGGAAGCGGCCTGGACCGCGGTCGTGCCCTACGCTCGCTCCGGCATCGTCGGCGCCGTGATCCTCGGGCTCGGCCGCGCGCTCGGCGAGACGATGGCGGTCACCATGCTCATCGGCAACCGGCATGAGATCGCCGCCTCGCTCTTCGCGCCCGGCTACACCATGGCCGCCGCTATCGCCAACGAATTCTCCGAGGCGTCCACGGACATGCACCTCGCCGCGCTCTCCTACGTGGCGCTGGTGCTCTTCGGCGTCACCGTAATCGTAAACGCCCTGGCCCGGGTGCTCATCTGGCGGGTGTCGAAGGGCCGGCAGAGCGGCGGGGCGGGCCTATGAGAAAGGAATTCCGGCGCTGGAAGAGCCGCGTCATGGTGGCGCTTCTGGTCGTGGCCACCGTCCTGGCCGTGGCGCCTCTGGTGCTCATTCTGGGAACGCTGATCGTCAAGGGAGCGGGGAGCATCGATCTCGGCTTCTTCACCAGGCTCCCGGTGCCCGCCGGCGAAAGCGGCGGCGGCGTGGCCCACGCTATCGTGGGCACGCTGCTGATCGTCGGCGCCGGCTGCCTCATCGGCCTGCCGATCGGCATCGGCGCCGGCATCTTCGCCGCGGAATGGCCCGGCTCGATCGTGGCCAAGACGACGCGGTTCATTGCGGATGTGCTCAACGGAACGCCGTCGATCGTGGTCGGCGTATTTGCGTGGACCTGGATCGTGGCCCGGCAGAAGCACTTCTCGGGGCTCGCGGGGAGCGCCGCGCTGGCCGTGATCATGATCCCGATGGTGATGCGCACCACCGAAGAGATGGTCAAACTGGTGCCCCACTCGCTCCGTGAGGCGGCGCTGGCGCTCGGCTACTCGCGCTGGCGCACCAGTCTGGGCATCGTCGTCCGCACCTGCTTACCGGGCATCGTGACCGGCTCCTTGCTCGCGGTGGCTCGCGTGGCGGGGGAAACAGCGCCCCTGCTCTTTACCGCGCTCGGCAGCCAGTACATGAGCCGTGACCTTCAGCAGCCGATGGCCGCCCTTCCACTCGTGGTCTTTACCTATGCATCCGGCCCCTACGACGACTGGCACCGCCTGGCCTGGGCGACGGCCCTCGTCCTCATCATCGTCGTATTCGTTCTCAGCCTTGCGGCCCGAATCGCCACCCGACGCCGATTCGATGCTCCTCGCTGAAGAGGTGCGGCCCAGGATTGCGACAGCGGGGATGACGGCCTATTACGGGCCGGTTCCCGGGGTGAAGAACGTCTCCCTCGCCTTTGCGCCGAATCAAGTGCATGCCCTGATCGGCCCGTCGGGGTGCGGGAAGTCGACCTTCCTCCGGTCCCTCAACCGGCTGCATGAGGAGACACCCGGCGCGCGGGTCACCGGGCTCGTCTCGCTCGACGGCGAGGATGTGTACGGTTCTCGGGTCGATCTTCGACGCCTGCGCCGGAGGGTCGGAATGGTCTTTCAGAAGCCGACCCCCTTTCCGACCATGTCTATATATGACAACGTGGCGGCCGGCCTCCGGCTCGACGGCCGAGTGCCGCGGGCGGTGCTCAACCATGCGGTGGAGCGCGCCCTCACCGTGGCGGCGCTCTGGGCGGAAGTGAAGGACCGGCTGCATACGAGCGCCACCGCCCTCTCGGGCGGCCAGCAGCAGCGGCTCTGTATCGCGCGGACGATCGCCCCTGAGCCGGAGGTGATCCTGCTCGACGAGCCGACCGCCTCGCTCGACCCGCAAGGGACGCAGCGCATCGAGGAGCTCCTTTTCAATCTGAAGGAGCGGTTCACGATCATCATCGTCACCCACAACATGCAGCAGGCGGCGCGGGTATCCGACACGACATCGTTCTTCTATCTGGGTGAACTGATCGAGACCGGGGTGACGCGACAGATCTTTACCGCGCCGAAGGAGACTCGGACTGAGGCGTATATCACCGGACGCTTCGGATGACCGAGCGAATAGCGAATAGCGAGCAGCGAACGACGGGCGCGATCGACGTCGCCGATTTCTCATTTTCCTACGGCCCCCGCCAGATCCTGAACAACGTGAGCTTCTCGATGCCGAGCAAGGCGGTCACCGCCATCATCGGCCCGTCGGGATGCGGCAAGTCCACCTTCCTGCGGTCGATCAACCGGCTCAACGATCTGATCCCGGAGACGAAGCATGCCGGCGACATCCTGGTCGACGGCCGCTCGGTCTACACGCGGGGTATCGATCTCGTGGCCCTCCGGCTCGGCGTCGGCATGGTCTTTCAGCGGGCGAATCCCTTTCCCAAGACGATCTACGAGAATGTGGCGTACGGGCCGACGCTCAACCGGCTCGTGGCCCCGCGCGATCTGCCCGCCACCGTCGAGCGATGCCTCAAGCAAGCGGCGCTCTGGGACGAGGTGAAAGACCGGCTCGATACCCCGGCCACCGGGCTCTCGGGGGGACAGCAGCAGCGGCTCTGCATCGCGCGCGCCCTGGCCAACGACCCGAAGGTGCTCCTCATGGACGAGCCTTGTTCCGCGCTCGATCCGATCGCCACCCAGCGGGTGGAGGAGCTGATCGTGCAACTCAAAGCCTCGTACACTATCGTCATCGTCACCCACAACATGCAGCAGGCGGCGCGGGTGTCGGATGTCACGGGATTTTTCGACCGGGGCGAGTTGATCGAGTTCGGCCCTACCGAACAGATCTTCACCGCCCCGTCCAAAGAACGCACGGAAGCCTACATCACCGGGAGATTCGGATGACCCCGCACACCCACCGGCACTTTCACGAGGAGCTGGGCCAGGTCCAGGTCCGGCTCCTCACCATGAGCGGCGAAGCGGAGCAGGCGCTCCGCCTGGCCGTGGAGGCGCTCCTCGAGCGCAACTCGGAAAAGGCCAAGCTGGTTATCGGCGGCGACCGGATCATCGACCAGATGGAAGTCGAGATCGAGGAGGCGTGCATCGACCTCCTCGCGCTCCAACAGCCGATGGCCAAGGATCTTCGGATGCTGGTCGCCGCGATCAAGATCGCGAACGATCTGGAGCGGGTGGGCGACCACGCGGTCAATCTGGCCCAGTCGGCGGAGCGGCTGGCGCGAAGCCGGCCGATCGCTCCGGAGCCGGAGATCATCGAGATGGCCCGCCTCGCGCGGGAAATGCTCTCCGACGCGCTCGAAGCCTTCGTCCGCGGTGACTCGGCGGCGGGCCGCGAAGTATGCATGCGCGACGACAAAGTGGATGCGCTCAACCGTTCGGTCTTCCGGATCCTCCTCACCCACATGATGGAAGACCCGCACATCATCGGCGCCGCCCTCGAGCTCTTCCTGGTGAGCCGCAACCTCGAGCGGGTGGCCGACCTGGCGACGAACATCGGCGAGGATGTAGTCTTCCTGGTAGAGGGCAAGTCAATCAAGCATCACGCCGAGGACATGAAGGGACATTCCTGATGCGCCGTGGGTACCTCGCCACCCTTCCCGCATCCGCTCCGGCACCGGGCGAGCGCCTCGGCGCCATCGACGTCGGCTCCAACTCGATCCGCCTCCTGGTGGCCGAGTTCGATGCCGAAGGGGCGATGCGGGTGGTCGACGAGGTGAAGGACCAGCCGCGGCTCGCCTCGGGAATCGCCGAGTCGAAGCGGCTCGACGAGTTCGCGATGGCGCGGGCCATTCAAGCGCTGGGCCGAATGCGGGAGGTGGCGGAGCGGCGCGGGGTGCGCCGCCTTTCGGCGGTGGCCACCTCGGCGGTGCGCGAGGCGGAAAACGGCAAGGAGTTCGTCGAACGGGTGCGCCGCGAGGTGGGAATTCCTCTCCGAATCATCGACGCGGACACCGAGGCGCAGCTCTCCTGGCGCTCGGTGGCGCACCACTTTCCGCTCACCGCGGGGCGCGCACTGGTGGCGGATATCGGCGGCGGCAGCCTGGAGCTGATCGGCGCGGTGAACGGCCTGGTCGAGCTCACTACCTCCCTGCCTTTCGGGGCCGTCCGGCTCACCGAGCAGTACCTCTTCGAAGGCAAGTCCCGGTCCAAGGAAATCACCGCGCTTAGAGAGAAGGTGCGGAAGCAGCTCAAGAAAGCCGGCCGCTGGAAGGAATGGCATAACGTTACCGTGCTCGGCTCCGGCGGCACCTTCACCAACCTGGCGCGGATGGTGCTGGCGCGGCGGGGACACCCGACCGACGCGGCCCACGGCGAGGTGGTGAAGACCGCCGAGGTGGAGCAGCTCCTCGAGTGGCTCTGCACCCTGAGCGTGGAGCGGCGCCGGAATGTGCCGGGACTCAACCCGCAGCGCGCCGATATTATCCTGGCGGGGCTTGCCGTCACGGCGGAGCTGCTCAACATGGTGGAGGCGCGGAGCATTACGGTGAGCGCCTTCGGGCTCCGCGAGGGGCTGCTGCTGGACATGGTCGGCGAACGGGCGCAAAAAGTGGCCGACCCGCTCCGGGCCATGCGCGAATTCATCGACCGCTGCCAGGGAGACCGGCGCCACGTCGAGCAGGTGCGGGTCTTGGGGCTCACGCTGTTCGACCGCCTCTGCGATGTCTTGGGCGCCGATCAGGCCGAACGCCCGATCCTGGAGGCGGCATGCCTGCTGCATGACGTGGGACAGGTGGTGAGCTACCGCAAACACCACCGGCACAGCTTCCAGCTCATCATGCATGCCGAACGGCTCAACTTCACTTCGCGGGATCGCTACCTCGTCGCGCTGCTCAGCCGATACCACCGGCGCAAGGGGCCGTCGAAAAAGCACGCCGAGTTCGCCAGGCTTCCCGAAAACGAGCAGGCCATCGTCCGGCGGCTTTCCGGTATTCTGCGGCTGGCCGATGGGCTCGACCGGGGGCACACATCGGCGGTGGAGCGGGTGAGCACGAGGCTCACCGCGGAGCGCCTGACGGTCCGTGCCACCCCCCGTCTCCGGGGAGCGGACTTGTCGCTGGAGTGCTGGGGGGCCTCGAAGAAATCGGATGTGCTGGCCAAGGAGTTGGGCCGGGAAGTGTTGGTGCTGCCGGCGGTGGTGGAGTAGCGCACTGTCATTGCGAGCGCGCCGTCATTGCGAGCGCAGCGAAGCAATCTCGGAGATTGCTTCGGCGGCTTTGCCGCCTCGCAATGACAATCGTCAGCCTTTCCGCTTTCCGGTGGCCATCCCGGCGCCCGATCCATCCTGCATCCGGACCGCGACCGCCTTCCCCCCTTCCATCGTAAAGTAAAAGGCGATCGACCGCTCGAGGTCGGCGAGCTGGCCGTTGATCGTGAAGGCCGGAAAGAAGTACTCGCCCGACGCGGCGGCGATCAGATAGAAACCCTCCCATTCAGGATAGGGAACGGGCGTCCATTCTCCGCGGATGCGGCCGTTCTCGTAGACAATGACGAGAGTCGCCGTCTTGCTCTTTGCCCCCTGCGACAGCCAGGTGAGATCGTAGGTCCCGACGAGCGGGCGGGCATGCTCCTCACCCACCTTGAGATTGTACGAAGGCGTTACCGCAAGGTCGACGCTGGTCCGTACCTTTCCCCAATCCATGGCCAGGGTCACCCCGTCCACCCGGAGATTCTGAAACGACCAGGTGAGCGATTCGGTGAACGGTACTTCGCCGGGGCGGATCGGGAAGCGAATCTGCTGCGCGGTGGAGTCGGGGTGCGCCACATGAAAGAGCGACGCCCGTGGGTCGAGCACGAAGGTCCAGTCCCCCGATTGGCGCACCACGATCCAGACGGAGTACTTGCCCTTCGGGACTGCGGTCCCGTTGAGGGTGACGTCTTTGCTGACGTCGATCGTCGTGGCCATGTTGGCCCCCGGTGTCCATACCTCTCCCCAATACACCACCTTGCCGAAGAGCTCCCGGCCGCGGGCGCGGGGCCTCGAGTATTCGATGGTGATCTTGGTGCCGTCGACGGTCTGCGACACCGAGGCCGGCTCGCTGGCGCGGACCTGCGCGCGCAAGGCCGGAGCAAGGCCCACGACGGCCAGGAGCGTGAGCGCGGGGAGACGAACGCGGGTCATCAAGGGCTCCCGAAGAGGCGGGGTCATCCGAAGCGCGCGTCGATTGCCGCGCGGATTTCGTCGAGGGTCTTGCCTTCCTTGTGGAGGCGGGCCGCGAGGCGCCCTTCGCCCTGGCAGATCGGGCAGGAGCGGGCCATCGCGTCGCCTTCGTAGCAGGTAAGCAGCGAATAGAAATCGGGGATGTCGGCACAGCCGCAATTGCACCGAATCCCATCGATGACCTCGGGAATCTCGCGGACCTGGTCGAAGAGTTCTATCAAGTTCTTGCTCCCGCCGAGCTGGTCTTTGGCGCGGATCTTTTCGGCGGTGATGCCCGGACGGGGGGTGGGGTGACCGGTGCGCAGGCGGCGGGCCAAGGCCCGAAGGGGCTCGACACCGGGGAAGAGCCCGGAAAGGGCGATGCCGGCAAGGGAGAGGAAGCCCCGGCGGCCGAAGGGGTCTGCGGAGACGATTCGCATCAAGCCCATACGGAAATCCGAGCCTCCGGGGATTCAGCTCTCGGCCGGGAAGCTACCCTTCCGGGGCGGCACCGTGCCACTGGTCTTCCGATCCGCCGGAAACGGGACCTTGAACTCGGTCGCCTCGGCGTAGGAGATCGCCGTCCTATATACATGGA
>JABFSM010000149.1 GCA_013140635.1 Gemmatimonadales bacterium
ATACTATACTATGGTACCCCCGGCAGGCAGCGGTGAACGATGCCCGGTGTGCTCCTGCGGTTGGCGGTCCTCGGAATGCTCTTGGTTGCCGGCACCGTCGCGGCCCAATCACCCCCCGCCATCATAACAGGCCGCGTGTTCGACAGTCTGCGGATGGTTCCTTTGGGCGGGGTCATCGTCCAGATCGTCGGCACCACTCAAGTTACCCGCAGCCTGCCGGACGGCACCTTCCGCCTCACGACCGAACTGCGAGGGCCACACGTCGTTCGATTCGACGAACCCCGGCTGCGACGATTCGAAGGGGCGTCCACGGCCGATGTAGATCTCCGCCCAGGAAGGGCAACCCACATCAACCTCGCAGTACGGCGTCGTCACCTCTCTCCAACAGAGTTCTGTGTCGACTCGACTCGGCGGGCCATACCGGGAAGCGCAGCCGTCGGGGTCCTTCGGGATAGTGCCAGCGGCGAGCCGGTGAGCGGAGCCCGAGTCCTTGCCTATTGGGCTCCGTCGGAGGCCGACAGTGGCGTCAGTGCTCGCGGGTTGGAGGTGGAGAGCGACGCCGACGGGGGGTTCTTGGTTTGCGGACTGCCGGTCAATCGGACCTATAGCCTTGTCGCCACCCTCCCCGGGCGGGGGGGAAGCCTGGAAGGGCGGCGGTCGGTGGCCGATTCGGTGGTCGACGCGGACCTCCTGCTCAAACCGACCGGGAATACAGAAACCTTCGCCCGATTGGTCGGGCAGGTCACCGACGCGACGACAGGGGCCAGGTTGGCGTTGGCTGAGGTGGAGTTGCTCCTATCGGGGCTCCGGGCCACGACGAACAGTTCCGGAGAATTCCGGATGGAACGGTTGCCGGCCGGGGCGGCCAACGTCGCGATTCGCCGGGTCGGCTATCGGCCCCGGGTGCTGCCGGTCGTGCTGAGTGAGGGAAAGACGACCACGCTTTCCGGTGCGCTAACGAGTGCCCCGGTACTGTTGCCGGATGTCAACGTACGAGCCGACGCGCCTCGGCTGGCGCGGCATGGGTTTATGGAGCGCGTGCGCCTCGGCCTCGGAGTGTTCTGGGATGGCGCGGAGCTCAAGCGTCAGGAGGGGCGCGATTTGGACGTCGTGCTGGCCACCCGAACGCGCATTCGCCAAAGAACCCGTACCGATCCCACGCTGATCAACGCCATCCGTGGCCGCCAGTGTAGGATTCCGATCGCTATCGATGGCATTCTCTTCGTGCGGGGAGACGATCGCGGTCTCAGCAGCGAAGGCCCAATGGTCACCGGCAGAAGCGCTGGCGGAGGGGGTTTGCCTGCTGGCTCTGCCCGCCTCCAAGTTCCTGGTGAAAACGTCTTGAACCTCTATCGGCCCGAAGACCTGGAAGGGATCGAGTTCTACGACACGCCGACGCGGGTCCCGACCGAGCTTGTGCATCTGGCAAGCCGGTGTGGTCTCCTTGCCCTGTGGACCAAGTGAGGTTGTCGCTTCGACCCCACGAGCCCCACGATGACTCCTTGACCGTTATGCCGTCCCTCGCGCCACCGCAACGACGTGCCTTCCGTTACCCACCTGGCAGGCATTCGCCTCAGGTACGCCGCCCTGCGCGGTGAACTGCCACTCGCTGACCGTGCCCGGTGCCAGGCCCCAAACCGGGCTCCACCCCGGCAGGGTAGACAGGTCGGGCGCAGTGACATCAAGCATCCCCCCAGTGACATACCCCGACATCGACACGGTCACCAACACTCGGTTGAACCCGTAGGCGAACGAGACCTTCTCGTCGAACTCCGCCGGCACGGCCACCTGGAAGCGCAGTAGTTTCGTCCCGCCCGCCACCACGCTCGGCACAATCGACGGCAGCGCGCTGGGCAGCTGAATGGCCCGCGACGTGTGGCTCCGGAAGTACTCGGTCACCTGCCGGGTGAGCTGGCCGCCCACACTGGCGTCGATGCGGAGCGACTGGACGTCCGTGGGCACGAGCAGCTCATCCGGGATCCCATACGCCGAGAACATGTCGGTATTGACGCCGCCGCTCACGAATTCCCAGGAACTGAAGATACAGACGTTACTGGAGCTGCCGACGCTTCCGATGGTGCCGACGCGGGGCGTTATGGTGTACGACTCGCCATTCCGGTTCTGCAACGTCATCTGCGCCGCGGCTACCCGCCGGCTTTCGCTGAGCTGGAATGGGGGAGCCATATTCACCACCACGTCGCTCCCCCTCGTATCGACGCCGCGGCGAATCGCGACCTCCGCATCGGCTCTGGCGTTGAGATCGCGCGTGAAGTAACCGATCACGTCATTCACCCCCCTCGACACGGTGAATGAAGCCAAACCGTTGATGGAGAATGGAAATGGTGCGGCACCGTTGTAGGAGGCCTTGAAGAACAGATCCACCGGCGGATTGGCGACTTGAACGTTGAGAGTGGTCTGGGAGCCGGTCCCGCACACCGCCGGGCCCATCGCCGCCAATTCCGCCTTACTCAAGAACTGGATCAGGTTTCTGGTCAGGAAGCTCTGAACGGTGGCCCACCCGACTCTCTGCTGCGTCACATTGAGGGTGTACACGTCGTTCACCGGCACTACTCGCACCCACGGGCCGCTGGTGCCGTCCTGATACGCCATGAAGAGCGGCTTGTCCTGGCACGCGGAGTAATCGAGGACGATCGGCCCCGCCGGGGGCAACGCTGTCACCGTCACGGCCAGCGTGGCGTTCGCTTCGATGATCCGGGCCGGCGCCTTTCCCACCCGGAGCGCCGGCGGGGCGGTGACCGAGCCGTCGTTGCCGATGATGGTGACGTTATGGACACCCGGCGTAGCCGACCCGGCTGCCGTGATCGTCAGCGTCGAGGTGTTGCCGTTGGTGAGTTGTGGAATGGCTGTCAACGTAATGCCCGGCTCGGGCAGCATGTTGATCGCCACCGGACCGGTGTAGTTGTTCCGGGTGATGGTCAGCGTGGTGGTGGTGCTCGACCCCTGCACGATCGTCACCGCCGCCGGCGCCAGCGTAAACGAAATGCCGGGCGCCAGAATCGTGAGCGAGAGAGGCTGGCTTTGATTCCCCGCTGTGGCGGTCCCGGTGACCTGCAGAGGATAGGTACCCGCCACCGCCGAAGCGTCGACGGTCAGGGTGAGCGTCGATGTGGCGCCGGTCGGCGCGGGAGGGGCGAACGCGGCGGTGACCCCCGCCGGCAGGCCGGTAACGGCCAGGGCAACGGCGTCGGGGAAGTTGGTCCGAGCGAGCGTCACCGTCACCGCGGTGTTGCCGCCTTGCAGAATCGACACCGCCGCCGTGGAAAGGGCCATCGTGTAAGACGGCGCCGCTGCTACCGTAAGACTGAGCGGCTGGCTCTGGTTTCCGGCACCCGCGGTACCGGTCACCTGGAGGGGATAAGTACCCGGAGCCGCCGCGGCGCCCGCGATCAAGGTAAGCGTCGACGTACTGCCGGTCGGGGCGGCGGGAGCAAAGGCGGCGCTCACGCCAGCCGGCAAGCCGGTGACGGCCAGGGTGACGGCATCGGGAAAACTGGTGCGGAGGAGCGTAACCGTGACCTGCCCATTGCCCCCTTGGACGATGGAAGCCGCCGGAACGGAGAGCGCCAATGTATAGGACGGCGCCGCGGTGATTGTCAGGGTGAACGAGGCGGTGGCGGCTGCCACCCCACTTCCCGTGCCCCGCACCGTGAGCGGGTAAACCCCTGGTGCGGTTGCCGCCCCCACCAGAATGGTGACGGTCGCCGTGGTCGATCCTCCCGAGGTCGATGGGGCCCCGACCGAGGCGGTCACCCCGGCCGGTTCACCTTCGACATCGAGACTGACCGTTCCGGCAAAGCCCCCACTCCGGGTGAGGGTGGCGGTCACCGGTGCGGATCCACCCTGAACGATGGTGGCGGCGGTTGCGCCGAGGGCCAGCGCAATGGACGGGGTGGGACCGGGATCGGTACCGCCGTCCCCGCCGCTTGAACAGGCTCCCGACATGGCCACGGCCAACGCCGTGAATACGAATGATCTGATCCGGCGCATGTCGGCCCCCCTGAATAGTTGAGACAGTTTCCCCATCAGGATTGGGCGCAGAATCGCTCCGAACTGGCTCACGCCGGCTCACGGCCGACGCCGGCGCCTGCGGCTTTCCACAGGACATGGCCCCGAACTCACGATAGATCAAGAAGTTAGGATTTCTGCCCGAACGATGCTCCCACCTCTGGCGCCGAACAGCTTCGCGCCGTATTCTCAGGTTAGGCTCACGGCCAGAGTGTGGGATATCTAGAACCTATCTCATAAATGTTACTGGCACCTAACATGCAGCGGTCTGGGCATCCTCTTGCTGTGAGGCGATGGGATGGAGCTCACGGATGCCCAGTGGCTCGTGCTCGCGCCGTTGCTGCCCAA
>JABFSM010000202.1 GCA_013140635.1 Gemmatimonadales bacterium
ATCCACGGGCGCGGCCGGAGGGGACAAGAGGAGCAAGAGCGCGGCGGCCGCGCCCGTGGATATCTGCCGAGACACGGAGGATCCCTCGAGTTGGACGATGCCGGAAACTACTCGCTACGGCAGCCGCAAATCGAGAATGCGCGGACCGACCAGTTTGGCGTTGGCCCTGAGCTTGCCCGCATTGTCGTAGTCGTCCCACTGGCTGTTGGCGATATAGAAGTAGCGGTCTCCCCAGAGGGTTCCGATCGTGGCGCCGGGGGCAAGCTCGCTGTTGCGGTCGAGTATCTGCACCTCGGTAATCCGGTGGCCGGTGCCGTCGAGCGCCAGGCGCACCACCCGGTTCGGGGTGGTGCCGTTCTGCACTCCGATCAACGCCCCTTTGTGCCAGACCATCCCGTCGATGCCGAGCACGGTGCTGCGGGGGGGCGTGGGGAGGGCCCAGACCTGCCTCGTGTTCAGATCGACGCCGAGCACGCCGTGGGACCAGTCGGCCACGTAGAGCATCCGTCCCGACGGGTCCACGGCGGGCCCCTGGAGGGAGCGGAAGAGGGGATCGCGCACGAACTCCTGGACCTGGTCGCTCCCCTTCAGAATCCGCCAGATGACCGGATCGCGGCTGTCGGTGGCGTAGACGTCGCCGTTGGGGGCGACCGTTAGGTCGCCGAGGAGGTGGCCGGCGGGCGAGACGGGGAGGAGGTAGCGCGCCTTGAGGCGGCCGGTCTCGAGATCGAAGGCGAAGATCCCCGAGCGCCCGCTGTCGGCGGGGGCGTAATCGGCCACCTGTGGAATCGCCGCCGTCGTCACCCAGAGGGTGCCGGACCCGGGATCGGCGCGGACCCCGAAGACTCCCCAGAGCCCATCCTGCCCTTCCTTGATGAAGTCCTCGGCGGTGCCGTCCTTGGAAACCCGGGCCACCTTTCGGTGCCGGATACTCGCGACGTACCAGACGTTCTTCCGCGGATCGTGGGAAATCCCTTCCGGGAAGAAATCGAGCTCGGTGAGCGACGCGGCAAGCGTGCTCTTGGCGAGCGGCGCCGCGTTGGCGGCCAGCCTCGGCGCCAGCGCCTTGACCGCCGGGGCGTCGCGGACGGCGGCGAAGTCCTCATCGCCCGCCAGGTCGACCGAAAGCCCCATGTCGGCCAAATACTGGAGTGTCCGGACCGTTTCCGCGGTGTCTTGGACCCGGGCGGAGAGCGCAGCGTAGGCGAGCACGTAGGCGGGCTGAGCCGGCCAAGCCTGGAAGGACCGGCGGACGAATTCGCGGGCCTCGGCCCACGCGGAGCGGCGAATGTGGGGGACGGCCTGCCGGTACGCTTCCCGCGCCACGCGAGAGGAGTCGACAGGGCCCTGGGCGGCGGCGGGAGCCGTTTGCGCCGCGACCGCAATCGCGACGACCATCATATGGAGTCTCATAGAGTCACGACGGCAAGCCCAAAAGCTCAGTTTCAGCGCTGCAACATCCTGATATCTGAAGCTAGGGAAGCTCTGCAGAAGTCATCGCGAGGCCCGTAGGGCCGAAGCGATCTCCTGGATTGCTTCGCCGCCAGAGGCGGCTCGCAATGACTTGTTCAGAGCTTCCCTAGGAGACGGCCCGTTTTTCGAAGGTCCGGAGCCCAATGGCCATGAAGAGGGCGCTGATGACCACCAGCGCCGCCGCCACGACCCCGAGATGCATGTGCGGCAGGTCGGGGGTGAGAACGCCCCGGAGCCCTTCCGAGACGTAGACCAGCGGATTCACCAGCACGAGTTTCTGCACGATCGGGGTGTTGGAAAGCGCCTTCCAGGGGTAGTAGGCGCACCCGAAGAAGATCATCGGTGCCACGATCAGGCCGAACATGAGCCCGATCTGCTCCCCCTTGATGGCGGTCCCGAGGACCAGACCGAAGGCCGAGAAGGCGAAGGCGCCGAGGAAGGTCATGACCACCACGAGCCCCAAGTGGCTCACATTGAGCGCCTCGATCGGCCCCATGATGAGCCGCGCCACCGGGAGCACGAAGAGGGCGGCGATGACCCCCTGCACCGTGCCGGCAAAGACCTTTTCCAGCGCGATGACCCAGACCGGCACCGGCGCCAGAAGCCGGTCTTCGATTTCCTTGGTCCACCCGAAATCGGCCACCATCGGGAGCGCCACCGCCTGTACGCTCGCAAAGGCCAGGCTCACGCCGAGGACACCGGGGAGGAGCGCGCCGGTGTAGCCGGCCTGGACGAACCCCATCTTCGGCAGCAGGTACCCGAAGACGAAGGTGAACATGATCGGCTGCAGTGTGGTGCGGAGCAGAAAGAAAGGCAGCTCTTTCGAGACCACGTGCACGTCGCGCCGGACCAGCGCGCCGAAGACCTTGGCAGGAGAGGGGTTCAATCGAGCTTCCTCCCGGTCAGCGACACGAAGAGGGTCTCCAGGCTCGGAGGCGTTAGGCGAATGTCGGTCGGGAGCCGCCCCGCCCGCTCCGCGGCGCGAAGGATGAGCGGAATCGCCTCCCCCACCCGCTCGGCGTAGGCCTGGATGGTGGAGCCGCTCGTGGTGGTCCGCTGGAGCGCCCCCTGGCCGGCCAGGATCGGCCCGAGCGGCGCGGCCTCTCCGTCCAGCGTGACCTCGATGAGGGTCCCCCCCGGCGCCTTGGCACGAAGCCCCGCGGGGGAATCGAGTGCCAGCAGCTTGCCGTGATCCACGATCGCCAGCCGGTCGCAGAGCCGGTCCGCCTCTTCCATGTAGTGGGTGGTCATGACGATCGTCCGGCCCTGCCCATGAAGGCCGCGGAGGATCTCCCAGAGCGCCAAGCGCGCCTGCGGATCCAGGCCGACCGTCGGCTCGTCGAGAAAGAGGATTTCCGGCTCATGGATCAGCGCCCGCGCGATCATCAGCCGCTGCTGCTGGCCCCCGGAGAGCTGGTCCACCTTGGCGTCGCCCCGATCGCCCAGCCCAAGCCGGTCGAGCAGCCCCTGGGCGCGGGGTTCGGCTACCGAGCGGGGAATCCCGAAATACGCCGCGTGGAAGATCAGATTCTGGATGGCGCTAAGTTGCCGGTCGGGATTCGGGCGCTGAGGGACCACGCCGATCCGCTGCTTGACGCTCACCGGATTCCGGCCAACATCGATGCCGGCCACGGAGGCGGTGCCGGCGGTGGGGCGGACCCGGGTGGTCAGAACGCCGATCGTGGTGGTCTTGCCGGCGCCATTGGGCCCCAGGAGGCCGAAAAACTCCCCAGGCTGGACCTCCAGATCGAGGCCGTCCAAGGCGACGATTCCCTTGGCCCCAGCGGCGACAACCGGGGGCGCCTCTCCGAGAGGGGTCATCGGGGCGCCCCCGAGCCCCCCTCGGCGGGCGGGGGGGGCCGGGTAGATCTTTCGGAGACCCCGGGTTTCGATGGCGGCGGGCATGCCGAGAATCTAGCCTATCCCGTTATCATGCAACTCTTTCGGGCCCTCATACGTCGAACCTCCTGTGACGTTGCGCGAACCTCTTGAGCAGGTGCTCGGTTCCTCCTTCGTGGTCGAGCGCGAGCTCACGGGAGGGGGGATGGCCACGTTGTATGTGGCCCTCGACACGTCGCTCAACCGCCGCGTCGTGGTAAAGGTCCTTCCGCGGGAACGGTCGGAGGGGATGAGCGCGGAGCGGTTCCGGGGCGAAATCCGCACCGTCGCCGCGCTGCAGCATCCCAACGTGGTGGGGATCATCTCCGCCGGCGAAGTCGAAGGGCTCCCCTACTACATGATGCCGTTCATCGACGGCGAATCGCTCCGCGCCATGCTGGTGCGGGACGGCACGATCTCCCCTCGCGCGGCGGTGGCGATCTTGCGCGACGTGGCGCGCGCCTGCGCCTACGCGCACGAACGGGGCATCGTCCACCGCGACATCAAGCCCGACAACGTGCTGATGGCCGGCGGCGCGGCGCTGATCACCGATTTCGGTGTGGCCAAGGCGATGACGGCGGCGCAGCGGCCGCACGGAAGCGGCACCCTGACCCGCGAAGGGTTCACGGTGGGCACGCCGATGTACATGGCGCCCGAGCAGCTCGCCGGCGACCCGAACATCGATGCCCGCGCCGATTTCTACGCCATCGGCGCGATGGCGTACGAGATGCTCTCGGGCGAGGTCCCCTTTGCGCAATCGACGCCGCGGGCGCTCCTCGCGGCGCAGCTCAGCGAGTCTCCCAAGCCGCTCGAGCAGGTCCGCCCCGACGTGCCGATCCGCCTGGCGCGGCTGGTGGCCGCCTGCCTGCAGAAGGATCCCGACCACCGCCCCGCGAGCGCCGCCGCGATTCTGCAATCGCTCGACGATCCGGCGCTCCTGAGCGACGAATACGCGGTGGAAGGGATGCCGCGGCGCGGCGGCGCGCCCTCCCCGGCGGCGCCTGACGG
>JABFSM010000263.1:0-12500 GCA_013140635.1 Gemmatimonadales bacterium
CATGCGATCTTCGAGCACTTTCCGAACGACTCGACGGTGTATGTCGGGGACACCGCGCGGGTGCCTTACGGTCCCAAGTCCGCCGATACGGTGCGGCGGTACAGTCTGGAAATACTGGCCTGGCTCCTCCGCCAGCGGGTCAAGGCCGTCGTCGTGGCCTGTAACACGAGCACGGCGCATGCGCTCGAGGCCCTTGAGGCGGCCTCGCCGGTGCCGGTGCTTGGTGTCATCGAGCCGGGCGCCCGGGCGGCGGTGGCGGCCGCATCGGGCAAGCCGATCGGCGTCATCGGCACGGTGGGGACGATCGCGAGCGGGGCCTACGAGCGCGCCATTCGAAGGCTCGACCCTGACGTCCAGGTCGTGACACGCGCCTGCCCTCTCTTCGTTCCATTGGTGGAGGAAGGGTACTTCGACCACCCCGCGACCAGGATCATTGCCGAGGAGTACCTCGCGCCTCTGCAGCAGCAGGGGATCGGATCGCTCGTGCTCGGCTGCACCCACTACCCCCTTCTCAAGCCGCTCCTCGGCCGGGTGATGGGGCCCCAGGTCAAGCTGATCGACAGCGGAGAAGAAACGGCGCGCGCTCTCGCGGGAGTGCTCGCGGCCAGAGGGCTCGAGGCGCCTTCCGGCGCGGGCCGGCCGGTTCACCGCTTTGCCGTAACCGACGATCCGGCACGCTTTCTGAGTGTCGGGGCCCGGTTCCTCGGCGAGCGGTTGAGCGATGCGGAGGTGGTTACGCTGGGTACTGCTTGAGCTCCACGTGGCCCGGCGTGGCGACGGCGTAGCGAAGGCCGTCGAGCCAGGCCCCCGGGTTGACGTAATGACGGCCGGGTAACAGTTCTTCCAGGGCGGCGCGGTGCGTGTGGCCCATGACGAGGAGAGCCACCTCCGGGTCGGTGCGCAGGCGGTTGCCGGCCCATTGGGCCTGCCGCTCGGCGGCTCGGTCGAGAACGGCCGCCTGACGTGTCGAATCGGCTAGGTGACCGCTCCAGCGGTGCACCAGCCGGATCCCCAGATCGGGGTGTACGGCGCGAAAGAGCGCCGAGGTAACCGGATGCTTCGTGACCCGGTGAATCAGCCGGCTCTGCCAATGCAGTTCCGCCACGCCGTCGCCGTGTACGGCGAGCACCGTGCCGGCGCCAAGTGGGAGCCGGAGTTCCTCCGCGGCGTACCGGATACCGAGGTCGCGTTCCCAGAAGTCGGCGCCCCACCGGTCGTGGTTGCCGCCGGTCATCGCCACAGGGAGCTGGCGCGCGAGCTCGCCGAGCCGCGAGACGACCCGGATGCCGGCGCGGGGGATCACGCGTCGGTACGCAAACCAGAAGTCGAAGAGATCGCCATTGATCAGGAGGCTGTCGCCCAGGGTGGGGACCGCGTCGAGGAAGGCGAGAAACGCCTCTTCAACCTTGGGCGGCACCGAGCCTAGGTGGGCATCCGATACGATCACCAACCGTTCGTTGGACATTGCACGAAGATAGGACCTTATGGAGCCCGCTCTCAAGACCGACCTTCCGCCGATCTCGGAGACCTTCGTTCGAGTCAACTACAGCGAAACCGATCAGATGGGGGTCGTATACCACGCCAGGTACCTGGTTTGGCTCGACATCGCCCGATGCGAGCACCTCCGCCGAACCGGCGTCACCTACGCCGATCTCGAGCGCATGGGCCAGCGGCTCGTGGTGGGAGAGCTCCGCATCCGGTACCGCCAGCCCGCTCGGTACGACGACCTCCTTCGGGTGCGTTGCTGGGTTCGGGAAATCGCCTCTCGACGGATCATCTTCGGTTACGCGGTCGAACTGGCCGAGAAGGGAGCACTGCTGGCCACGGCGGAAACCTCGATGATGGTGCTTGGGGCCGACCTGACCTGGTCCAGGCTTTCGGAGGAGATCCTCGGTGTCCTTCCCGTCGCGCCGGACCCGGTGCGCCTATGATTCACCATATGATCCGCCAGTCCCCGGGCGTTCTGCCCGCTCTCGTTCTTGGGCTGAGTGCCTGTGGCGGAGGGCTCGCTCCGATGCCGATTCCCAAAGATCTGGTGCCGGCCACGGTGGAAGAGGCCGCCGACTGGGCACGAGCCACCCTCCCCGGTGAGAATCGCGAACTTCGGTTTCGGTTCCAGTTTCAGGACGAGCAGGGAGCCGCCGGCGGCCGGGGGCGAGCCCGCTTTGCGTTGCCCGACTCGCTTCGGTTCGATATCCAGGGGCCGCTCGGATCGTATCACGCGGCGGCGTTCGTGATCGGCGACACGGCGATTTGGGCCGAGCCGGAAGACGAGGTGAAGAAGCTCGTGCCCAATTATCCGCTCTTCTGGGCGATGCTGGGTATTGCGCGGGCGCCGGGGCCCGAGTCGACCGTGCGAAAGCTGGCAGGCGGCACCATTACTGCTTGGCAAATAGTGTTGGGCGGGGATACTCTGGAGTACGTGCGGGAATTGGCGGCCGGAGGTCGTCTGATCGCTGAGGTGCGCCAAGGGGGGAAGCGCCTCGGTCGGGTCGAGACGAAATTCGGCCCCGACGGATTGCCGGCCACTTCACGGCTCACCGTTTCGAGCCGCCCCGCACGACTCAATTTGACATTCATCCAAAACGAGAAGGCCAGGCCATTTGCTTCGGACACGTGGACTCGCCCTGCTCCTGATCAGCGCTAGCGCAGCCTCGGCCGGCGGCTGTCTGTATGGCTTTTCCGGCGGCGGCCTGCCTTCCGGTATCAAGACCGTCGCGGTCCTCCCGTTCGAGAACCTCACGTCGGAGCCCGCCATCACTCAGGAGATCACCCGCGCCGTCCGCGAGGCGGTCGAGAGTCGCCTCGGCCTGCGGCCTGCCGGCGAGGCGCAGGCCGACGCGGTCGTGAAAGGCACGATTCAGCGATACGAGCCCGATCTGCCCCTTTCCTTCACCGGCGGGCAGTCGCCGGAGCAGGGGCCCAGCGTGACCAAGCGGCTGGTGCAAATCACGGTCAACGTGCAGATCATCAACCAGAGGGAAGGGAAAGTGATCTGGGAGCGGCCCGGCCTCACGGTGCAGGGAGAGTATGATCCGAACCAGGAAGCCGCCGGGCGCAAGAAGGCGCTCGACAAATTGATCACCGAAATCGTCGATGGGGCGCAGTCGCAATGGTAGGACGCGTGGCCGGATCGCGGCGCGGAACGAGCACCCTCGGGTGCCTCTTCACGATCATGATCCTGCTGACGGTGCTCTACTACGGTCTCGAAGTCGGCCGCGTGTACTGGAAGTTCTATCGCATGCAGGACGAAATGGAAACCAGCGCCCGCTTTGCTCAAAGCACCACGGACGATCAGATCGTGAAGCACCTGGTCGGCATCGCCCAAGACTTGGAGCTTCCGGCCGCTGCCCAGCGATTCACCATTCGTCGCACCGAGCGCCCCAACAAGGTCATTATCAAGAGCCGGTATACCGTGGAAATCGAGCTCCCGTTCACCCGGAAGATTCTTACCCTCACGCCCACCGCCGAAGTCCGCCAATAGCGCGGATGCCTGGAACCGCTTCGAAGCTCGTATCCCTTGCCGCCGCGGTGGAATGGCGGCGTTCCCTGCCGGGCCCCCTCGTCTTTACCAACGGCGTCTTCGACCTTCTGCACCCCGGCCACGTCGAATACCTCGAATCGGCCAGGGCTCTCGGTGGCGCCTTGATCGTGGCCGTCAATTCCGACGACTCCGCCCGCGCCCTTGGCAAGGGGCCGAATCGCCCGGTGGCGGCGGCGGCGGCGCGCGCCCGGGTCCTCGCCGCCCTCGCGGCGGTCGACAGGGTGATACTTTTCGACCAGCCGACGCCGCTGCACGTCATCGAAGCGCTGGCGCCGGATATCCTCGTCAAGGGCGGCGACTACCGCCGCGACACGATTGTCGGTGCCGACATCGTCGAAGCCAAGGGGGGGCGGGTGATCACGATTCCCCTCGTTCCCGGATATTCCACCACCTCTCTCGTGGAGCGCTCCCGTGCCCCGTCCTGATGGGCGATCGCCAAACGAACTTCGCCCGGTGGCTCTCGAGCGCGGAGCCAACCCGTACGCCGAAGGATCGTGCCTCATCCGCATGGGTGGCACGCTGGTCCACTGCACCGCGAGCGTGGAGGAGGGTGTGCCTCCCTTCAAGAAGGGCTCCGGAGAGGGGTGGGTGACGGCGGAGTACGCCATGTTGCCGCGGGCCACTCTGGAGCGCACCTCGCGGGAGCGAAACGGCCCCGGGGGGCGAAGCCACGAAATTCAGCGCCTCATCGGTCGCTCCCTTCGCGCGGCGATGGGAACGATGAAGTTCGGGGAATACACCATCAAGATCGACTGTGACGTTCTCCAGGCCGACGGGGGAACCCGCACCGCGGCCATTACGGGCGGCTGCGTCGCCCTCGCCGATGCCTGCGCTTGGATTGCGGCGCGAACCGGCGCGCCTTCGGGTTTCGGCGCCCTGGTGGCGGCGGTGTCGGTCGGGGTCATCGGGGGCGAAGTGCGTCTCGATCTGCCGTACGCCGAAGACCGCGACGCCGATGTCGACGCGAACATCGTGATGCGGGCCCCCGATACATTCGTCGAGGTGCAGAGCACCGGCGAACAGGGCACCTTCACCCGCGCGGAGCTCGACCAACTGGTCGACTTGGCTCGCGAGGGTATTGGCCGGCTCTTCGAGGCGCAACGCCGCGCCCTCGGCTGGTGAAGCTCCTCGTTGCCACCCGGAGCCCCGGGAAACAGAAGGAAATCCGGCGGATCTTCGACGGTTCCGGAATCGAAGTCGTCTTCCCCGACGAGGCGGGAGTGCTGGAAAGCCAGGCGGAGGTCCATCTGGAGTTGGGGGATTCCTTCGCGGCAAATGCGCGGGCCAAGGCGGAATACTTCGCGAAGCAGACCGGGTTGCCGACCGTTGCCGACGACAGCGGTCTCGAGGTCTTTTCTCTGGGTGGCGAACCGGGAGTGCGCTCGCGCCGGTGGGCGGGGGCATCGGGCACCGAAGAACAGGTGGCCGCGGCGAATAACGCGATGCTGCTTCGGCGGCTCTCCGGGGCTCCGGAACTGAAGCGCCGGGCGCGCTACCGCTGCCTGCTCTCACTCTACCGAACGCCAAAGGCCTTTCCCGAGTCGTTCGAAGGGGCGTGCACCGGGAGGATTCTCGAAGAGCCGCGGGGTACCGGTGGCTTCGGATACGATCCTCTCTTCTGGAGCGACGAGCTGGAGAAGTCGTTCGGCGAGGCGGCTCCCGAAGAGAAGGATGCGGTCAGCCATCGCGGGCGCGCCTTCGCGGCGCTCAGGCAGTCATTGCAGGGGCCATCGGCCCGAAGCAACCCCTAGTCATTGCGAGGCCCCGAAGGGGCCGAAGCAATCTCCACCAACTCAAGGATGCTCGTGACCCAATCGATCGTGCCGCCGACGCGCATACGGGAAAAACTCGCCCAAGGGCAAACCGTCGTCGGGACCATGCTCGTCGAAGTTCGACAACCCGGTGTCATGACCCTTCTCGCGAACGCCGGTTTCGACTTCGTCCTCATCGACAACGAGCATGGCCCGTTTACGGTGGAAACGATTGCCGATTTGAGCCGGGCGGCGCGCGACCAGGGCATCACCCCGATCGTCCGGATTCCGGAGCTCACGTACGCGCATGTGGCGCAGTCGCTCGACGGCGGGGCGCAGGGAATCATGCTGCCGAGGGTCACAGGGCGCGCTCAGGTGGAGGGGTGCGTCCGATACATGAAATACCCTCCGGAGGGAGGCCGTGGAGCGGTGCTCGGCCGGGGGCACACCGCCTTCAAGTCGGCCTCCCTCCCGGAGGTCCTGGCCGGCTTCAATCGGGAGACCTTTCTCGTCGTTCAGATCGAGACGCGTGAGGCGGTCGAGCAACTCGATGCCATTTTGACCGTCCCCGGCGTCGACGCCGCCTTGATCGGCCCCACCGATCTTTCCCTCGCACTCGGCGTGGCCGGCAAGATGGATGATCCCATCCTGGTGGCCGCCATCGAGAAGACCCTCGCCGCCTGCCTCAAGCACAAGGTCGTTCCCGCCATCCATACCAACGATGCCGCGCTGACGGCCCAGTGGGCCCGGCGGGGAATGCGGCTCGTCAGTATCGGCAGTGAAGTAGGGCACTTGGTGGCGGGGGCGAGCGCGGCAATCTCCGTAATTCGGGGATCGGCGTAGGGAAGAGAGAGGCGGGAAGAGGGAAGCGGCTGTTCACCCTCCTCCCTCTTCCCGCCTCCCTCTTCCCTAGTCCATCGAGCGACCAGCTATTTTGGAAGACACGGGGCGTAGCTCAGTCCGGTAGAGCGCCTGCTTTGGGAGCAGGATGTCGTCGGTTCAAATCCGGCCGCCCCGATTCGTCATTCCCCACATCCGGCCCAGGACTCTCCCCATGTTCCGACCTCGGCGCCTCCTCGCCCTGTGCGCGACGTTCGCCATCGTGGCAGGAGCACAAGCCCAGCAACAGCCGATCGACCAAGAGTACACGGCGCAGATCCGGGCGCTGACCCCGACCGACCCGGTATGGAAGTTTTCCACCGAGTTGGTCGACTATCTCCCCGCCTCCGCCACCGTGCCGACCCCCCTCAAGATCCTTGGGTACGTTCCCGGCACGATCGGGCGGTTGAGCTATGTGGCCGATGTGAATCGCTATTTCCGGGCGCTCGATGCCGCGTCGCCGCGGGTGACGGTCTTTTCCATGGGGCCGAGCGACGAGGGGCGTGAGATGTTGGTCGCCGCCATCGCGGACGTGAGTTTGATATCGAAGCTCGACCAGCACCGCGGCATGCTTGCCCGTCTCGCCGATCCCCGTGGCCTCTCCGCCGCGGAGCGAACGAGGCTCATCGGGGCGGCTCGTCCGGTCTATTGGCTTACCGGCTCGATCCACTCGCCGGAAACCGGCTCTCCCGAAATGCTGATGGAACTGGCCTACCGGCTCGCGGTGGATGAGTCGCCTTATATCCGTTCGATCCGCTCGAACGTCATTACCCTCATCACGCCGATTCTCGAGGTGGATGGGCGGGACCGGATGCTCGACGTGCTGAAGCAGCAGCGGGCGCTCAAACTGGCGCCGGGGTCGACGCCGTTGATCTATTGGGGCAAGTACACGGCCCACGACAATAACCGCGATGCGATCGTGCTCTCACAGAAACTCACCCAGAACGTGGTGAAGACCTTTCTGCACTGGCGCCCGACGGTGGCTCACGATCTTCACGAGTCGGTGCCGTTCCTGTATACCAGCACAGGGACCGGGCCGTATAACGACGAGTACGATCCGATCGCGGTCGACGAATGGCACACCCTGGCCTACCAGGAAATCACCGAACTGACTCGCCGCGGCCTGGCCGGGGTCTGGACCCACGGCTTCTACGACGGATGGGCTCCGAACTATACCATTCTGTCGGTGGCCAACCTGCACAATTCGATCGGCCGCTTCTACGAGACCTACACCTCGCGCGGCGCCGATTGCCATACCGTCAACTTGCCAGCCGCCTCGACCGAGCGGCTCTGGTACCGGCCGAACCCGCCGGTCAGCGGCGTGAAGTGGTGCATTCGGAGCAATATCAACTACCAGCAGTCGGGTGTCTTGGTGGCGCTCAAGTACACCGGCGATCACCGGCAGACCTTCCTCGAGAATTTCGTCGCCAAGGCGGAGCGGACCATCGCGCGCGGCAAGCGGGGCGCCCCATATGCGTATGTCATCCCTCGCGGACAGCGCCACGCCGCCGAAGCGGCGGATCTCGTCAACCTTTTCCGGGCCCAGGGAAGCGAAGTCCACGAGGCAGGCGCCGACTTCGCTCTTCAGAAGAGCCCGGCGGCCAAGGCCGACACGAGCCGCGCCAACCAACTGCAGGTCAACCGCGGCGACTGGATCGTTCGAATGGATCAGCCCTACAGCCTCACGGTGCGGACCCTGCTCGCCATCCAGCGCTACAAGCCTGACGATCCGCAGCCCTACGACGATACGGGGTGGACCCTCGATCAGCTACGCCACGTCGAGACCGTTGGGGTGAAGGATTCCTCGGTGCTCGCCAAGCCGATGACCCTCCTCACCGCGGACGCTAGGATCACCGGAGCCCTCGCCGGCACCGGCTCACTCTATCTGGTCCGCCACCTCGGAGATTGGCGTTCCGCGATCCTCCCCTGGAAGGTGGCCGGGGCCACGGTCTCGGTCGCCGATTCCGCGTTTACCGTCGGCACGGACCGGTATCCCGCGGGGACATTCCTGGTGCAGGGCGGGGGCAACGCCGCCGGCGAGGCGATTCGTGCCCTAGGCCTGGCTGCAACGGCCGTGGCGGAGACGCCGCGGGTGCCGCAGCATCGGGTGACCGTTCCCCGCGTGGCGCTCGTGCATACCTGGCGGGAAACTCAGAACGAGGGATGGGTGCGCTACGCCTTCGACCAGATGGGGCTTGGCTACACCTACATCGCCGATCAGTCGCTCAAGCTTCCCGGGGTGCTCGAGCGGTACGACGTGGTGGTCTTCCCCCATGTGAGCGGCTCGACAACTACGCTCCTCAACGGCGCTCCGATGGTGGGACCGCCGATTCCCTGGAAGAAATCCGACCTGACCCCGCACCTCGCGAGTTGGGACCAGACCGACGACATGCGCCCCGGAATGGGGCTCGACGGCGCCGCCGCCCTCCGCCGGTTCGTGGAGCGGGGAGGGTTGCTCCTGGTGGAAGGCAATACCGGCGAGCTGCCCCTCGATCTCGGGTTCACTCCGGGCGTCCAGTCGGTCGCAGCCAGGGCCCTGCGCGTTCGCGGCTCGGTGATTCGTGCTCAAACGGTGACCGCCAACGCCGCCAGCCCGATCCTCTACGGGTACGAGCAGCGGACCTTTCCGGTCTACTTCAATCAAGCCCCGCTCCTCCAGGTCCCGGCGCGCGACACGTCGGTAACCGCCCGGGAAAACGAGGCGCAGACCCACCCCGACATCGTATCCGAGATGGGCCGGCTCCGGCCGAAGGTCCTGGTCCAGTTTCACGAGCGGCAGGACTCCCTCCTCGTGTCTGGGTTGCTGGTTGGCGGGGACGAACTTGCCCGGAAGGCGGCGGTCGTCGACGCCCCGATGGGGCAGGGCCATATCGTGTATTTTGCGATCCGGCCCCTATGGCGTTGGGAGTCGCAGGGGACCTTCGCGCTCGCCATCAACGCGATCGCGAACTGGAACGCGTTAGGAGCCAAGGCGCCGGCGCCCTGACTATCTTTGTTCGGTTGAAGCGCCCGTAGCTCAGCTGGATAGAGCAACAGCCTTCTAAGCTGTGGGTCGTGCGTTCGAGTCGCACCGGGCGCGCTTGTCGATCAGTCTTCCAACCCGCGAGGAATACCGCACCCTCTTCGGGCTGGCGGTGCCCGTCGTCATCGTCCAGCTCGGGATGATGCTGATGGGTGTGGTGGACACCATCATGGTGGGCCACCTCAACGCCGCGGCGCTCGCCGCGGTGGCGCTCGCCAATCTCTACTTCTTCTGTATCGCCGTATTCGGGATGGGCGCCGTCATGGCGCTCGACCCGCTCGTGTCGCAGGCCGTCGGGGCCGGAGACGAGGCGGGCATTGCACGGAGCGTCCAGCGCGGGCTCATCACCGCGTTCATCCTGGCGGTCCCGTCAACCGGGCTCCTTCTGCTCGTTCGGCCATTCCTCGAACTCCTCGGCCAGCCGGCCGAGCTCATTCCCCTGGCGACGCGCTTCATCTATGTGACCGCGCCCGGCATGCTGCCGTTTATCGTGTTTCTCGTCTTTCGCCAGACGCTGCAAGCGCTGCACCGCCTCGCCCCGATCATCGTCATCATTCTCGTCGCCAACCTCGTCAACGCCGCGCTCAATTGGGTTTTCATCTTCGGGCGTCTGGGCGCGCCGGCGCTCGGTGTGGCGGGCTCGGCTCTCGCCACGACGCTGAGCCGTTGGTTCATGGTCATAGCGCTTCTCATCGTCGCGTGGAAGGATCTCGGTCCGAGGCTCATCCCATGGCAGCGGGAGTCGTTTCAGGCCGGTGCGCTTCGCCGGATGCTCCGGCTCGGCCTCCCGATCGGCGCCCAAATGTTCTTCGAGTACGGAATCTTCGGATTGGTCGGCACGCTCATGGGTAGAATCGGCACCCTTGCCATGGCGGGACACCAGATTGCCCTCAACCTTTCCTCGCTCATCTTCATGGTGCCGCTCGGCGTCGGCGCGGCGGCGGCTGTCTTGGTCGGCGGCGCGGTCGGGGCGGAAGATGCCGATCGGGCCCGTCGCGCCACCGCGGGCTCTCTGCTCGTCGGTTCGGTCTTCATGGCTGGCGCGGCGGCAGTATTCGTTTTCGCTCCGGTGGCGCTTGCGCGTTTCTACACCGCCGATCGGAGCGTCATCGACATGGCCCGCCCGCTGATCGTACTTGCCGGCATCTTCGCCATCTTCGATGGATTGCAGGCGGTCGCGATGGGTGTGCTGCGTGGCATCGGCGATACCCGTGCGCCGGTTGCCATCTGTTTGGTCGGGTACTGGTTCGTCGGTATGCCGACCAGCGTCATCCTCGGCTTCCAGGCCGGCTTGGGGCCGGTCGGCCTCTGGTGGGGCCTTGTCGCCGGCTTGGCGGTCACCGCCGGCGTCTTGCTCGTCCGCGTGCGAATCAGGATGCGTCGAGCCCTCGAGCGGATCCACATCGACCACCCCGAGCCGGTGGTCTGAGACTATATTTTCGGGTCTGAGCTTCATTCGGAGAACGCATGGCTACCCAGACACTGCCCGAGCAGGCCACCGCCGACACCTTCCCGATCAACGGAACCGATTACATCGAGTTCTTCGTCGGGAACGCCAAACAGTCGGCGCTGTATTACCGCGCCGCGTGGGGCTTCGAGCTTCAAGGATATCGTGGGCCGGAAACCGGAGTGCGGGACCGTGCCAGCTACCTTCTCGTGCAGGGCAAGATCCGCTTCATTCTGACCAGCCCGCTCGGACCGGAAGGACCGATCGCCGAGCATGTGCAGCGCCATGGAGATGGTGTCCGCGATTTGGCGTTCTGGGTGGACGACGCGCGTGACGCATTCGCCAAGGCGGTGGAGCGGGGCGCTAAGCCGGTTCATGCACCGGAGGTCCGGCGGGACGATCATGGCGAAGTGATTGTGGCGGCCATTCAGACCTACGGCGATACGATCCACTCGATCGTCGAGCGCCGGAATTATCGGGGGCTTTTCCTTCCCGGGTTCATGCCCGCTTCGTCACCGTACGCCCCCGCCTCCACGGGGCTCCTGCATGTGGACCATTGCGTCGGCAACGTGGAACTGGGCCGAATGAACGAGTGGGTCGGCTTCTATGAGCGGGTACTCGGGTTCTACAACCTGCTGTCGTTCGACGACAAGGACATTTCCACCGAATATTCCGCGCTGATGTCGAAGGTGATGAGCAACGGAAATGGGCGCATCAAGTTTCCGATCAACGAACCGGCGGCGGGAAAGAAGAAGTCGCAGATCGACGAGTACCTCGATTTCTATCGCGGCCCCGGCGTGCAGCACGTCGCGCTTGCCACCAACGACATCGTCAAGACGGTCACCGACCTCAAGTCCCGAGGCGTGGAGTTCCTGACCGTTCCGACCAGCTACTACGACAACTTGCTCGACCGGGTCGGCACGATCGACGAGGATGTGGGCCCGCTCAGCAAGCTCGGCATTCTGGTGGACCGGGATGACGAAGGGTATTTGCTCCAGATATTCACCCGCCCGGTGGAAGATCGCCCGACACTCTTCTACGAGATCATTCAGCGCAAGGGGGCGAAGAGCTTCGGCAAGGGCAACTTCAAGGCGCTCTTCGAGGCTATCGAACGAGACCAGGCGGCGCGGGGGAATCTCTAGCATGCCGACCTTCCATACCCTCGGCCAGATTCCCCGGAAACGTCATATCGCGTTCCGAAAGCCGGATGGCGGATTGTACGCCGAACAACTGGTGGGGAACGAAGGATTCACCGGGCCGTCCGCGTTGCTCTACCACATCCATCCGCCGACCACCGTCCTGTCCGTCAAGCGGTTGCGCGATACGCCATACGAAGCGGACCCGGACAAGGCGCTCCGCCATCGCCATTTCAAAACGGCAATGATGAAGGAGGGAGGAAGTCCGACCCTCGATCGCACCCCCCTTCTCTTCAATCAGGATATCGCCCTCCTCTTTGCCCGGCCGACTCAACAGGACGCTCACTTCTATCGAAACGCGCAGGCCGATGAGGTGGTCTATGTGAGCCAGGGGAGCGGCACCCTCGAGACCCAGTTCGGCGACTTGCCGTACCGCGAGGGTGACTACCTCCTGATCCACCGTGGCATTCTGCACCGGTACCGCCTGGACCCGAAGCCGCATCGGCTCCTGATCATGGAAAGCCGAGGTTATGTGCGGACCCCGAAGCGATATCGAAACGAGTATGGACAGATCGTCGAGGGGGCGCCCTACAGCGAGCGCGATTTCCGAAGGCCGATGGAGCTCAAGACCCACGACGAGCGGGGTGAGTTCCCGGTGCTCATCAAGCAGTATGACGGATTGAACGAGTATGTGCTCGACCACCATCCCTTAGACGTGGTG
>JABFSM010000275.1 GCA_013140635.1 Gemmatimonadales bacterium
GGAACAGGCGGCCGTCGTGGCCATTGGGCGGGCGCTGGCGGCGTGGAAGATGACCGCCGATGCCGAAGGCTATGGGCAGCAGACCGCCCGCGCCGCCTGCTTTGCGCGCCGCCTTCCGGAGGTCGCCATGGTCGACACCGATCCGCTGGGCCACCGCCTGACGGTCCAGTTTACGAGCGGCTGGCGAGTCGGGGTGGTTCCGGTCGAGGATGGGGTGGCGCCGGAGGCCACGCCGGGCCTTTCGGCGCTGGGCCCCGAATCCTGTCCGTGACCGGATGCTGCCAGGTCACCACCACGCTCGATAGCGAGGCCGCGGCCGCCACCATGGCGGCCGCCGTCGTTAGCGCCCGGCTCGCGGCCTGCGCGCAGGTGCTGGGGCCGGTCGCCAGCACCTATTGGTGGAAGGGCGCCGTCGAGCGCGGCGCCGAGTGGCTCTGCGTCATGAAGACCGCCGACGCACGGCTCCCCGCCTTGATGAAACAAATCCGATCGCTCCACCCGTATGACCAGCCGGAAATCGTCGCGACCCCGATCGTCGCGGGCGATCCCGGCTACCTCGACTGGATACTCACCGAATCCGAACCTTCACCGTGAGGCAACGATGAGCGATTCCTCTCCATCGCGGCTGGACGACTACCTCGACGTATTTGTCTCACCGACCAAGCTGTTCGAGCGACGGAGCGACGGCAAGTACGGGCAGGCGCTGCTGGTGCTGGCCGTGCTGATCGCGGCGTTGTTCTTCGCCACGCGCACCGCTATGCAGCCGATCTTCGAGGCGGACATGATGCGGGGCATGGCGGCCAACCCGAACATGACGCCGGAGCAGATCGAAGCGGCCAAAAAAGTCGGCGGCGTCTTCACCGGCATCGTGCTCATCATCGGCATGTCACTCGCCCCGCTCGTTGTCGGCGCATTCGTCTGGATCGCCTCGAAGATCGTCGGCGCCGCGGTGACCTACGCGCAGGGCGCCACGATCGCCACCTTCGCGTTCTTTCCGAGACTGATCGAGATGGTCGTCGGCGCCATCCAGGCGCTGCTCATGGACGAAAGCAAGCTGACCGGGCGCCATACGGTCTCTCTCGGCGTCGGCCGCTTCCTCGATCCCGACAGCATGAGCCCAGTTCTCAACGGCTATCTCGGCCGGATCGATCTCTTCACCATTTGGGTCACTGTGCTGGTCGGCATCGGGCTCAAGGTCATGGGTAAGGCCTCCACCGGCCAGGCGGCGGCTGGCGCCGCCATCGTCTGGGTGCTTGGTGGTCTGATCCTCTTCGCGCAAGGACTCGGTGGCTGATCAGGGACGGCGGGGTGGCCGCCAGGCCACCCCGCCCATCTGCGCCACCCCCCCCATCATCTCTCCCATCTCGCGCCATTCCGCTATCGAAATCGTGTTCTTAGTCCCGTCCCGAAACTCCCCGAGCGCCACCTCGATCTCCCGCGCCTTCCGATTCGCCGGCACCTTGTCCGACGCGAGGATGTCGGAGATGATGTCGTGCATCATATGCAGATTGTCGAAGATGATCGCCGCCCGCTGGTGCCGCGCCGCAAAGGCCGGCGCCACCGCCGCCGTCATCGGCATCACCTTCGGGAACCCCGACGGCGGTTGGTCGAGCATCGCCCGAAAGCGCGTCACCGTCTCAAGCAGTCCGCTCCGCCGCTCGGCCGGCGTGGCGCCTCCGATCAGCGGCTCGTACAGACCGACCTGCAGCCAGTGATAGGCCCAGATCAGCCCGTTGAACTTGGGATGCTCCTTCCGGAAGACCTGGCTGTAGTACGCCTCGTCCATCAGCCCCATCGACTTCGGTTCCACGGCAAACGCAAGCGCCCGGTTGCTCAAGTAGTAGTCGGTGATCCGCTCGACGAGCGGCGCCTTCGCATCGGCGGGAATCCGCTCGTCGGCGTAGATATCGTAGATCTGCCGGTGGAGCAGGTGCGCCCAGTCGAACATCTGCTTGGCCCGGTAGGCCATCCGCGCATAGCGCGGCATCACCGCGTCCTCGGCGATGGCGAATCGGGGCGGCCGGAGCAGGAGATCGGTCGTCAGAAAGCGGAAGTCGTCGGTCTCGATCTTGGCGCGTACCCCCGCGGAACCCTGGGACAGCCGCTCGTAGAGAATCGCATGGCCGTAGTCGAATGCGTTGAAGAGCCGTGCCGCCTCCGGATAGACGCGGAGGAAGGTCCAGTTGAAGGCGCCGGGGTAGTAGTATTGGTCGTCGTGGCGCTGGGCCGCGGCCGGCGCGGCCGCGAATATCGTTAGGCTTGCGCACATGACGAGACGCCTCATCGGGCACCTCCCGGCATGAGACCGGCCACTCCGAAGGAGCGCGAAGCCCCGAGCGTCACGGCCACGGTGCTCCGCCGGTCGGGACGGAACCCTACCGCCAGGCCGGCGTCGAGCACGAGGACGGGCGTGATCTGGCGCCGAACCCCGAGCCCCGCGCCGAGTTCCCCGGGGGCACCGGCCTCTTCCCTGGCCAAGGAGAGGTCGGCCAGGAGCAGGGTGCTGCTCCGGATGAGGGTGCGGTCCACTGCCACCCCGACTCGCCAGAGGGGAACCGATTCGTCCGCGCCGGGGCGGCGTTGCCTGACGATGGCCGCGCCGGCATTGAGATGGACCCGGTTCCGGCCGACCGACCGGGTGGCCAGGAGATGTACCATCGCGCCGGCGCCTTCCCCTCCCCACCGGCCCACCGGCAGAACGCCATCGACCCGGATCCCGAGTCCCGGCAACCGAACCCGTTCCGCGGCCAGATTGACGAGGGCGGAGAGCTGAATCCCACCGACGCCTGTTTCGGTCCCCCGTCGATCGGACCGGAGCGCACCGATGAGGCCGATGCCCGCCTCGGCGCCCGGGAAAATCCCATTGCTCAGCCCCAGCCGAAGCGACTGGAACGTCTGCCCTTCCCCGGGGCGCCCGATCCGGTAACCGGCAATGAACTCGAAGGCGTAACGCTCGATCGGATAGGCGTCCTCGACCGAGACCGGCCTGCCATGGTCCAGGTTGCGGTAGTCAACTTGTGCCGCCGCCGGAATAGCGATGAACGCCACCCCGAACAGGGTGAATACAGATTTCACGATGCCTCCGTCCCAGGGATGTAGGTGCTTCGAGTTATGCCGGGAGGAGGGAGCCTTGAGGAGGTGGGGTTGGAGGTTGCGACCCGATAGACGCGATCGATGGGGAGAGTGCTTCCGGTGGCGCGGAACGCGGCGCAACGGTCTGGTCGGCCCCCCGGTCCGCCAACATGGCTAAGAAGGGGGCCGTACAGGTGGACTGCGAGGCGCACTGCGCCGGGGGGCAATGGGGACAGTCTGCTCCCGGCGCCGGCGGAGTATTATTGGATGGCTGTTCCTGGCCGATATCATGGTGGTGCGCACCCGCCGCAGACGGCTCAGGCTCGCAATGGCTACTCGAGGAAACCGGAGCCGCCGAAGACGAGAAGAGCGCCAGCACGGCGATAGTGCCCAGAATCGACTTGGCCAGGTGCCCCGGAGTCATGGGCGAAGCATATAGCGTCGGAGAACTATGTCAAAAACCCGAAACCGCCTGATCACCGTGCTCGTCATTCTCGCATTCGTGGCGTTTCTGACATGGACCACTGTGTCAGCGCAGAAAATCGAGTGTGACGTCTGTGTCGAATTCGATGGTGGCCGAAATTGCGCCACGGCAACGGCGGAGACCGAAGAGGAAGCAGGGCGTAGCGCCCAAACGACGGCCTGCGGCCCGCTTGCGAAGGGAATGGACGCCTCCATCCGATGCGGAGCCATCCCTCCGGTCCAACGCCAGTGCCGGACAAGGTGACGGCACATCCTATGCGTCACTCTGTCTCGAGACCTCGCCCAGGTGAGGAGGCCATGGTCAAGGAAGATCGGCAGCTGACGATTCGCGAAATGGATGAGGGAGAGGAGTTCGCCGCCTGGCTGAACGACCTCACCGAGCGCTACGATGGGGACGGCTCCGACGCCTCCATCCACGAGCGCCACCTCGTGCTTTCCGATGAGATCGGGGACTGGATCGGCGGCCTCCGCTGGACCCTTCGCGGGGGAGTGGCCCAGGTGGTGGAGATCGGGGTCCTTCCCCGGGAGCGCCACCAAGGGCATGCCCACCGCCTTCTCACCGCATTCGAAGAGCGTGCCAAGGAGGCCGACGCCCATCTCCTCGAGCTCTGGACCGACCATGCCCAAGAGGAGGGCCTTCTCGAAGCCTCCGGCTGGAGCTTGGTGATGCGGCGGGAGGGCTACATTGCCGGCCGGGTGTGGTATCTCCTCGAGAAGCGCCTATCCGTCTGATCCCGGCGGTCGACTTCGCGGTACGAGCGCTGGCGCTGACGGCATTTGGCGCGGCGCTCGTCGTGCTTCTGACCCATGCCGCGGTGCGCCGAGGAGCGCTGCAGCCGTTCGCGTGGTGGCCCCGATTCGTGCGGAACGGGACCGATCGGTTCCTGAAACCGGTCGAACGGCGGCTGCTCGGCTCCGGGGGCAATCCGCAGGACGCTCCCCTCTGGCTCTTAGGGCTCGTGGTCGTCGCCGGCCTCCTGTCGATCAGCCTGGTGCGCTGGCTGACCGGCACGATCCTCTATCTCTCCGCCATGCGCTCCGCCGGTCCCGGCGCCTGGCTCCGCTTGGCGGTGTCGGCCGGCACGTCGCTCCTGATGGCCGCGATCGCCGTCCGGGTCGTCGGATCGTGGATCGGCTTTGGGCGTTATGCACGGTGGATGCGCCCCGCCTATCTGCTGACCGACTGGCTGATCGAACCGATTCGCCGCCGGCTCCCCGCCTTCGGCATGCTCGACCTGAGCCCGATCGTGGCGTACTTCGCGCTCTGGCTCCTTCGGGGCTTTCTGCTGAGCGCGCTCGGATGAGCGTCGTCGAACCGAGGTCCGGTGGGTCGGTGATACGGCTGCTGGTGCAGCCCCGGGCCTCCCGAAGCGACATCGTGGGTGTGGCCGGCGACCTGCTCCGCGTTCGAGTTGCCGCCCCTCCGGTGGATGGAGCGGCAAACGAAGCGGTGATTCGGCTGCTCGCTCAAGCACTCGATCTCCCCAAGGGACGTATCTCCCTTCTATCGGGACTGTCGAGCCGGCGGAAGGCCCTGGTCATCGAGGGCTTGTCGGCGGAAGAAACCAGCCGCCGGCTCGGGCTCGGGTCGAAAGCTCCGGTTGCCGGAGACTAGCCCACCCGCTAGCATTGATGGGTGGGAACAATTGTTCGTGGCGATTTGCGCTGATTGCGGCCACGTTAAACAATCGCTAAAACGCCGCCTGGGGCCGTTTTAGCCTTGGGCATCTTTGTTATGCGGAGCGCTATTTCGTGACCGGTGTGGTGGCGGGGTCCGGCAGTCACGACGATCGGCGAGCGGCGAGGCTCGCCCGCCTGGGCGCGCTGCTTCAAGAGCGGATTCTGGTGCTCGATGGGGCGATGGGCACGATGATCCAGGAGCACTCGCTCACCGAGGAGGACTACCGCGGCGAGCGCTTTGCCGATTGGCCGGTCGATCTCCGCGGGAACAGCGACCTGCTCTCCTTGACCCGCCCCGATCTTATCGGAGCGATCCACACCGCCTATCTCGACGCCGGCGCCGACATCATCGAGACGAACTCCTTCACCGCCACCTCGGTCTCGATGGCGGACTATCGGATGGAGGCGCTCGTCCTGGAGCTCAACCGGACCGCGGCCCGCATCGCGAGGGCGGCGGCCGACGCCGCGGAGGCCCGTACCCCCGGCCGGCCGCGGTACGTGGCGGGGGTCTTGGGTCCCACCAATCGCACGGCGTCGATTTCGCCTGACGTGAACGACCCCGGCTTCCGGGCCATCACCTTCGACCAGCTCGTCGAAGCATACGTCGAGGCGGGCGCGGCCCTTCTCGAGGGTGGAGCCGACCTCCTGCTCGTCGAGACGATCTTCGACACCCTGAACGCCAAGGCCGCGCTCTTTGCCATCGAGGTGCTCTTCGACCGGCTCGGGTGGCGGGTGCCGGTCATGATCTCCGGCACCATTACCGACCAGAGCGGTCGAACCCTCACGGGGCAAACGACCGAAGCGTTCTGGCATTCGATGATGCATGCGCGGCCCCTCTCGATCGGCCTCAACTGCGCCCTCGGCCCCTCGATGCTGCGGCCCTACGTGGAAGAACTCTCCCGGGTGGCGCCGGTCTACGTAAGCACCCACCCGAACGCCGGCCTCCCCAACGAGTTCGGCGGCTACGACGAGACCCCCGAGGCGATGGCATCGGTCATTCGGGAATTCGCGGAGCATGGATTCCTCAACATCGTCGGCGGTTGCTGTGGAACGACCCCCGCCCACATTGCGGCCATCGCCGCCGCGGTGAGTGGGGTCCCGCCCCGCCGGCCGCCGGACGTCCCGGCCCGCCTCCGCCTTTCGGGACTCGAACCGCTGACCGTCGGCCCCGACATGCTCTTCGTCAACATCGGCGAGCGCACTAACGTCACCGGCTCCCGCCGGTTCGCCAAGTTGATCGCCGACGGGCGCTACGACACCGCCCTCGACGTCGCCCGGCAGCAGGTGGAGAGCGGCGCGCAGATGCTCGACGTGAACATGGACGAGGGCCTCCTCGACTCCGAGGCGGCGATGACGACCTTCCTCCGGCTGATCGCGGCGGAACCGGACATCAGCAAGGTGCCGATCGTCATCGACTCCTCGAAGTGGTCGGTCATCGAAGCGGGGCTCAAATGCGTGCAGGGCAAGTGCGTGGTGAACTCGATCTCCCTCAAGGAGGGCGAGGGGGAGTTCCTGCGCCAGGCCGAGCTGGTCCGCCGGTACGGCGCGGCGGTAATCGTTATGGCGTTCGACGAGCAGGGACAGGCCGACACGGCGGAGCGTAAAGTGGCCATCGCCGAGCGAGCCCATCGGCTGCTCACCGAACGGGCCGGCATTCCCTCGGAAGATGTGATCATCGACCCGAACATCTTTGCCATCGCGACCGGGATCGAGGCGCACGACAACTACGCCATCGAGTACATCGAGGCGACGAAGCGCATCAAAGCCGCATTGCCTAGCGTTCATATAAGCGGCGGGCTCAGCAATCTCTCATTTTCGTTCCGGGGCAACGACCCGCTTCGCGAGGCAATGCACACCGTGTTCCTCTACCACGCCATCAAGGCGGGGATGGACATGGGGATCGTGAACGCCGGCGCCCTCCCGATCTACGACGACATCCCGAAGGACCTGCTGGGGCGGGTGGAAGATGTGGTGCTCAACCGGCGGGCCGACGCCACCGAGCGCCTCCTGGCGGTGGCCGAATCGGTCAAGGGCCGCACCGCCGCGGCGGTCGAGGACAAGGTCTGGCGCGCTCTTCCGGTGCGGGAACGGCTCATGCACGCGCTCGTCGAGGGGATCGACGCGTTCGTGGTCGAAGACACCGAGGAGGCGCGGAAGGAACTGGGCCGCCCCATCGCGGTTATCGAAGGGCCCCTGATGGACGGGATGAACGTCGTCGGCGATCTGTTCGGCAGCGGCAAGATGTTTCTGCCCCAGGTGGTGAAGAGCGCCCGGGTCATGAAGAAGGCGGTGGCGTGGCTCATTCCGTTTCTCGAAGCGGAGAAGTCCTCGGCGCCGGCCAGGAATAACGGCAAGGTACTGCTCGCCACCGTGAAGGGCGACGTGCACGATATCGGCAAGAACATCGTGGGCGTCGTCCTCCAGTGCAACAACTACGACGTGATCGACCTCGGCGTGATGGTGCCCTGCGCCAAGATCCTCGAAACGGCCAAGCGGGAACAGGTGGATGTCGTGGGCCTGTCGGGACTCATCACGCCGTCGCTGGAAGAGATGTGTTACGTCGCGGAGGAGATGACCCGAGCAGGCTTCGAGGTCCCGCTGCTCATCGGCGGAGCCACCACGTCGCGGGTACACACCGCCATCAAGATCGCGCCCAAGTACAAGTTTCCGGTGGTGCATGTTCTCGATGCCTCACGGGCGGTGGGCGTTACCGGCAGCCTGCTGAGCGAGGGCCTTCGCGCGGGGTTCGTCTTGAAGGTGGCGGAGGAATACGAGGGGATCCGCCGCTCGCGGCTGGAGCGCGCCGCCGGCGAGCGGCTCGGCACGATCGAGGAGGCGCGTGCCGCGCGTTTCGTCCCAACCCGTACGGACCCGGCACCGCGCCCATCCTTCCTGGGGCTTCGAACGTTCGACCCCTATCCGCTCGAAGAGCTGGTGGAACGAATCGATTGGACTCCCTTCTTCCAGACCTGGGAGCTGCCGGGCCATTACCCTGGCATTCTCACCGACCCAAAGACGAAAGCCGCCGCCGCACCGCTCTATCAGGATGCGCTCGCCCTGCTCGATCGAATCGTCCGGGGCCGGCTCCTGACCCCCAAGGCGGTGATCGGGTTCTGGCCCGCCGCCTCGGTGGGCGACGATATCGAGCTCTATTCCGAAGAGACCAAGAAAGAGCGGATCGCCCTGGTGCCGACCCTCCGCCAGCAAATGGCCAAGGCCGCGGGCCGGGTGAACCTGGCGTTGAGCGACTATGTGGCCCCGCGGGGCAGCGGCCGCCCCGACTACCTCGGCGGCTTCGCGGTGACGACCGGCCATGGCCTCGATGCGCTGGTCGCCGAATTCGAAGCGGCGCATGACGACTACTCCGCCATCCTCGCCAAAGCGCTGACGGACCGGCTGGCCGAGGCGTTTGCGGAGCGGATGCACGAGCGGGTACGGCAAGAGTTCTGGGGGTATGCGCGCGAAGAAGCGCTCACCAACCAGCAGTTGATCAAGGAGGAGTATCAGGGCATTCGTCCGGCGCCCGGGTATCCCGCCTGTCCGGACCACCGCGTCAAGCGCGTCATCTTCGACCTGCTCGATGCCGAGGCTCGGACCGGGATCGAGCTCACCGAGAGCTTTGCCATGACGCCCACCGCGGCGGTCAGCGGGTGGTATTTCTGGCATCCCGAGGCCCGCTACTTCGGCGTCGGGAAGATCGGCCGCGACCAGGTGGAAGACTACGCCCGCCGAACCGGCCGCCCGGTGGCGGAGGTCGAGCGGTGGCTCTCGCCTAACCTCGCCTACGACCGCTGACCCGATGCCAACCCTGCGCGAACTCCTCGCCGACGGCCGCGTCCACCTCTTCGATGGCGCCATGGGCACCATGCTGTACGGACGCGGCGTCTTCCTGAACATCTGCTACGACGAGCTGAATCTCCGCCAGCCCGACCTGATCCGCGAGATCCACCGCGAATATGTCCGGGCCGGCGCCGAGATCCTGGAAACGAATACCTTCGGCGCCAACCCGCGGAAGCTCGCTCAGCACGGACTAGGGGCGGAGACCGAGCGCATCAACCGAGCCGCCGCCGAGCTGGCCCGGGCCGCCGCGGGGAGCCGCGCCGCGGTCGCGGGAGCGATCGGCCCGCTGGGGATCCGCATCGAACCGTTCGGCGAAACGTCGGTGGCCGAAGCCCGGGCCGATTTTGCCCGTCAGGTGGCGGGCCTCCTCGAGGGAGGGGTCGATGGATTCATCCTCGAAACCTTCAGCGACGTGGAGGAGCTCCGGGCGGCGCTCGAGGCGGTCCGCGGCCTCACCGATCTTCCGGTGATTGCCCAGATGACCGTCGGCACCGATGGGCGCACCCACTACGGCACCGAGCCGGCGGTGTTCGGACCAATGCTGGAGGCGATGGGCGCCGACGTCATCGGGGTCAACTGCTCGGTGGGGCCGCACGGCGTGCTGGAGGCGGTGGAACAGCTGGCTGCGGTGGTCAGCAAGCCGATCTCGGCGCAGCCCAACGCCGGCCTCCCCCGCGATGTCGGCGACCGGAAGATCTACATGGCGAGCCCCGAGTACATGGGCTCCTACGCCAAGCGGATCGTCGAGGCGGGCGCGCGATTCGTCGGCGGCTGCTGCGGCACGACGCCCGAGCACATCAAGGCTATCGCCGGCTTCGTGCAGTCGGTGGCGCCGCGGCACCAGAGTCTCACCGCCACCGCCGAGCACGCCGCGCCGGGCGTTCCGCCGGTGCCCCTGGCCGACCGCTCGCTCTATGGCGGGAAGCTGGCCCGCGGAGAGTTCATCACCACCGTCGAGATCGTGCCGCCGAAAGGGGTGGACCCCGCGCCGATGTTCGACCAGTGCCGAGCCCTCAAGGCCGCCGGCGTCGACGCGGTCAATGTGCCTGACGGGCCACGGGCGCAGAGCCGGATGGGCGCGCTCCTCTCCGGGCTCATGATCGAGCGGGAGGTCGGGCTCGAGACGGTGGTCCATTACGCTTGCCGAGACCGGAATCTTCTCGGCATGCTCTCCGATCTGCTCGGCGCGGCGGCGGCGGGGCTCCGTAACTTGCTGCTCGTGACCGGCGATCCGCCGAAGATGGGCCCCTACCCCGACGCGACGGCGGTCTTCGACATCGACGCCATCGGGCTCACCAATCTCGTGGCTCGCCTCAACCGCGGCCTCGACCCCGGGCATAACGCCCTTGGCGCGCCGACCAAGTTCGTAATCGGCGTCGGGGTGAATCCGGCGGCGCCCGATCTCGAGCGCGAACTCCGGCGGCTGCATTGGAAAGTGGATGCGGGCGCGGAGTTCGCGATCACTCAGCCGGTCTTCGATCTGGCACAACTCGATCGTTTTCTCCGTCAGGTGGAGTCGTTCCGGCTCCCGATCATCGGCGGGATCTGGCCATTGGTCTCCCTCCGAAACGCGGAGTTCCTGGCCAACGAAGTGCCCGGGGTGACGGTACCGGAGGAGATCCTCGCGCGGATGCGCCGCGCCAGCGAGCGCGGCCGGGAGGAGGCGCTTGCCGAGGGCGTGGCGATCGCCAGGGAAATGCTGGCCGCCGTCCGAAGCCGGCTCCGTGGGGCCCAGGTCTCTGCGCCCCTGGGGCGGGTGCCGGTGGCGCTCGATGTCCTGTCCCCATGACGCCTTTCGGATGAGGCGCAATTGCTTATCTTGCATGGAGTTACGAACTAGGCAGCACTGACAGGAGCAGCCATGTCCGACACGCTAGTCACCAGCCCCGCCCTCACCTCCCTTTCGGAAGAGGAAGAGCTCTTCCGCCAGACCGTCCGCGACTTCGCGGAGAGCGAGGTGCGGCCTCATGTTTTCGAGATGGACGAGGCCGGCAAGTTCCGGCCCGACCTAATCGAAAAGTTCTTCGAATTGGGGCTCATGGGAATCGAAGTCCCGGAGCGCTGGGGTGGCGCCGGGGGGTCGATCTTTCTCGCAGTCCTTGCGATCGAGGAACTGGCCCGAGTCGACGCCTCGGCCGCGATCTACGTGGACGTTCACAACACCCTCGTCAACAATGCCCTCCTCCGTTGGGCCAGCGAGGAGCAACAGGCCCGCTACTTCCCCAAGATGACCACCGGCCTCCTCGGCGCCTTTGCCCTCTCGGAACCCAACAGCGGGAGCGACGCCTTCGCGCTGCAAACGCGGGCCGATCGAGTCGGCGACCATTGGGAACTCACCGGCAGGAAATTCTGGATCACCAACGGTGCCGAAGCGGGAATCTTCATCGTCTTCGCCAACACCGATTTCTCCAAAGGCTACAAGGGGATCACCGGTTTCCTGGTGGAGCGGGGCTTCGAGGGGTTCTCGGTCGGCAAGAAGGAAAACAAGCTCGGCATTCGCGCCTCCAGCACGACAGAGCTGATTCTCGAAAACGCGAAGGTCCCCGATGCCAATGTGCTCGGCCCCGTGGGACAGGGCTACAAGATCTCCATCGAAACCCTCAATGAGGGGCGGATCGGAATCGGCGCCCAGATGATCGGCGTGGCGCAGGGCGCCCTCGAAGCGGCGCTGGCGTATGTGAAGGAGCGCAAACAGTTCGGGAAGGCGATTGCCGAGTTCCAGGGCGTGCAATTTCAGATCGCGCAAATGCGCACCGACCTCGAAGCGGCGCGGCTCATGGTGTACAATGCCGCCCGGCTCAAGGACGCCGGCAGGCCATTCACGACAGAGGCCGCCATGGCCAAACTCTTCAGCTCTCAGGTTGCGGACCGTATCACCTCCACATCTCTCGAACTCTTCGGGGGTTACGGGTATTCCAAGGAATATCCTGCAGAGAAGTTCTACCGCGACGCAAAGATTGGCACGATTTATGAGGGTACCAGCAATATGCAGTTGATGACCATCGCCAAAGGGCTGATCAAATCGTGAGATCTCGACCTGTTTCGATCCTTGTTGTTCTCGCCCTCGCCGCTATTCCGGCGAGAGCCTGGGCGCAAACGGCTCGGAATGCGTCGTCCGCTTCACTGCAACAGCAACTGAACGGCTGGTATGCCCGCGCATCGCGAAGCGCTCCCGGTACGTGGGGAATCGCGGTCGCGTCGCAGGACGGACAGCTTCTCTGGGGCGTGCAACCGACCCGCGCGATGATCCCCGCCTCGACCGTGAAGCTCTTCACCACCGGCTACGCCCGGAGCGTCCTCGGCGGCGAAGCGCGGCGCCACACGCGAGTGGTTGGTGTCGGGCATGTCGATCCGGCCACAGGAACTTGGCTCGGCACCTGGTCGCTGGAGCTCAATGGCGATCCCACGCTCGAGCGCCCCGTTCGGGGTGGACCGACGCTCTCCGATCTGGCCCGGCAACTTCATGAAGCGGGAATCCGCCGTTTCATCGGCCCGCTCCACGTCGCGAGCGCCTCGGGGCCCGCCGGCGCATCCTATCCCGATGTCTGGGAGAATCGGCACAAGGGCCGCCTCTTCGCGCCGCTCATCGGCGCGCTCACGCTCAACGAAAACGTGCTGAGCTTTGCTATCGCCCCTTCCAGCAAGGCGGGCCAGAAGCCGGTGGTGGTGGCGGAGTCCCCTTCCGGCATCGGCGAGCTCGTCGAAGTCCGCGCAAAGACGGTGGCGGGACGGACCTCGCGGCTGCGCTACCAAGCCGCCCCTGGAGGTCGCTACATCGTGAGCGGCACCATCGGGACGCGGGCGCGGACGCGCTGGTTTACCAGCACCGCCAAGGATCCCAAGGTGCTCCTCGAGGCCAGTTGGGCCCGGGCGCTCCGGTTGGCGGGAATCGAATGGCAGCGCGCCAGCGGTCTTGCCGCTCCGGTGAGCGCCGCATCGCCAACCGTCCTGGCCGAGGTGAGGTCGGAGACCTTCGATTCGATTGCGAGTGAAGTGAACCGCCGGAGCCTCAACATCGGCGCGGAACTCTTGCTGCGCTGGGCCGCGGGTGACGACAATCCCGCCGGCCGCCTTACCGCCCACGTCCAGGAAATCACCGGCGACTATGCCAGCGTGAAGCTGGTGGACGGGAGCGGGCTCTCGCGCGACGACCGCGCCTCGCCGCTCGCCTTGGTGTCTTATTTGGTCAAGTTCCCGCTTTCGCCGGGGGGGCGCGGCTTCCCGATGCTGCTGCCGACCAACGGGAGCGGCACGCTGCGCAAGCTCGGCCGAGGCCTCCCGGGCCCCGGTGTGGTGCGCGCCAAGACCGGTACGCTGGGCGATGTCGCGACGCTGGCCGGCTACCTGGGCCGCGCCGACGGCGTCTTGGTGATTTCGCTCATGTATAACGGCCCGCGAGTCTACTCGGCGCGCCAAGAGCAGTGGCGTCTCTTCCGCCTTCTGGGCGCGGAGGGCGTGATTCTCCCGCAGGATAGCCTCGGCGTCGAGGCGGGCCAGCTCGGCGGCGACAACCGCGAGCCGCCGGGACCTCGCGAGCCCTAGATCATCCCCGACAGCCCCAGCACCGTCGCCACGGCAATCAGTTGTCCCACCAGCACGTCTCCAGGGTAGTGTACCCCCAGCACCACGCGGCTCCACCCGATCAGCATGCCGAACCCGACCAGCGGCCCCGCCAGCGAGGGAAACGCGAAGCCGTAGCTCAGCGCCACCGCAAGGCTCGAGGTGGCGTGGCCTGACGGAAAGGAGAATCGGTCGGGGCATGCGATGACCGCCGCGACCGGGGGGCGTTCCCGGTGCACGATCCGTTTGACGGCCTGAATGATGATGTGGGAGACCAGCAACGCGAATCCAGCGCGCCAGCTGATCGCCCGAGGCCAGGGTTCGAGCAGAAGGGGCACCACCACACTTCCGATCATGGCGATGGTTCCGCCGGTGTGGGTGATCGCCACCCATGCCCGGCGGCGCCAGGCGCCTGCGCCCGCAGACAGCGACAAGTGCAACAGCCACTCGCGATCGCGGGCATCGAGCCGATCGACCAGCCTGACCCCGATCATGGCCGCACCGCCGCGAGCGCCGCCGGCGTGGGACGCCGGCTCATGAACGCCTCGATCAAGGGCCGCCCTTCGTAGCTCCTTGGCGGAGTAGCGCCGAGCGCCCAGGCCACCGTGGCGGGAACGTCAAGCAGCGATGTCAGCGGCGCCAGTTCGCCCCGGACCACGCGGCCGCCGATCAGCACGATCGGGATGGTGACGTCGAGCCGGTGCTCGCTGTTATGGTCGGTGGAGACGCGGCCGCCGCCGCCATGATCGGCGAGGCAGATCAGCAGGGTGCCGTCATCGTCGAGCGCGTCCGTGGCGCTGACCAAGTGGGCCAGCGCCGCGTCCATCTCCAGGGCGGCACCCATGTATTGGGGAGAGGTCCATCCGTGGGCGTGCCCCGCATAGTCCGCCTCCGGCCAGTGAAGGAGGAAGAACCCGTGGCGCTCTCGGGCCAGGACCGGGAGGGCCGCACCGAGTATCTCCGCCGACGTCCGGCCCAGGAAGGTGGCCTCCACACCCGCGCGCGTGGCGAGCTTCTCGGCCAGGCCGCGAAACGCCCTCGGCGGCGCCTGCATAAATCCGAATGACCGGAAGCCATGGCGGGCCAGCACAGCGGGAAGTGGATCGAGCTTGATGCGCGGTTTCGGAAACCCGAACCGCTCGCCTTCGAGACCGTGAAAGCGTGGCGAAACACCGGTCAGGAGCGAGGCCATCGCCGCGTTGGTGACGCTCGGTGTCACGGTCGTGCCGGCAAAGGTGCGGGCGCCGCGAGCCGCGAGTCCGGAAAGGACCCGAAGTGGGAAGAGCGCTGCGACATCGGCGCGCAGTCCGTCGAGCACGACGACGATTACCCGCGTGATGCAGCTTGGTCGTTCCATCGAGCCTCCGGGGTCGAGTGGGCACCGGGGTCACGTGGAAAACTTTGCGGCGAATCGCGACAACCGCGCGACAGCAATGTCGCGGATTGGTAGCGACAGGAAGGGGCCGAATTCATCCACATTAGGTGGATTTGTAACGAGACGGTGACTCGACCGTGACGAACTTCGGCCACTTTTGCACATGCCGATGCCTATCCGCCCCCTGCGTGTCCTCTACTGCACCGACACTTATCCACCCCAGGTCAACGGGGTCTCGGTTGTCACCGCACTTTCCGCCCAAGGACTTAGCGCGCGCGGGTGGCGCGTGGGCGTCATCGGGCCCACCTACCCCACCAGGCAGGAGAACCCGTTCGGCACGGAGTATCTCGACGTGCTCGATATGCATGTTACGGTATCGAGCACCGCCTTACCGATGTATCCCGAGATACGGCTGGCGGCCCCTTCGTGGCGCAAGGTGCGCCGAGCGGTGAGCGAGTTCCGGCCCGACCTGATTCACTGCGCGACGGAATTCATGATCGGCCGTCTCGGCCAGCGCGCAGCCGTGGAATTCCACATTCCGATCGTCTCCTCCTATCACACTGATTTCTCGCGATACACCGTCTCCTACGGCGTGCCTTGGCTCAAGAAACCGGTGGCGGGCTATCTCACGCGGTTTCATGGCAGGAGCCGCCGAGTCTATACGCCCGGTAGCCCGGCGCGCGCGGAACTCGAGGCGATGGGCATTCGCGATGTCGAAGTGTGGGGGCGCGGCGTGGATACCGATGTATTCCATCCACGCCACCGCAGCGAGGTATTGCGACAGGCCTACGGCGCCGACACGGCCTTCTTGTTCCTTCACGTGGGCCGTTTGGCGGCGGAAAAGGGAATCGAGCGTCTCATCGAGGCATTCGGCCTGGCTCGTCAGGCGCTTGGGACGCGGCGAGAAATCCACCTCGTAATCGCCGGTGCGGGGCCGCGCGAGCCGGCGCTTCGGCAGTCCGCCCCGCCGGGGGTGAGTTTTCTCGGCAACCTCGACCGCCGCACGATGCTGCCCCAGCTCTACGCGAGCGCCGACGCTTTCCTCTTTTCATCGCACACCGAAACCCTCGGGTTGGTAATTCTCGAGGCGATGGCCAGCGAGCTGCCGGTGATTGCCGCACCCGCGGGAGGGGTGGCCGACCATCTCCGAGACGGCGTCAACGGTATCGCCTATCCTCCCGGCGACGTGCGGGCCATGGCCGATGCCATGGTGGCGCTCGCGACCGATCCGGATCGGCGCGCGGCCCTCGCGGATGGTGCCCGGGCAACGGCGGCCGCGCTGACCTGGGAGATGGAATTCGACCGGCTCGATGCGAGCTACCGCGAGGTGTGCGTCGGGACGGGGTCCGAACTGCCGGAACTGGCCGAGGCGGGGAGGGTCTAATAGGATTGCCCAATGCGCGTGGTCTCGCTCCTCCCCGCCGGAACCGAAATCGTTGCTGCCTTAGGCGCCGGTTCTCAACTCGTTGGGATTTCCCATGAGTGCGACTGGCCCCCATCGATCACCCACCTGCCCCGCGTCACGACCACGCCAATCGATCCATCGCAGCCGGGGGGTGCCATCGATGCGCAGGTACGCCAACTGGCGCATGAGGGGCGGCCGGTCATTGCGGTGGATGCCGCGATGCTCCAAGAGCTGCGCCCCGACTTAATCTTGACTCAGGATCTCTGCGCCGTCTGCGCGGTGATCGACGGCGACGTGCGTGAGGTGACGAGGGTGCTAGACCGAGCGCCGGTGCTCCTCTCGCTCAAGGCGCGTACTCTTCCCGGCGTCTTCGAGGATATCAAAGCGGTCGGGGCCGCTCTCGATCTATCCGATGAAGCGGGGGAGGTCGTCGCTGGGCTCCGCTATCGACTCCGGCGGATCGCCGGTGCTCGGCCGGTCACGCAACCGCGCATCGTATGCGTCGAGTGGCTCGACCCGATCTATCTGGCCGGCCACTGGGTGCCTGAGTTGATCGAAGCGGCGGGGGGCGTGGATGTCGGCGCGGCGCCGGGAGCGCACTCCCGCGTCGTTGCCCGGGACGAATTGAAGGGGCTCAACCCCGACCTGATCTTGGTGGCACTGTGCGGCTTCGGGGTCGAGCGGGCACGGAAGGAGCTAGAGCGGGACGGCGGCTTTCTAGGGGAGCTCGGCGTGCCGGTCTGGATTCTGGACGGGAACGCCT
>JABFSM010000097.1 GCA_013140635.1 Gemmatimonadales bacterium
TCCTCAAGGAAGGCGGCGCCAAGAAGATTCAGGTCATCAAGGTGATCCGCGAGATCACCTCGCTCGGCCTGAAGGAAGCCAAGGATCTGGTCGACGGCGCGCCCAAGACGGTAAAGGAAGGGGCGTCGAAGGCCGAAGCCGAGGAAATCAAGAAGAAGCTCGAAGAGCAGGGCGCGGTCGTCGAGCTGAAGTGACCCCGTGGGGTCATCCCGAGCGCGCGGATCTCCCGCGCGCGAGGGATCTACCCAACGGACGCCACTTTCAGCGAGACGGCATGCGACCACTGCCCGCGCTTTCCAATCCGAGTTCGATCAGCGCCCCGAGGCGGCCCCCGCAATCGTGCGGGGGGCGCCGCGGCGGTGCCCTTTTGTGCTGCGTGAGAGTGAGCGATGCCTAAGACCCGACCGTTGATTTCGTTCTCGAAGCGCGAGGGCGGCATGCCGATGCCGCACCTCCTCGACATTCAGACCCGCGCCTTCCAGTCCCTCCTCGTCCCCGACGACGTGGATGGGGCCCGGCAGGACGTGTCGCTCGAGCGCGTCTTCCGGGACCTCTTCCCGATCTCCGACGTGAACGGGAAGTACGAACTCGATTTCAAGAGCTACGCCCTGGGCGAGCCGAAGTACTCCGTCGAGGAGTGCATCGAACGCGATATGACCTATGCCGCGCCGCTCAAGGCCACGCTGCTCCTCAACGTCTTCGAAGACGTGGACGGCCAGCGCCGGCTCAAGAACCAGATCGAGCGGGAGGTCTATCTCGGCGAGCTGCCGATCATGACGCCGCTCGGAACCTTCGTGATCAACGGCGCCGAGCGCGTCGTGGTGAGCCAGCTCCACCGCTCGCCGGGCGTGGTCTTCGAGGAAGAGACCCACCCGAACGGGCAGCGGCTCTTCTCGGCCCGCATCATCCCGTTCCGGGGTTCGTGGGTGGAGTTCACGATCGACATTCACGACGTGATCTACGTCCACATCGACAAGAAGAAGAAGTTCCCGGCTACCGCGCTGTTGCGCGCCTTCGGCTACGGCGGCAATCCGGACATTCTCCGGCTCTTCTTTGCGACGAAGAGCCTCAACATCACCGGCAAGCTCGAGGGCCGGCAGGAGCGCCGCGAGGTGATCGGCGCGCTTCTCGCCGCCGATGTGCCGAATCCCGAGGATCCGGCCGGTGCGCCGCTCGGGCAAGTGGGCGACGAACTGACCCAAGAGCGTCTCAACGCCATGCGGCATGTCGGGGTCAAGGCGGTGCAGGCCTTCGCGGGCTACACCACGATCGACCTGCGCGACGACGAGCAGCCGACCACCACGCGGGACCGCCACACCTGGGTACTTGCGTTCGCGGTGGCCGACCCGGAGACCGGTGAAGTGCTGGCCGACGCCGGCTTGGAGCTGGACGACAAGCTTCGCCAGAAGTTACAGAACGGCGGCGTGGTAAAGGTCGACGTGCTCCTTCCGCCGGGCCGGGCGGAGTCGCCGCTCATCAAGAACACCCTCGCCAAGGATCCGACCAAGAGCGAGGCCGACGCGCTACAGCAGATCTACGGGCTCCTTCGGCCCGGCGACGCGCCGAACCTCGAGACCGCGCGGCAGCAGCTGCAGCGGCTCTTCTTCAATCCGAAGCGGTACGATCTCGGCCGCGTCGGGCGTTACAAGATCAACCAGCGGCTGGGGCTCCGGACCGATCCGAACCACACCGTCCTCACGGAAGAGGACTTCATCGCGATCATCCGGTACCTGATCGACCTGAACGACGGGCGCGGGCACACCGACGACATCGACCATCTCGGCAACCGGCGCATCCGCTCCGTGGGCGAACTCATCGCCAATCAGTTCTCCGTGGGCCTCTCGCGCATGGCGCGGCTGGTCAAGGAGCGGATGAGCATCAACTCCGATCCGGAGAAGATTTCGCTCGACGACCTGGTCAACGCGCGCACGGTGTCCGCCGTCATCCAGGCCTTCTTCGGGTCGTCGCAGCTCTCGCAGTTCATGGACCAGACCAATCCGCTGGCCGAGCTCACCAACAAGCGGCGGCTCAGCGCTCTCGGACCGGGCGGCCTGACGCGAGAGCGCGCCGGCTTCGAAGTGCGCGACGTGCACTACTCGCAGTACGGCCGGATGTGCCCGATCGAGACGCCGGAAGGCCCGAACATCGGCCTCATCACCAGCCTGTCGACCTTCGCCCGGATCAACGACCTCGGCTTCATCGAGACCCCGTACCGGATCGTGAAAGACGGGCGGGTCACCAACGACATCCGGTGGCTGTCGGCCAGCGAAGAAGAGGGCTACACCGTGGCGCAGGCCAACGCGGCCATCGACGCGACGGGCAAGTTCGAAGACAGCCTGGTGCTCTGCCGTAAGGGCGACGACTACCCGCTGCTGGCGCCCAACCGGATCGACTTCATGGATGTGAGTCCGGAGCAGCTCGTCTCGATTGCCGCCGCGCTCATTCCGTTCTTGGAGCACGACGACGCGAACCGGGCGCTCATGGGCAGCAACATGCAACGGCAGTCGGTGCCGCTGCTCTTTCCGCAGGCGCCGCTGGTCGGCACCGGGCTCGAAGAGAAGGTGGCGCGCGATTCCGGCGCGGTCATCGCGGCGCGGCGCGGCGGGGTGGTCACCCGCGTCACCGCCGATGAGCTCATCATCGACAGCGGGGAAGGCCAGTCGCCGATCGGCGACCAGCCCCTGACGCGGCTCTCCCAGGTGGACCGCTACCGGGTCAAGAAGTACTGGCGCACCAACCAGGACACCGCCATCAACCAGCGGCCGCTGGTACAGGAAGGCCAGCGGGTGCAGGACGGCGCCATCGTCGCCGACGGCGCCGCCACCGAGGCGGGTGAACTGGCCCTCGGCAGCAACGTCACCGTGGCGTTCATGCCTTGGTACGGACACAACTTCGAAGACGCCATCGTGCTCTCGGAGCGGCTGGTCAAGGACGACGTCTATTCGTCGATCCATATCCAGGAACTCGAGCTGCACGTGCGGGACACGAAGCGCGGCCAAGAAGAGATCACCCGGGAAATCCCCAACGTCTCCGACGAGGCGCTGGTCGATCTCGACGAGCGCGGCATCATCCGGATCGGCGCCCACGTCAAACCGGGCGATATCCTGGTCGGCAAGATCACTCCGAAGGGAGAGACCGAGCTCAGCCCGGAAGAGAAGCTCCTCACCGCCATCTTCGGTGAGAAGGCTAAGGATGTGAAGGACAGCTCGCTCAAGGTGCCGCCGGGCATGAAGGGCACCGTGATCGACGTGAAGATCTTCAGCCGGATCGAGGATCAAGTCGTCGAGAAGGACCGCGGCGAGCGGATCGGCGAGGTGCGCCGGATCGAGCACGACGAGAAGAACCGGATCAACGAAGTCATGCTCAACGAGCTGCGGGCCCTCTTGGGCGGCCAGACCGTTGCGCTGATGCTCAAAGCCGGCACCGTGGAGGAATTCCTTCCCGCCGGCACCGGGCTCAGCGACGACCGGATCCGTGAGATCGACCTGACCGACGTCGATCTCAAGACCCTTCGGGTGCAGGACCGTTCGGCCAACGACCGCATCCGTGCCACCATCGAGGCGGCCGCGCGGGAGCGGGCCCGGGTCGAGGAGAAGGCCGAAGATCAGATCGATAAGATCCTCCAGCCCGACGAGTTGCCTCCCGGCGTCATTCAGCTGGTCAAGGTGTATCTCGGCGAAAAGCGGAAAATCTCGGTCGGCGACAAGATGGCCGGCCGCCACGGCAACAAGGGGATCGTGGCCCGGATCGTTCCGGAGGAGGATATGCCGTTCCTCCCGGACGGAACGCCGGTGGACATCGTGCTCAATCCGCTCGGCGTGCCGAGCCGGATGAACGTGGGTCAGATTCTCGAGACCCACCTTGGGTGGTGCGCGCAGATTCTCGGCTTCAAGGCCAAGACGCCGGTTTTCCGCGGCGCCGACGAAGCGGAAATCGGTGTGCTGCTCCGCCTGGCGGGGCTTCGCTGGGCCGGCGAGGCGCTCCGCCTGGCGGCGCCGGCGCCCACGCCCGACGCCCCGTTGATCGACGCGGTCGTGGCGGACCTCAAGAAGATGGAGCTCGAAGGCGTCACGATGAGCGCGTCCGGCGTCGCGATGCTTGCCAAGGGCGGCGCCAAGACCAAGGCGCTCTTCGAGGCGATCAAGGAGTATCTCACCGCCTCGGCCAAGGAACTCGCCGCGCGGCAAATCACCCAGCGTGGGCACGAGCGGGCCTATCACAAGGCCGACGCCAGCGCGGCCATGAAAGGCCGCGAGGCGGCGCTCAAGGAAGTCGAACGGCTGGCGGGGCAGGATGCGCCGGCGGTGCTCGAAGCGGCGGGCCATTCGGCCCTCGCCGCGATGCTGCGCGGCAAGGCCGGCGTGGACGAGGTGGGGGCGGCCGCCGACGAGTTGATGCTGGCGGCGGGCCTCACGCCCGCCGGTAAGGTCCGGCTCCGCGACGGACGCACCGGACTGGCCTTCGAGAGCGACGTGACGGTGGGCGCGATCTACATGCTCAAACTGTCCCACCTGGTCGACGACAAGATCCACGCGCGCTCGATCGGCCCCTACTCGCTGGTCACCCAGCAGCCGCTCGCCGGCAAGGCGCAGTTCGGCGGCCAGCGGTTCGGCGAAATGGAAGTGTGGGCGCTCGAGGCCTACGGCGCCGCGCACCTCTTGCAGGAAATGCTCACGGTCAAGTCCGACGACGTCAACGGCCGGAGCAAAGTGTACGAGTCGATCGTGAAGGGCCAGAATCTCCCCGAACCGGGGATTCCGGAGTCGTTCAATGTGTTGGTCAAAGAACTCCAGGCGCTCGGCCTCAAGGTGACGCTCGGTGCCACTGCGGAGGGTGAGGAATAAATGATCGATTTCCGAAGCGGGCGCGAGCCCAAGAGTTCGAGTTTCGATTACATCGCGATCCGCATCGCGGCGCCGGAAGAAATCCGCGGCCCGCGCGACCCGAAAGAGCGGGAGCGGATGGAGCTGCAGGGCAATCGGACCTGGTGGTCCTGGGGCGAGGTCACCAAGCCCGAGACCATCAACTACCGCTCCTTCAAGCCGGAGCGGGACGGGCTCTTTTGCGAGCGGATCTTCGGTCCCGTCAAGGACTGGGAGTGCCATTGCGGGAAGTACAAGCGGATTCGCTATCGGGGCGTGATCTGCGACCGGTGCGGCGTCGAAGTCACCCTCTCGAAGGTCCGCCGCGAGCGGATGGGCCACATCGAGCTCTCCGTGCCGGTGGCGCACATCTGGTTCTTCAAGACGCTCCCGTCGCCGATGGGGAACCTGCTCAACATCACGCTCCGCGAGCTCGAGCGGATCATCTACTACTCAAGCTACGTGGTCATCGACCCCGGCAAGCAGGAAGTCGAGTTCCAGCAGCTGCTCGACGAAGAGGAATACCTCGCCTTGCGGCAGAAGGCGCGGGAAGAGGGCGACACCGGCTTCCGCGCCGACATCGGCGCGCCGGCGGTGCGCGCGCTCCTGGAGCGGATCGACGTGAAGAAGCTGGCCGATGAGCTCCGCTCTTCGGTGGCCACCGAGACGAGCCAGCACCGCAAGAAGCAGATGCTCAAGCGGCTCAAGATCGTCGACGCCTTCCTCTTCTCCGGCGAAGCCCAGGACCAGGCCAACCAACCCGCCTGGATGATCATGGACGTGGTGCCGGTGCTGCCGCCGGATCTGCGTCCGCTGGTGCCGCTCGACGGCGGCCGCTTCGCGACCAGCGATTTGAACGATCTCTACCGCCGGGTGATCAACCGGAATAACCGGCTGCAGAAGCTGATCCAGCACCGCGCGCCGGAGGTCATCCTCCGGAACGAAAAGCGGATGCTGCAGGAGGCGGTCGACGCGCTCTTCGATAACGGCCGCCGGTCCAAGGCCATTCGGGGCCGCGGCAAGCGGCCTCTCAAGTCCCTGAGCGACATGCTCAAGGGCAAGCAGGGCCGCTTCCGCCAGAACCTCCTCGGCAAGCGGGTGGACTACTCGGGCCGGTCGGTCATCGTCGTGGGTCCGGAACTCCGGCTCCACCAGTGCGGCCTCCCCAAGGCGATGGCGGTGGAACTCTTCAAACCGTTCATCATCCACAAGCTGGTCGAGAAGGGCATTGCCGAAACGGTCAAGCGCGCCAAGAAGATCGTGGAGCGCGAGGGCCCCGAGGTGTACGAAATCCTGGAGGAGATCATCCAGGATCACCCGGTGCTGCTCAATCGCGCGCCGACGCTCCATCGCCTGGGCATTCAGGCGTTCGAGCCGAAGCTGGTGGAGGGCAAGGCGATCCGGATTCACCCGCTCGTCTGCGCGGCGTTCAACGCCGACTTCGACGGCGACCAGATGGCGGTCCACGTGCCGCTCTCGTTCGAGGCGCAGCTCGAGGCCCGGCTCCTCATGGTCTCCTCGAACAACATTCTCAAGCCCTCCGACGGCCGCCCGGTGGCGGAGCCGTCGCAGGACATGGTGCTCGGCTCGTACTGGCTCACCAAGCAGCCGGCCGGCATCGAGGAAGAGCTCCGGCGCGGCGGCGGTAAGTCCGAGGAAACCCGGGCTCGTCTCTGGAAGAACGCGAAGTACTACGGAAGCATTTCCGAGCTGGAAATGGCGCTCCTGACGGCCAAGGTGGCGTATCACTCGCTCATCCAATTCTGGTACGTGCCTCCGCCGGAGGCCGCGGACCGAGATGCGCGCTGGATTCGCACGACCGTGGGCCGGGTGCTCTTCAACAACATCCTGCCCCGGCGGCTCGTGGCGGAGCTCGGCTTCCGCGACGACCTGATGAAGAAGAAGACGCTGTCGGAGCTCGTGCTGCAGAGCTACCGGCGCGCCGGCCTCAAGGAAACGGTGGAGTTCCTCGACCGGCTCAAGCGGTTCGGGTTCGACTTCGCCACCATGGGAGGCGTCTCGATCGGCGTCGAAGACCTCGAGATTCCCAAGGAAAAGGTGCCGCTCTTAGAGGAAGCGCAGAAGCGCGTCGAACGGTTCCAGCGCGCCTATAACACCGGGCAGATCACGTTCGGTGAGCGCTACAACAAGGTGATCGACGCCTGGACCCACGCCAACAACGACGTGGCCGAGGCGATGGTGGCCCATATGCGGCAGAGTCGCGGCGGGTTCAATCCGGTGTTCATGATGTTCGACTCCGGCTCCCGCGGCAGCCGCGACCAGATCCGGCAGCTCGCCGGTATGCGCGGCCTGATGGCCAAGCCGCAGAAGAAGTTGACCGGCGGCATCGGCGAAATCATCGAGAGCCCGATCAAGTCGAATTTCCGGGAAGGGCTCTCCGTGCTCGAGTACTTCATCTCGACGCACGGCGCGCGCAAGGGTCTGGCCGACACGGCGCTCAAGACCGCCGATGCCGGCTACCTGACGCGCCGGCTGGTGGACGTGGCGCAGGACGTGACGATTACCGAGGAAGATTGCGGCACGATCCTCGGACTCGATATGACCGCGCTCAAGGAGGGCGAGGACATCATCGAGAGTCTGAAGGAACGGATTCTTGGGAGTGTGGCCGGCGAAGACGTCTTCGATCCGCACGAGCTCGACGAGCATGGCGATGCTCGGCTTCTGGTCCAGGCGGGCCAGCTCATCGACGAGGAAGCCTCGGACGCCATCGAGGACGCCGGTATCGAGAAGGTGAAGATTCGCTCGGTGCTGACCTGTGAGGCGCGCCGCGGGGTTTGCCGCATGTGCTACGGGCGGAACCTCGCCACGATGGATATGGTGGACATGGGCGAGGCGGTCGGCATTCTGGCCGCCCAGTCGATCGGTGAGCCGGGCACACAGCTCACGCTACGTACCTTCCACATCGGCGGTACGTCGTCCCGCATCGCCGAAGAGGCGGAGCGGCGGGCGCGCACCGACGGGCTCGTGCGGTACACGAAGGGCTTGGAATACGCCGACGTGCCGGTCGAATACGAAGACGGCTCCACCGCGATTCTGCGGGTCGTGCTCACCCGTGAGGACGAGTCGGCCACCGAAGAAACGAAGGAAGGGATCCAGGTCGTCGATCCGAAGGATCCCTCCCACGTCCTCTCCCGGTATCCGGTGCCGGAAGGCGCCATCCTGCACGCCAAGGAAGGCGAGACCGTCACGAAGGGCGATGCCGACAAGCGGGCCACCATTCTCTACACCTGGGATCCTTATAACGATCCGAGCATCATCAAGAACGACGGCGAGCTGCGGTGGAAGGATCTGGTCAAGGATGTGACGCTCCGCGAGGAGCTCGACGAAGGCACCGGCCTCCGGTCGCTCGTCGTGACCGCCGACCCCGACCGTGAACTGCACCCGTCGGTGCTGGTGTACGTCACCAACCGGAAGGATCCGCAAGAGTACACGCTGGCCGAAGGCTCGCGGATCATCTTTGGCTCGCCGACCGATCTGGTCAGCCGGGCGATGGACCTCCCGGACGAGGCGAACCCCTGGTCGTCCAAGTACCACGTGGACGAGCGGCCGGTGAGCGAAGCGTGGCCCTCGAAGTCGAAGAAGGAGAGCCGCGACAAGACCGTATATCTCTCGCCGCCGGTCAAGGTGATGAAGGGGGTGTCGGTCACCAAGATGCCGCGGCAGGCCTACAAGACCCGCGACATCACCGGCGGTCTGCCGCGCATCGCGGAACTCTTCGAGGCCCGTCGGCCGAAGGATCCGGCCACGATGTCGGAAATCGACGGCATCGTGAAGTTCGGCGATATCAAGCGCGGCAAGCGCGAGATCTTCGTCTATCCGATGACCAAAGACGGGATCATCGCCGAGGGCGAAGTGGCCCAGGTCTACGAAGTCCCGGCCGGCAAGCACTTGCGGGTGCACGAGGGAGACCGGGTTCGCGCCGGCGACCGGCTCACCGAAGGCCCGGTCAACCCGCACGAGATCCTGCTCATCAAGGGCCCTCGGGCGGTGCAGGAGTACCTCCTCAACGAAGTCCAGGAAGTGTACCGACTGCAGGGCGTGCGGATCGCCGACAAGCATATCGGCGTGATCGTGCGGCAGATGCTGCAGAAGGTGCGGGTCACCGATCCGGGTGACACCAGCTTCCTCGAGGCGGAGGCGGTGGACAAGCTCACCTTCCGCGAAGAGAACGAGCGGATCCTCAAGCGGAAGTCCAAGCCGTCTATCTCGGAGCCGCTCCTCCTCGGTATCACCAAGGCGAGCCTTACGACGCAGTCCTTCATTTCGGCGGCGTCGTTCCAGGAAACCACGCGGGTGCTCACCGACGCGGCCATCCGCGGCGCGAAGGACGACCTGCGTGGCCTCAAGGAAAACATCATCATCGGCCACCTGATCCCGGCCGGTACCGGGCACTACCGGTATGTCGATCTGGAAATCCAGCCGCCGCCGGGCTTCGAACCGCCACCGCCGGCTCCGCCGGAGGAGCAGGCGCCTCCGGTGGCGCTGATTGAAGAGGTGGAAGTACTGTAGGGACAGTCATTGCGAGGGGAAGGGTCCGGGGCAATCGCAGGAGATTGCTTCGCTGCGCTCGCAATGACGTGGAGATTGCTTCGCTGCGCTCGCAATGACCTACGGTCATTTCAGCGGGGCCGGCCGATTCCCCGAAGGAGGAGGTATCCGTTCACGCCGTCGAAGGTGCCCGACCGCCGAGCCTTCTCGCCGTGGCCGGAGGTAATGATCAGCCGCGCCGCCACCGACGAATCGACCGGTACGGCGTCCACCCCGAGCGGGCGGTCGAGCACGATGGTGGAGCCCGAGGCATCGCGAAGCAGCGAGTCCAGCACCGGGCCGAATGTGAGGGTCGCCAGGGCCGCCCCATTCCGACTGATGGTCACCCCTTCGAAGGGCCGATCGTTAGAAAAGGTCAGCGTGTCGCTCCCCACGATGACCGGTCCTCCGCCGGGCCAGTTGACCGGTATCAGCGTTTGGTAGCCGGCGATATCGGCTGACGTCGGCAGCCGCTCGTTGATCCAAAACCGCCCCTCCTCCGCTCGTACCAGGGTCGTTCCGGCGTATTGCAGCCCCATGCGGACCAGGACTCGGCGGTCGGGATCGGAAATCTCCTCCGCTTGCCACACCTCGGCTGAATCGGCCGGGACCCCCGCCATCCGAGCGGCGGCCGCGATTCCCCGGGTGTCCACGAAATACCGTACGATGCCGGCGAGTTCGATCCGATCGGTCTCCGATACCGGAGCCTTCGGCATCACGAGCCCCTCCGGAGTTCCCAGGTCATTCCGCGCCACGATCTCCCGGAAGCGGCGTGCCTGGCTCCGCTCCGACATGCCGTAGGCTCCCCAGGGGCCGATCGCGGCCAGCAGCACCACGGCACAGAGCGACTCGGGAATGATCTTGATACTCCTCGATGCGGTGACGGCGTAGTAGACCGCGAGGACCGTGAGCCAGAGCGCGAGCAGCAGAAGGAAATACCGCGGTTCCGTGATGCCGTACTGCGCCATTCGCTTCCCGACGGCCAGCAGCAACATGGCGAGCGATGGGAGGATGGCCACGAAGAACCATCGTCCGTAGGCGTTCACCCAGGTGGAATCGCTTCGCTCCCGAACGGGATGCACCAGTAGCAGCGCCAGGACGCCGGTCGTTGCCACCGCGGAGACGAGGTATCCGATCCATCCGCTCGGCCAGGTGCCGGTCGTCACCACGCGGCCCAGATAGAGCGTGAGGATGGCCAGGTAGACGGTGACCAGCGGGATCAAAACGAATTGCGAAAACACCTTGAGGCCGGTCGGGTATTCGTCGAGGGTATCGAGCGCCTCGAAATCTCGCGGGACTCCGCCGAGAAAGAAGAGCGGCTGGAAACCGAAGCCGAGAAGGGTCCAGAGGTCCGCGTACACTTCGCCGGAGACATGAATCTCGAAGAGCGGCTTCAGCGCGGCCAGTGCCAGCGTCAGGCCGAGCCAGAGGACGAGCGCATAGAACGTGGCGACCAGGAATCGGAGGAAGAGAAACCGATTGTACTGCCAGAAACCGTTCCGCCGCTCGTGGTGGAGGTAAGGCGCAATGGCCACGAAGAGATGAACCACGAGACCGAGCTGAGCGAACCGGATGATGGCGGACCGGTCGGTCCAATCCCGTGAGGCAACGTAGAGCGCACCGAGTCCGGCCACGGCAACGAGCTCAACGAGAAATCGGCGGCTCCGTGGCGCATTGAAGCGTTCCGCGGCGGTGGTGATGCCGGTGAAGAGCGCCAAACCCAGGACCGCGGTGGCGAGCAGCCGGGGAGACCAGTCATTCGCACCGCCGCCGCCGGTCGCATTCATGGTGGTGACGGTGGCGACCAGAGCGGAGAGGACGGTAAAGGGAAACCTGGCGACGGTGTCGGCGGTACGCCGCAAGGCGACGTCGAGCGAGGTGAAAGAGGCCACTCGTGGTTGCGGCTAGAACCTTGGGATCCGGGCGACGGTTCGGCCCCGCCGATCGATGACGATGAGTGGACTCGTCAGGGGCTCCTCGCGGAGCTCGACCGGCGCCCCCGGCGGTCCGGCGAGCAAGGTGGCCAGGAAGGTGTAGGGCTCGGTCGCTGCATCGTTCACGAGGTAGCCCAAGTCCCGAAAAGTGGCGGCCGAGATGGCGCTCAGGGGATTGAAACCGGAATTCAGGAAACCGGTCATCAATTCGTTGGAGAAACTGGTCTCGCGCCAGTGTGAGTCGCGTGTTCCAGGGCCAAACGACCCCTCCACCGGCACCGGAGTGCCGGTAAAGACGGTGCTTGGCGCGATCGCGCCAAGGAATGCGTTTCGGGCCGCCGGGCCATTGAAGGAGGGCGAGGCGGTGCCCTCACCGGTCAGAAGCTGGTTCTGCAGGAAATTCCACAGTGAACCGAAGCCGAGCACGTGCGCCATTTCGTGCAGGATCACGGCATTGAGGGCGCCTTGGTTCTCGAGCGTGGTTAGGTCCGCCGTATCGAAGCGCATCAGGCCGACCGCGCTGCCGTAGGTGGGGTCGTCTCGAACGATGCAGGGGCCGGCGGAGCCGAGGACCTGTCCAGGTCCGTCGATCGGGACGAGGCTCGCGAAGATCACGACGCCGTCGATCGTCTCGTTCATGGCGGGCATGCCGGTGAAGCAGCTATTGGCTTGCTCGTTGACCGGATAGGGGGGCTGCCCAGCCAAGAGAATCTGGGTCCACCGGGTCACCGCAAGCTCAAAGGCCGCTTGCTGAACCGGGGTCACCGGCGTGAGATAGCGAATATCGATCTTGAAGGTGCTGGCCGGTGGGGCGGTGGCGGCCGCGGTGAAGGTGAGCGGCGGCAGGGCCCCCACCGTCGCGCGGACGCTGTGCTGGGCGGCGGCGCCGAGGCGCCAGGATCCAAGGGTGGCGCGGCCAAGGAAATCCGTGACCGCCGTAGCCCCGACGATCTGACCGTCGCCCGAGAGCACCGAGTAGGTCACCGGCGCGCCCGCCACCGGCATGCCTCCGGCGTCGGTCACGGCCACCGAGGGAGAGGTCGGGAGATAGTTGCCGAAGAAGCCGCTCTGGGCCAGGGCGCTCGTGGCCGCGAGGGCGGCAGGGGCGGCGGCAATGCCCGTCGCGGTGAAGACAAGCGGGGGAGCACCGGAAAAGAGGGCCTCAACCCGATTCGCACCCGGGGCGGCGCCCAGCACCCATTGTGCCGGCTTGGCCGTGCCATCCTGGGCGGTGAGCACACTGGTCCCGGTGACTGCGCCGCCGCCGGCGGTCACCACGAAGCTCACCGGGACGTTAGGGATCGGCGAGCCGTCGTCGCGGCTCGCCCGAACCGTGGGGAGGACGGCCACCGCGGTGCCGGTGTTCGCGGCCTGGTCGGCTCCCGCCACGATCGTGACGGCGGCGGGAACCCCCTGCGCCTGGAAGGTGGCGGAGGCGTTGTTCGGCAGCCGGGCAACGACGGAATAGCTCACGGCGTTAGGTCCGATCGTCCACGAGCCGAGGGTGGCCTGGCCCGCAGCGTTGGTCGTCTGTATCGCGCCGGTGAGCACCGACTGCAGTTGTTGGGCCTCGAAGATCACTTGGGCACCGGCGATCGGATTGCCGAAGGCGTCGGTGACCTGGACCGAGGGGATCGCGGTCACCGCGCGTGAAACCACCGCCAGTTGGAAAGGGGTGCTCAGCGCCAGGACCACGATAGGAGGGCCGAGCTGGCCGGTGGCGGATACCACCGCGGAGGGAATGCCCGGCGCGACCGCCGAAAGGGTCTGGGTCCCCACTTTCGAGCCCAGCGTCCAGGTGGCCTGGCCGGTGCCGTCGGTGCCGGTCGTCACGGAGCGTGGGCTGGTGGTTCCGTCGGCGCCCGACTCGGGCGTAAAGGTGACGGTCACCCCGCCGACGGGGCCTTCCCCGTCGCTGGTGCGAACGACGAGCTTGACCGGCAGGGAATTCCCAACCTGGCCGCTCTGATTCGCTCCGGCCACGATCTCGATACGGGTGGCGACGCGAGGCTCGGCGGGGCCCTCCTTACCACACGCAAGGCCGAGCGCCACCAGAGCTATGGCCGCGAAGTGGGCGGCAAGGGTCGGCCGTCTCGTCATGAACTCCCGCTTGGCTCGCGTGGGGGTTAGGCAAGCTAGAGTGTTTTGGGGTAGCAGGAAAGGTCCGCCCCCGTCGGCGGCCATTGGCCTTAAAACCGGCCACTATTTCGGTTTGTGTTCGGGTTCGAGGCCGCTAGCTGTTCACCCTGGCGTCCTTGACCTTGGTCGCAAGTGCTGATAGCTTAAGAGTCTGCCGCAAAAAGCGGCTTCATAAACGGAAAGGTAGTTCGCGTCACCGGAATGCCGACGATCAATCAACTGATCCGCCACGGGCGCAAGTCGCCGGTGGGCAAGGACAAGTCTCCCGCCCTTAAGTCCAATCCGTTCCGGCGGGGGGTCTGCACGCGGGTCTACACCACGACCCCCAAGAAGCCTAACTCGGCGCTGCGGAAGGTTGCCAAGGTGCGGTTGACGAACGGCTTCGAAGTGATCGCGTACATCCCCGGTGAGGGGCACAACCTGCAGGAGCACTCCATCGTCTTGATTCGGGGCGGACGGGTGAAGGATCTGCCCGGCGTCCGTTACCATATCGTTCGCGGTACGCTCGACGCCGCCGGTGTCAACGGCCGCCAGCAGAGCCGCTCGAAGTACGGAGCCAAGGCGCCGAAGGCGGCCGCGGCCGCGAAAGGGAAGAAGTAAGTGAGCCGCCGCAATAAGTCCGTCAAGCGTCCGGTGCCGCCCGATCCACGGTACGACAGCCAGACCGTCTCCAAGTTCATCAACAACTTGATGTACCAGGGACAGAAGAGCGTCGCCGAGGGGATCTTCTACAAGGCGATGGACATGATCGAAGAGCGCACCAGCCAGCCCGGCGTGACGGTCTTCAAGCAGGCCGTGGCGAACGTGAAGCCGGCGCTCGAAGTGAAGAGCCGGCGGGTGGGCGGCGCGTCGTTGCAGGTCCCGGTCGAGGTTCGGCCCGAGCGGCGGACCGCGCTCGCCATGCGCTGGATCATCGCCTTTGCCCGGAGCCGGAGCGAGAAGACGATGGAAGACCGCCTCGCGGCCGAATTGATCCTGGCCAGCAAGGGCGAGGGGAACGCCATCAAGAAGAAGGAAGACACGCACCGGATGGCGGAAGCCAATCGGGCGTTTGCGCATTATCGGTGGTAGGGCGGTAGGTCGGTAAGTCGGTAGACAAGCGTACCGACTTACCGACCTACCGCTAAGAAAACAGGCCGCGTGACGCTGGGCTTCGTGCCCGCACCACCTCCGGCCCTTTAGAGACAACGCGTGGAGCGCTCAATGAGTGCTCCCGTCCGTGGGGAAACCCCGGACGTGCGCGGAGCGATACCACCGGGCATGCCCGGGTCGGTCGCCCCGTTTTTTCGTTGACTGGGACTTTACTGAGACTGCTGAAACACTATGGCGCGTGAAACCTCGCTCGAACTGTATCGCAATATCGGCATCATGGCCCACATCGATGCCGGTAAGACGACTACGACCGAGCGCATCCTGTATTACACCGGAAAGAACTACAAGATCGGTGAAGTCCACGATGGTGCCGCCACCATGGACTGGATGGAGCAGGAGCAGGAGCGGGGTATCACCATCACGTCCGCCGCCACCACCTGTTTCTGGAAGCGAAACGACATCCTGCACCGCATCAACATCATCGATACGCCGGGCCACGTGGACTTCACCGTCGAGGTGGAGCGCTCGCTTCGCGTGCTCGACGGGGCGGTGACGCTGCTCGATTCGGTGGCCGGGGTCGAGCCGCAGACCGAAACGGTCTGGCGCCAGGCCGACCGCTACGGCGTGCCGCGGCTCATTTTCTCGAACAAGATGGACCGGGTCGGGGCGAATTTCGACCGGTGCATGACGATGATCCGGGACCGGCTCACCCGCCGCGCCTTCCCGCTGCAGCTGCCGGTCGGTTCGGGCGAGCTCTTTACCGGCCATATCGACGTGCTGCGCCGCGTGGAGATCATCTTCGACGAAGAAACCCTCGGCAAGACCTTCACTGAAATGCCGGTGCCCGAAGCGTACCGTGAGGCGATGGAGGCGGCCCGGCACGAAGTCATCGAAGCGGCGGTCGAGCACGATGACAAGCTGATGGAAAAGTATCTGGGCGGCGCCGAGCTGTCGCTCGAGGAAATCAACATCGCCATTCGGAAGGCCACCTGCGCCGGCGCCATCGTGCCGGTCCTGGTCGGGGCCTCCTTCAAGAACAAGGGAGTGCAGGCGCTGCTCGACGCGGTGGTGGACTACCTGCCGAGCCCGGTGGACATCAAGCCGGTCCAGGGCCATCTCCCCCAGCACGACGATACCCAGGTTTTCCGGAAAGCCTCCGACGACGAGCCGTTCGCCGCGCTCGCGTTCAAGGTGGCGACCGATCCGTTCGTCGGCCGGCTGACCTTCTTCCGGGTGTATTCGGGGTCGATCAAGTCGGGGAGCTACGTCTACAACAGCACCAAGGACAAGCGGGAGCGGATCGGCCGGCTCCTCCAGATGCACGCGAACAAGCGCGATGAAATCGAAGAAGTGCTCGCGGGCGATATCGCCGCGGCCATCGGCTTGAAGGACACCCGCACCGGCGACACCCTCTCCGACGATTCTCATCCGGTCATTCTGGAGGCGATGAAGTTTCCGAACCCGGTCATCGACGTCGCGATCGAGCCCAAGACCAAGGCCGATCAAGACAAGCTGGCCATCGCGCTGCAGAAGCTCGCCGAGGAGGATCCGACCTTCCGGGTTCGGACCGACCCCGAAACGAGCCAGACGATCATCGCCGGGATGGGCGAACTCCACCTGGAGATCATCGTCGACCGCATGAAGCGGGAGTTCAAGGTCGAGGCGAATGTCGGCCGCCCGCAGGTGGCCTATCGGGAGACGATCCGGAAGAAGGTCACCGATATCGAAGGGAAGTTCATCCGGCAGTCGGGCGGCAAGGGCCAATACGGCCACGTCGTCATCGACTTGGAGCCGGGAGCGCAAGGCACCGGATTCCACTTCGAAGACAAGATCGTGGGCGGCGTCATTCCGCGCGAATTCATCCGCCCCATCGAGGCCGGTATCAAGGAAGCGCTCGAGACCGGCGTGCTCGCGGGGTACCCGGTGGTGGACGTGAAGGTCTCGCTGGTGTTCGGCAGCTATCACGACGTCGACAGCTCGGAAATGGCGTTCAAGATCGCCGGCTCGATGGCGTTCAAGGAGGCGGCCAAGGCCGCCGGCCCGATCATCCTCGAGCCGATCATGGAGGTCGAAGTGGTGACACCGGCCGACTTTTTGGGCGATGTCATCGGCGATCTCAGCAGCCGCCGCGGCAAGGTGGGGGGCATGACGCAGCGGGGCGATGCGCAGGTCGTCGCGGCCGACGTCCCACTGGCCGAAATGTTCGGGTACTCCACGCAGCTCCGCAGCATGACGCAGGGGCGCGCGGTGTACACGATGCAGTTCGATCACTATGAAGAAGTGCCGAAGTCGGTGGCGGAGCAGATCATTGCGAAAGTCAAAGGGTAGGCGGAGAACGTTGCTCGCTATTCGCTATTGGCTATTCGCCAACGGCGTGGGCGCAGAGCGGGTAGCGAATAGCGAGTAGCGCATAGCGAATAGCCATACAGGGGAACCGACACATGGCGAAGGCCAAATTCGACCGGACGAAGCCGCAC
>JABFSM010000314.1 GCA_013140635.1 Gemmatimonadales bacterium
GTTAGGGTTGGACTGATGCAGCCGCCTCGCTCGCTGGCGCTCGCGTCAGGGGGCCGCGGGAAACCCGCGACCCCACAGGGATCATGGAGGACCGGACAGACGGGACGTAGCGCAGCCCGGTAGCGCACCTGAATGGGGTTCAGGGGGTCGCGGGTTCAAATCCCGCCGTCCCGATGAGTCGTAAGTTCTTGGTCAGAAATTAGTTCCCAGTACCACGGGTTATTACCGAAGAGGGCGGCAACTCCCTCCCTATGTGCGGTCCGTGTGCAGGGTAGCTTCCCAATTCACCGTTGGAGTCCATTCACAGGGCAGCCCTGCTCCGGTCTCAATGGCACTAGTTGGAATAGACTTGTTCGCTGGGGCTGGCGGGATGAGTCTCGGCGCCCGATTGGCAGGTGTGTCCGTGACCTTCGCGACCGAGCTTGATAGTAGAGCCGCCGCAACCTATCACAAGAACAACCCCGCGTCCCGCGTTATTCTTGACGACATCCGCAATATTGGCGCCGTGGCTCTCCGCGGGCATCAGAAACCCAGTGCCCCAGTTGTGGTTTTTGGAGGCCCGCCCTGTCAAGGGTTCTCAACTTCCAATCAGCGAACCCGCTCCAAGGAAAACCCTAACAACTGGCTTCTCCGAGAGTTTCTGCGTGTTATAAGGGAAGTGCGACCGCATTGGGTTGTCTTTGAGAACGTGAAAGGATTCGTCGAAACTGAAGGCGGGCTCTTCCTCCGGATGCTGTTGCAGGAGTTGCACGATCTTCGCTTCGCTACAGCTCACAAAATCCTAAATGCGGACGCTTTTGGGGTACCGCAACGTCGAGGTAGGTTTTTTCTCGTGGCCAACCGTTGCGGTGTTGATTTCCGATTCCCCGAAGGACGAACGACAGAGCCTGTAACTGTGCGTGATGCCATCGCAGATTTGCCCCATCTGTGCAATGGCGCGACGGAGAATTGGCGTGCATACAGGGAGGAGGCCACCTCTCCCTATGCTAGATCAATGAGGGGCAAGCGGAAGAAGTCTCCCAACCATCTGGTGAGTAGAAACGCGGATTGGATTGTGGCTCGATATCCATTCATCCCACCGGGCGGCAACTGGGAGAGTATTCCCGAGAGGCTGATGCGGAACTATGCCAATAGGGCTCGGTGCCACACTGGCATCTACCATCGCCTGAGCTTAGGTCGTCCTGCAGTGGTACTCGGGAACTTTCGTAAGAATATGCTGATCCACCCAACCCAGCATAGAGGGCTGTCCGTTCGCGAAGCGGCGCGGCTACAGTCCTTCCCAGACAATTATGAATTCGTAGGGAGTATCGGGTTTCAACAACAACAGGTTGGGAATGCGGTTCCTCCACTTCTTGCGAAGGCGGTATTCAAGGAGATCGTGGGGTTGTGCGGAGCCTAACCCAGTGACTGTCCCGAATTCGGCCAGCAAGCTCGGTCGCCTCCTCGAACAGAATAGATTCGAGGGGTACCTCGGAAAAGGATCGTTCGACTATTTCGATCATTTTTGCCGTCTTGATGAGTATTTGAATTCAGAAGTTCATCCGCAGGTAGCCACCGGCGTCGCCATAAAGGACAATATTTGGCTGAATGATCACGGTGCCGGTCATATTTCAACGGTGATTCGCAGGGCTGGGGATCTTGTTTTCAAGCCCGATGACACGTGCTCGCTTACCGGTTACGAGGCATTTCTGCTGTTGACGGCAATCCACCTCCATGACGTCGGCAACTTTGGGGGACGTGAAGAGCATGAGCAGCGGATCAAGGCGGTAATGAACACCCTGGCCGAGAGAGGACTGCTGAGCGACGAGACACTTGAACGAAGGATGATCCACGACATAGCGAGGGTCCACGGTGGTCAGATTGGTGGCAATCGAGATACCATCAGTCAACTCGCATACGATAGAAGTACGCAGCCGCCTAGAATCTTCTTGCTTGCATCATTGTTGCGCTTTGCGGATGAACTGGCGGATGATTGCACGCGCACGTCACGGTTCTTTCAGTCTGTGGACACGGGGCTGTACGAGGGGAGCGAAGTGTTTCACAAGTATTCAGATCGACTTCGACGGGTAATTGTGAAGCCAGACAATGCCACGATTCGACTTGAATTCGAGCTAGAGCCGGACGTAGTCACGCGCAAATATAGAAAGCTGGGAAGTGAGGTTTTCCTGTTCGATGAGATACTGGACCGCTCCTTGAAGCTTCACAAGGAGCACATCTACTGTTCGCGGTTTTGGACGCCATGGGTGCATTTTGATGTGGTTCAAGTGAGCATTTCGGTCTTTACCGATGACTACATGACCCAGGGGTGGGCTAAGACCTTTGAAATGCGACAGCAGGGCTATCCACGGGCTCCAGCCGATATTCGGGAAATCGTGCCGGCCTTGAAAAACCTCAGTGGAGCTTCCCTGCAAGACAGATTTCGATCGAAGGTAGTTGGCGCCAGGAAGCGCGGTCGGAAAGACAGACATCGCGGCCGTCAGAAGAGGGGCTGAGGAAACTATCTGTGACTGACACGATACAAAACCCATTTACTGTTCAAACACCGGAATACCTCGAAGCCGTGGATGCGCTCCGCCTTTTCGTGGACGTGTTTACTGACTTCTATAAGGTGCGCGAGCCTGGCCATGCAATGATCAATGGCCCACGAGGTTGTGGTAAGAGCATGATGCTTCGATACCTAGAGCCAGATTGCCAGATGCTTCAGCGTCAGTGCACGTCAAGCGACTTGCCTTTTTTTGCGATCTTGATCTCGATAAAGAACACGAGTCCAAGCCTTACCGAGCTTGATCGATTGGTTGAACGCCCTGGAAATCTGATCCTTAACGAGCACCTGCTTACGATGTTCGTCGCGAGCAAAGTATTTGGTGCGTTGGCGAAGCTACCAGAGGACGCAACAGCGTCGCATGGGCGTAGTATCGAGAACTATATTGCACTCGTTCTTGGTAGACTCGAGGCAAATGGTTGGGCTGGTAGTCGTAACTGGGCCGGTGGCGACTGCAGGCCATCGATGTTGTTTGAGCGGGCGACCGGGTTCTTTGATCAGCTGTACAATGATGTCGTGGTATGGCTCCGACATCAGACCTTTGGACTTCGCGCAGAGTTTCCATATCGCGGCCCTCTCTGCGGGTACCTCGACTTTCTCTTCCCCGTTCTTGACCAGCTGCGCACCCTCCCCTTCATGCCCACAGGGAAGCCCATCTACTTGCTTCTGGACGATGCGGACAACTTGAATCTTGCGCAGACGAAGGTGCTAAACAGCTGGATGTCAACGAGAACGAGTGCAACTGTAAGTCTCAAGGCTTCCACTCAGTTAAGGTACAAGTCGTACTTGACGGTCACCGGGCTCAGGCTGGAGGCGCCACACGACTTTTCTGACATCAATGTGGTAGACATCTACACGAGTCGAAGTGGGAGGTATGCAGAACGAGTGTCGGAAATTGTCGGCAAGCGCTTGAGGAGCGTTGGCATCCAGAAGGATCCGGCGTCTTTCTTTCCTCAGGACCTCGAACAGGAGAGTGAGATCAAAAAGATCGCGGATGAAATAAAGGCCGAATGGGCCACCCAAGGCAGAGGTTTCCGGCCCCGAGATGACGCCGTTCGTTACGCGAGGCCGAGATTCATTGCTGGTCTCAAGGGTGCGCGCAAGGCGGGGAGCACTTACAGCTATGCAGGGTTCGATCAATTGGTAAATGTGTCGTCCGGTCTCGTTCGCTATTTTTTGGAACCCGCGGCGCGAATGTTTGCGGCAGAACTGTCGCGACAGGGTGAGAGGGCGATTGTCGAAATCTCTCCAAGGGTCCAGAACGACGTGATTCGTGAGGAAGCTGCCCAGCTCATGTTTGATGAGTATGACAAGATATTCAAGGAAGTAGAAACGGAAAACGACGAAGCTGCGGCGAATAACAGCGAGCAACTAAAGGTGGCGAAGACAAAGCTGCACAACCTCATCCGCTCGCTGGGCGGACTCTTCCACGAGAAGCTCATTTCAGAGGATGCGGAGCGGCGAGTCTTTTCTGTTGCGTTCCTTGACTCGCCAGATCAAGAACTCCTGGACCTTCTGCAAATGGGCATACGGTTCGGTTACTTCCATAGATCCACAATAGGAAACAAGGAGGGCACCGGAAGGACTGCGCTCTACATCCTGACGAGACGACTCGCTCCGTACTTCAGTCTCGACCCAAACGGGTTTGCTGGGTATGTATTTATGAAGGCTGCCACGCTAAAGTTCGCCATCGAAGACCCAGACAAGTTTTTGAAGACGGTCAAGGCTAAGGGCGTTGCCGCCATTCTTGAGGGTGATCAGCTTAGCCTATTCGGAGCAAAGTAGGAGCGGCAAATGAATCCGCACGCGCTTGCAGAGCTAGCGAGGCTCTTGCCCCAGAAGATCGATTTCTTGTTGTGCTCAGCGAGCTATGAGGAGCGATGTCTGTCAATCCCCCTCTTGCTGGAGCCTGCCCGAGTACGCGTTGCAATGATAGCGGAGAATGCCAATCGTCGTGAATTGCATGGGGCTAATCCTGCGAGACTGAACGCTCATTTTGCTGGCCGCGCGATTGAGGTGTCGCTCTCCACACGCAATCCGGTGGTCACTGCTGATTCACTTCTGAGGGCTCTTGCCAGTGTCCAGAGGGACACGGAGGGGCGACCGCTCGATATCGTTGTGGATATCACTGCGTTCACACATGAAGCCCTGTTGATTGTGTTCAACTTGTTGATAGAATGCGTTCCTGAAAGCCAAGTGTACTGTGCCTATGCGACCGCGAGGGAGTATTCGATTGGGGACCGGCCCGAATCCAAGTGGCTGAGCAAGGGGATCGCTGAAGTCCGATCGGTCCTGGGCTATCCCGGTGAGTTGCGGCCATCTCGGCAACTTCACCTAATCGTCTTAGTTGGGGTCGAACATGAGCGCGTCACTGAGCTGATTCGTGTATACGAGCCTTCAAGAATCTCGCTGGGATATGCCGAAAAGAGCTCCAGCAATCAAGAGCATTGGAAGGCGAATCAGCATGGGATTGATGCGGTCCGCGCTGTCTACGGCGAGGCTGGAGTCTTTGAGTTTCCGGTCTTTGACCCTGACGGCACGCGTCGAGCGATCGTTCAACAAATGGAATCGGCTGGGGATTTGAACACGATTGTTGCTCCGATGAATACCAAGCTATCTACACTAGGGGCAGCGCTCGTATGTATTGAGAATACGAGCGTCCAATTGGCCTATGCGCAAGCGCTGATATATAACATTGCAGGCTATTCAAGCCCCGGCGATGAAGGATACTTGTTCAAAGTCGATTCTGAGAAACTACGTTCGACGGGCGTCAATGAGGCATCAATAACAGGAATGTAGCGGTAAGTTCTCCTATTGCACAGAGCTGCGAGAAGTGATTCAGCAACTCTGAACAGGTCGGATAGTTGGACGGGCAGACAGATGCAGGGAGATCGGTCAGCGCCCGTGACTTGGTCCCCGTGGGCCGAAAGTAGAGACCGGAGCTGTCAACTGGCCTCAGAGACTCCGCTCGCCGTGGTGGTCTGTGCCGCGTACGACCCAGCCGGCGAGCCCGCCCAAGAACGCCGCTACGCGAATCGAACAACTTGAAACGATCTCTATGATTCCCATAGCATCGCACTCGCACGAGTGCGCCCGCTCTCTTGCCAGTCCTCTCGCGCCGCTCCCGCCTTGCGCCGACTACTGCTGCCGCGCCAGCCGCTCCAAGAGTTCACCCAACCGCTTGATCTCCTCACCGTAGCGCGCCCACTCTCCGGCGCGTTGCGCCTCCAGCGCCGCCTGATACCGCTGCCGCGCCTCGGTCAACAGCGCCCGGAGCTCTGCGCTCACGCCGGAGGTTGCTTCGCCCGCTCCGCGGGCTCGCAATGACAAACTGTCTCCGCGGCCCTGCGCCGATGGCCCGCCGCTCGATCCACCGAACAACTGCGCCAGCGCCGCGTCCAGCGTTTCCCGCATGACCACCTGATTCTGAAACGCGACCACCACACGCTTGAGCTCCGGGATCCGCCCACCCTCCGCCTGCAGATAGAGCGGCTGAACGTAGAGCAGGCTCTGCTCGATCGGAATCACCAGCAGGTCGCCCCGAATCACTCGGCTCCCCGCCTGGTCCCACAGCGAGACCTGCCGCGACACCTCGGTGTCCTGGTTGATCCGGTTGGTGATCTGCTGCGGCCCGAACACCAGGCTCTGCCGGCTCAAGCGGTACACCCGCAGCGAGCCGTACGCCTCACCGTCGTTCCGGGCCACCATCCATGCCGCCAGATTGTCCTTCCCCCGCGGCGTAAACGGCACCATGTAGATGAACTCCGCCTTCGGCTCGTCGGGCAGCCGCATCACGATGTGCCGCATGAAGGGCACCGATCCGTCGGTTTTCGCCATCGCCGGGATTTGCCACTGGTCCTCCCGGTGATAGAAGTCCTCCGGCGCCTCCATGTGATAGGTCGTATAGAGCGTCGCTTGGGTGCGATAGAGATCGTCGGGATAGCGGATGTGCAGGCGCAAATCGGCCGGCATGGCGGTAATCGGCTGGAAGACCCCGGGAAAAATCTTCTCCCACGTCCGCACCAGCGGGTCGTTGGGCTCGCTCACGAACGCCCGCATCTTCCCGTTGTATGCGTCGAGCACGACTTTGACCGAATTCCGCATGTAGCTGGTGCCGTCGGCGAGTCGAGAGGAATAGGGGTATCGGCTCGTGGTCGTGTACGCGTCCAAGATCCACTGCAGGGCCCCGTCGTCCGCCACCACCATGTACGGGTCGCGGTCAAAGGTCAGGAAGGGAAGCGCCTTGGCCGCTCGCGCCGTTATGTTCCTGTAATACAGCACTCGGCTGCCGCTCGTGATGTCTCCCGAGAGGAGAATCTTGGTGGAACGGAAACTCGTCGCGAGCACCAGCCGGCGGAGGAGGTTGCCCACCGGCACACCGCCGGTGCCTTCGTAGGGGGCGTAGACATTGGCTTCACCCGCGGGGTGATCGAATTCCCGCTGCTTGGTTCCCACGAAGACGAACTCGTTGGCCAGTTCTCCGAAGTAGATCTGCGGCCGAGTAACCTTGAGCGACACCTCCGACGCCGGCGGGAGGTCCCGAACGAAGAGCACCGGAAGCCCTTCGATCGTGACCTGGTTGACCGGGCTCAGAGTTAGGCCCATCCCATGGGTGAAGGTCAGGTGTTCGTTGATGAAGGTGCGGGTCGGCAGCGAGGCGACGTTGAGCTCCCGCGGCGAGAGGAGCACCTGACGGTATTTCCCGTCGATCATGTAGCGGTCGTCGTCCACCGAGACGAAGTCGTAATAAGTGCGGATTTCCTGGAGCTGCCCGAAGGTCTGCAAGAGCGGCTCCCGGTCCCAGAGCCGCACGTTCTCGATGGTCGGCGCGTTGGCCCGAATGTCGGCGAGGGTGAGATTCGCTTCGCCATCCAGCTCGCGGGTGTCGACGCTGTCGAGCCCCCACGCCTGCCGCGTGGCCGCGATGTGATTGGTAAGGTACGGCGTTTCCCGGGTGAGCTCGGTGGGAGCCACGACGAACTTCTGGATCGCCGCGGGGAAGAGCACTCGCCCGAGGAGCGCCGCCACGATGTAGCCCGCCACCGCCCAGATCCCGTGAGGCACCAATCGGCCCCGTAGGCCGGCAAAGACCACCATTCCGGCGGCGAGCACCGCCAGCACCGCCGTCACCCGAATGGCGGGGAGTCTGGCGTGTATGTCGGTGTAGCTCGCTCCCACCAGAGGCCCGGTGGAGGAGTAGAGGAGCCCGGGGGTGTCCACCATCCAGAGCCGAAGCGCGGTGAGGACGAGCATCACCGCCACGATTGCCGCCAGGTGCAGGCCCGCCGACCGCTCGAAGCGGATGGTGGGCGGCTTGGAGATGATGTCGCCGCGGAGGAAGTAGAGGGGCACCAAAATGAGCAGCGACAGCGTCGCCAGCCCTGAAAGGACCCCCAGGGCTGTGCTGATGGCCGGCAGGGTGAACACGTACCACCCGATGTCCCGCCCGAAGACCGGATCGTTGATCCCGAACGGCGTGGCGTTGGCGGCCTGGAGCACGGTGTCCCACGCAGAACTCGCGGCCAGCGCACCCAGCAGGCCAAAGCCGAGCGCCACCGGAAGGGCGAGCTTCCGCAGCACCGCCGGGACGTTCACGGCGGGTACCGATTCTCCCACCTGGAGGAGGATCGGGTTCGGGACCACCCCGCGTTGAGCGAGGCGCAGGTTGAGGTAGAGGACCAGAAAGGTGAGGGTACCGCCCCCTAAGAAGAGGAGGGTCCGGCTCACCAGCTGCCGAGTGAAGACGACCTGGTAGCCGACCTCCTTGAACCACCACCATTCGGTGAGGAAGCGGGAGAGCAGGGGGAAGAGCATGAACCCCGCGACAACCAGGGCCAAGACCAGCAGGACGACGATTCTGCGACGGGGCACGGGTAATCCTCCTGGAGGGAGGATCACCCGGGACGGGGGTAAGTCAAGGGGAACTCTGCCGGGAACCACCCCCTTGACGCATAAAATAAAATTGATACATTGACCCCATGCCCGACACCCAACAAGAGCTGTCCACCGCCGCGCGCGTCTTTCACGCCCTCTCCGACGAGACCCGTCTTGCCGTCGTCCAGCGGCTCCACGACGGCGAACGATGCGTCTGCGACCTCATGGACGATGTCGACGCGGCGCAGTCGCGCCTGAGCTTTCATCTGAAGGTGCTCCGGGACGCCGGCATCGTCGATTGCCGGCGCGACGGAAGGTGGGCGTACTACTGGCTCAAGCCCGACACCTTCGGGGAACTCCTCGAAGCGGTCAAAGGCCTTTCCCCCTCCCGCGCCGGCCGGCTCCCCGCGGCCCGGTGCTGCGACTGATCCCTTTTTTTGAGATGTCGCATCAATATTTCTTGGTTCATTCCAACGGAAGGAGCGAGCTGTGAGCATCGAGACAACGGTCGACGGAAGCCTAACCGCCACGGTCAAAGAGAAGTATGGCGAAGCGGCCAAGCGGGTGCTGGCCGGCCAGGCGGGAAGCTGTTGCGGCCCCGCGAGCTGCGGCTGCGGCAGCGTTCCGGGCGACGGATCCACCGATCCGATCACCTCCAACCTCTACAGCACCGACCAGACGGCATCGCTCCCGGGTGACGCGGTGCTCGCCTCCCTCGGCTGCGGCAATCCCACCGCGCTGGCCGAGCTTCGGGAAGGGGAGGTAGTGCTCGACCTCGGCTCCGGCGGCGGCATCGATGTGCTGCTCTCGGCCCGCCGTGTCGGTCCGACCGGCAGGGTGTACGGCCTCGACATGACCGACGAAATGCTGATGCTGGCACGGGCCAATGCCGCCAAGGCGGGCGCCACCAACGTGGAATTCCTGCGCGGCAACATCGAGGAGATTCCCCTTCCCGACGCTTCCGTGGACGTGATCATCTCCAATTGCGTGATCAACCTTTCCGGCGACAAGGGGCGGGTGCTCCGGGAGGCTTTCCGAGTGCTCAAGCCGGGCGGCCGCTTTGCCGTGTCGGATGTGGTGGTGCGCGGAGAGATTCCCGCGGCGGCGCGGAAGAGCATGGAGCTTTGGGTCGGTTGCGTTGCCGGGGCGTTGGAAGAGCAGGAGTTCATTCGCCTGCTCACCGAAGCCGGCTTCGAAGGGGCGTCGATCGAGCCTACCCGGATCTATGAATTCGAAGATGCCCGGGCCTTCCTCGGCGCGGCCGGCGAAGAGCTCGAAGTGCTGGCGCGCGACATGAGCGGATGCGTGATGGGCGCCTTCGTTCGCGCCACCAAGCCCGTCGCGGCAAAGCCCTGTTGCGGCTCCGAGTGCTGCGCGTGAGCCTCGGCGCGGTTGCCTATCGTCCGGCCACAGCGGCCGACCTGGAGCCGATCTGTCGGCTGCTTGTCGAGCTCACCCTCCCGACGGCCGGGGTAGGGGATTGGCTGCCTCAGTTTACGGTGGCCGAGCTGCCGTCGGGATTGGTGGGCACCGCCGGAGTCGAGACCTACCCCGATGGCGCGCTCCTCCGCTCCGTTGCCGTTCATCCATCGATGCAGGGCGCCGGACTCGGCCGAACGCTGACAGAAGCGGCAATCACGACGGCACGGATCGCCGGGGCAAAGGAGGTCTATCTTCTCACGACGACGGCGGCCGCGTACTTCCCGCGGCTCGGATTCACCGAGGTCGATCGGTCCGGCATACCCGAGTCGGTGCGGAGTTCGGTGGAGTTTCGCGAGGCATGCCCGGCCAGCGCTATTGCCATGCACCTCGCGCTTCCGGAGGCCTAGGTCATGCGCATCGCGCTGATCTCCGATGTGCACGCCAATTTGCCCGCGCTCGAGTCGGTGCTGGCCGATATCGACGGCCGTGGTGTGGACGCTGTCTACCACCTTGGCGACTTGGTGGGGTACGCTCCCTGGCCCAATGAAGTCACCAGGCTGATCCAGGAGCGCAATATCCCCGGGGTTGCGGGCAACTACGACTCGACCGTCGCTTCCAGCTACAAGCACTGTGGCTGCAAGTATGAAGATCCAACGCAGGAGGCGCTGTCGCACGAGAGCTTCCGATGGACGCTGGAGCACACCGACGCAGCGGCAAAGGCCTTTCTCGGCTCCTTGCCATTTCGGCTAGACCTGCGGCCCCAGGGCGGTCATCTCTCCGGACCCTCTCTGATTCTCGTTCATGGCACCCCCACCCTGAACACGCTCTACTGGACCGAGGATCGTCCGGACGACTTCTCACTCAAGATGGCGGGGCATGCCGGTGCCAAAGCAGGAGATGTGATTGCCTTTGGACATACCCACAAGCCCTGGTACCGTGAGATCGGCGGCATCCACTTCGTCAATACCGGCAGCGTCGGCCGCCCCAAGGATGGCGACTGGCGAGCCGGTTACCTCCTGCTCACGATGGCTGGTGAGACCGTCAGGCCGGAAGTGATGCGGGTGGAGTACGACATCGACAGGGCCATGGAGGGGATCCGATCGAGCACCCTGCCGAGGGAATTCGCGGAGTATCTTCGGAGCGGAGGGGGCGCCTGATGACGCCGCCGAGTCTGGCGCAGCGGGCCGCCGCGGAGGGGATCGGCACCTTCTTCCTCGTCTTGATCGGCCCCGGCGCCGTGATGGTGGACACCTATACGCAGGGGGCGCTCGGCCCGACCGGTATAGCGCTCGCGTTCGCCTTTGTGGTCCTTGCCATGGTGTATGCCTTGGGCCACCTCTCCGGCGCGCATATCAATCCGGCGGTCACTCTCGCCTTCTGGTCTATTCGGCGCTTTCCTACCCGTGAGGTGGCGCCTTACGTTGCCGCCCAGTGCCTTGGCGCGGCGCTGGCCGCCGGGGTGTTGCGCTACGTTCTTGGGCCCATCGGCGCGCTAGGCGCCACCCTTCCCAACGTCGGCGTGGGGCGGTCGTTTCTGATCGAGTGGCTCTTCTCGTTCGGGCTGATGCTCGTCATCATGGCGGTCGCGACCGACAGCCGAGTGGCGAATGGGTTTGCGGGGTTGGCGGTCGGGCTCACCGTGGGGTTTTGCGCGCTGCTCGGTCCGCTGACCGGTGCGAGTATGAATCCGGCGAGGTCACTCGGGCCGGCCGTCATGGGAGGAATCTGGACCGCTCACTGGCTCTATTGGGTTGCTCCGATCGGGGGGATGCTTGCGGCGGCGTGGACGTACAATCGGCTGCGGAGCGCGAGTGCGGGGTGAGATCGCTTCGGCCCTACGGGCCTCGCGATGACGGCTTCGCAAGCTCCCGCACCGCATCGTTCCCGACCCAACGGGGGGCGGCGCTCTCCGACTGAGCCAGCCGCTTGGCGACAACCAGCGAAGCCTTGTTGAGCGTCCGGCTCCGCCTCCCGATCGAGCGCAGGGCCCAGCTCACCCCCTTCTTTACGAAATTGCGCTCGTCTTGCGCCCCCTTCTCGATGAGCGGGAGCCAGGCCAGGAATCGCTTGTCGGGGGCGGCCTTCTCGTGGAGCGCCAGGCAGGCCATCAGAACGAATCCACCGCGCCTGACGAACTCCTTTGGCGAAGCCGCCCACTTGGGCGCCAGCTCCCACGCAAAGGGCACCCGATCGAAGAGCTTGAAGCAGACGGTGTCGCAGTCGCCCCAGTTTTCGAAGCCGGCAGCCCAGCGGTTCATTTGCGCCCGCGTGACCTTTGCCGGATTGCCCAACAGCGAAGCGAGCAATCGCGCCTCATACCACCCGCTCTTCCAGAGCTCGAGCGACAGCGTATGGTCCACTCCCAATTGCTTCCGGAGCTTGAGCAACGTCCCCATCGGGACGCCGAAGGCGCGCTTGGCCACGATGCCATAGCGCGCCATCTCGTCGATGGTGTGCCGCGTGCCATGCTTCTTGAGCCAGGCCAGCACCGCGTTCTTGTCCACGGGATCAGCCTTGGTCGTAGGCGCGCTGCAACCCAGCGATATCGATCTTGTTCATCTGGAGCATCGCCATCACGACCCGGTGGGCCTTCGCGGGATCTTTGTCCCCCATCAACTTGCCGAGGGCGGTCGGGATGATCTGCCAGGAGAGGCCGTACTTGTCCTGGAGCCAGCCGCAGCGACTCTCGGCGCCGCCCGCCGAAAGCTTGTTCCAGAGCTCGTCCACTTCCGCCTGCGTCTCGCAGCTCACAAAGAGCGAAACGGCGGGCGTGAAGGTGTATTGCGGGCCGCCGTTAAGGGCGTAGAAGGTCTGTCCCTCGAGCTGGAACTCGGTGCCCATCACCGTCCCGTTCGGACCGGGGCGCAGACTCACCACCTTCGAATTCCTGAAGATGGAGACGTAGAAGTTCGTGGCCTCCTCGGCCTTGCCGTCGAACCAGAGAAACGGGACGATCTTCTGCATTGGGAACGTACTCCTTTACGCCGTGTGAGTTGACGCCAGCACTTCCGCCAGCTTGTCGTAGCCCGCGACCATCCCCTGTTCCATCGGTGTCTTGAGCACGCCGTCGCGCACTTCCTTGGATTCGTACTGCACCCGAAGGGTGAGCGTCGTCTTGCCGTCTCTTTCGGTGAGGACCATGGTGTCCACCGCCTCCCCCGAATACCACGGCTGGTCGAACTTCTCGGTGGAGACGATGCGTTCGGGGGCCACGATCTCCAGGTAGACGCCGCGCATGCCCATTTCGTTTCCGCCCGGACCCCGCCACACGTAGCGGTACGTTCCGCCGACCCGCAAGTCGATCTCGCAGACGGCGAGGGTCCAACCGTTGTGCACGCCCAGCCACCGCTTGAGCAGTTCGGGCTTGGTGTGGGCTTCGAAGACCAGCTCGCGCGGCGCATCGAAGACGCGAGTCATCATGATCTCGCGGTCGGACGGGGTGGTGATCGTCAGGGTGCGTGAGCGGTCCATCGGAAGTCTCCTCTATCGGTGGGTGCGCCGGCGGCGCTTCGCGTCGGCCTTCATTGCGTCGAGCAGGGTATCGAGCCGCTGGTACTGGCCCTCCCAGAACCGGCGGTAGTTCTCCAGCCAATGGGTGACTTCGGCGAGCGGCCTGGCTTCGAGCCGGCGGGGCCGCCGCTGGGCATCTCGGCCCCGCGAAATCAGGCCGGCGCGCTCCAGCACCTTGAGGTGCTTCGAGATGGCAGGCTGGGTCATCTCGAACGGCTCGGCCAGCTCAGTTACCGACGCCTCTCCCGCCATGAGGCGAGCCAGGATGGCGCGGCGGGTCGGATCGGCGAGCGCCGCAAAGGTGGCGTCGAGGCGATCCGGCGTCAGCCATTCATAACTAGTTAGTTGCATAGCTAAAAGGTAATGTATAGTGGCGGCGAAGGTCCCGCAAGACCCCCGACTACGGCCCCCCTCCGCTTACCGGTGGCTTCAATTCGGCCGAATGCGCAGCACCATGCCGCCGTCCACGCCCAAGTAGAGGAAGCCGTCCGGCCCCTGAACAACCGCGCGAACCCGCCAGCCCCGATCCGACAGCAGGCGCTCCTCTTTCACCACTCGGCCATTGTCGAAGACCAGGCGATTCAGATGGGTGCGCGACATCGCGCCGCTCAAGAGATTGCCGCGCCACGCCGGGAACTTGTCTCCCGAATAGAAGGTCAGCCCGCTCGGTGCGATACCCGGCACCCAGTAGTGCTGCGGCTGCTCGAGCCCGTCGCGCCGCGTTAGGCCTTTGCCGACCGGGACCCCGTAATATTCCTGCCCGTACGTGATGAGCGGCCAGCCGTAGTTGGCGCCGGGCCGGATGACGTTCACCTCGTCGCCGCCCCGGGGGCCATGCTCGTTGGCCCATAGCTCGCCGGTGGCCGGATGCACCGCCAGCCCCTGCGGATTGCGATGGCCCCAGCTCCAGATTTCGGGCAACGCATCGTCCCGGCCCACGAAGGGGTTGTCGGCGGGAATCTTTCCGTCGTCCCGGAGGCGGATCACCTTGCCATGATGGTTGCCCAAATACTGCGCCTGGTCCCGGGTGTTGCGGTCGCCGAGCGTTAGGTATAGAAACCCGTTCTGCAGGGCAAGGCGGCCGCCATAGTGCTCGCTTCCCGAGACGATCGGGCGAGCCTCGAAGAGCCGCTCGATGTCGGTGAGCCGGTTTCCAGCGAGCCGCGCCCGATCGACGACGGTGGTGGTGCCGCCCGGCCGGTCGAAGGAATAGGCAAGATAGATCCAACCGTTGGTCCGGTAGTCGGGGTGCAACACCACGTCGAGCAGCCCCGCCTCGGACGAATCGGCCAGTACTTGGGTGAGGCCCTCCAGCACCGTCTTCGCTCCGCTCTTCGGATCAACGGCGTAGAGCCGGCCAAAGAACCGGTCGGCGACGAGGAGCCGCCCATCGGGGAGAAGCGCGATCCCCACCGGAACCCTGATTTCGGTGGTCACCACCTCCACGGTGAATGCCATGCCGTCGCTGGCGTAGCGCCACCGTTGCCCGATCGAATCCGCGGACGGGGGCGGCGCCAGGAGGGCCGAAAGGGCCACGATGCTGAAGGTGAACGGCATTGACGTCCATCGGTTGAGGGTGGCGGTGCCGCTGCATGATCGGGGGCGAGCGCGCCCGCGTGCCGCGCCGTTGGGACCAAGGCCGGTATCCCGTGACGAAACGCCATGAGCGGCTGATCACCCGGTTCATATACGGAGAGTGCGCGCTTCTTCAAGGTGATGTCGATCTGACCAGCGGTGTCACGCTGCGGACTCACGCCGCACGACCAAAGCCACGAGGGGTACCGCACGCTCACGGCGGCGCGATACGAGTCGGGAGCCTTTCGATCGTGAGCAATCCTGGAGGCGCATTCCGCTCGGCCGAATCGGCGAGGAAGCGGCGGGCCCGCGCGTTGCCGGTCATGTGCCATTGGAGGAAGTTGCGGGTGTAGCGGGACACAGCTTCGAAGCCGATCGACGCCTCCGGTGGCGCCGTTCCGAATGCGCCTGGGAGGGCCCGTTCGAGAAGCCCGTAGGTCAGGAAGTCGCGATGCCGCAGACGGCCCACCTGGACCAGCATGCGGGACGCCGCTTCGTAGGAACGCAGATACTGGAAGTCCAAAGACGGGTTGTCCGGGCCATAGAGATGCAGGAGTGGCACGGTGAATTTCTTCAAGTCACCGCCGGAGCGTTGGGCGAGATACGTTCCGCCGGCCCGCTCGCCGATTCCGCCATCGAGGCTGACGACCCCCTGCGGAACGATCCCGACAAGTTGCAGGGCGACGGCCGCAATCGATCCGTTGCTCATACCGATGATGCCGAGCCGCTCGTCAACGTTCACCTCGCGACGCATGCGCGACACCGTGAACGCCGCGTCAAGCACCATTGCGTCGAGATTCTCTCGGCTCAATCGATAGGCGGCCTCCTGGGCGCCCTTTGACTCGATGGCGGCCACGACGAATCCGTGGCTCGCCAGATACTCGCTCATCGCGCTCGCCCCCCACGGGGTGGTGTGCAGGAAGACCAGGAGGGGAAAGCGCCCGCGCGCTCTGGGGACACCGAGCATCGCGCCCATGGGTTCGTGGAGCACCGAGTCGATCGCAGGCCGCCCGAGTCCGTTGGCCAGCCGCTCGCGAATGAAATCGTCTGCGAGTTGGCGCCGACGCTCCGTCGTGCCCGAATCGGGACCCAGTGTTCCCGCGCTCAGCTCGATGTAATGGCGCAGTGTCGCCGGTTCACCCGCCGCGACAGCGGCCGGGTACCAGACGACGATCTGCATGGGCCGGCCGGGCGTCGGTGTGGACGACGCCTGGAACGAGGGGCGGCTGGAATCGCGTTCCGACAGAACGGAGAGGCCGACGCGGTGCGGGCCACGCTCCAGCCGGCTCCAACTCGGCGAGGGAAGGGGCACGCCGGTCGGCGCGGAAGTAGTGCAGCCGGAGACGAGGAGACAGACAAGAGTGAGTCGGCGCACGAGGAAGTGATCCAGGATCGCGGTGACTCAACTTATTGAGCCATGCTCTTGGGCGACACGCGGCTGGTCCCCAAGAAGACCGATCGGCCGAGATCTACGCGGGGCGCCGACGCTATTCGTACCGGATCGCCTGCATCGGGTGCACCTGCGAGGCCCGGCGCGCCGGCAGGTATCCGGCCCCGAGGGCCACGATAGTCAGCAGCGCCGTCGCGACCCCGAGCACGACCGGGTCGGCGCCCTGGAGGCCGAACAAGAGCGTCTGGGCGGCGCGCCCGAGCGCCAGCGCGCCCCCGATACCGATGATCCCGCCGATCAGCGTCATCCTTCCCACTTGCCGAAGGACCATTCCGCGCACTCGCCGGCCGTCGGCCCCGAGCGCCATTCGGACTCCGAACTCGCGGGTACGCTGCGCCACCGTGAAGGCCAGCACGCCGTAGAGGCCGATGGCGGCGAGCAGCGTGGCCAGTGCGGCAAACGCCGCGCTCAGCATGCTGATCATCCGATCGAGGAAGACGTTCTCCCGCACCTGTTGCGGAAGGGTCTTGAGGTTGTCGACCGGAAGATTCGGATCGAGGCCGGCG
>JABFSM010000054.1 GCA_013140635.1 Gemmatimonadales bacterium
GCGCGCTCGGGCGTCAGGGTCGCGGCACGGCAGAATTCGGCGAACTGAGCCTGGTACTCTGCCACCTCCGCGCCCAGCGCGGTGCGGTCGGCCACCCATCGGGTGGCGCCATCCCGAGGCCTAACCGCCACAGTCAGGGCGCTCCCCGCCGGTGCCGCGGCGTCCTCGAGGCGCTCAACGAGATGCACCGATACCGGCAAGGGCCGCGCCTCGGGGCCTCGCCCCGCGCTTCGAAGGACCGGCCGGCGCGCCGGCAGATCTGCCGAGTACGTCAGGTGCTGCCGGAGACGGCCGAGCTCGGATCGCACCGACTCTCGAAGCGTGTCGAACCCGCGGGCAAAGTCGACCGCGGCGCGAAGCGGCACCTGGCCCGCGAACCAGTCGGAGACCCCCTCCACCAGGCGAGCCAGCGCGGGATCGGCGAATCCGACGTCGAACTCGGCGCAATCGCCCAGCCGAGCGAAATACCCCAGCACGGCGGTGACCCCCTCTTCACCGTCGCCCACGCCCATCGGGGCCTGATCGGCATGCGTGTATTCGAGAGGGTTGGGGACGCCGCCGCGGAGAGGAGCGGCGGGGACCTCGAACGGGTGTTCCGTCTCGAGCCGGTCGATCCAAAAGGGCTCGTGGGGACAGGTGGCGGCGGTTACGGCGGTGAGCCGCGCCACGGACGCCTCGTTCGGGAGGTCGAACCGCCCGCCGGGCGCGATGCCTAACCGACTGGCCCCATCACGGGGTGACAGCGGCGTCCCGTCCAGCGTTTGCAGCCGGCGAAGCACGAGGTTGCGATCGCCGGTCGCGACCTGAATCCCGGCGTCGTCGATCGAGAGGACCGTGCCCGGCGCGGCACCCGAACCGCGTTCCCCAAGCGAGGCCTCCTGCACGATGATGGCACGGCTCTCATGGCTCGTCTTTGGCGAGACCAGCGGATTGGGGTAGGTCCCGAAATCCAGTGCCCGGATGAGGGTGGCGATCGTCTCCGCCGACTGGGTCCAGTCCAGGACCCCGGCGGCCGAGGGGCGGTCGGATCGCCGAAAGATCCGGCCCGGCGCGGCGTCCTGAGGATGCGGCCGGAGACGGCCTTCACCCAAGTCACGGACCAATTCCTCGAAGCTCTCGATTCCCGCTTCGTAGCACTTCGTGTTGAGTGTGAGTGCCGTCTCACCCTCCGAAATGTCGAAGGCCCGGCGCGTGAGGACGGCGCCGCGATCGACCGCGCCCGTCATCAGGTGCCAAGTCACTCCATGCCTGGGCTCCCCGTTCAGGAGCGCCCAGACCGGGGTGTTGAGACCGGCGTACTCCGGCAGCGGCCCGTCATGAAAATTGATCGCCCCCTGCGAAGGCAGGTCGAGGATCGCCTTGGGAAGGATCTCGAGATTGGTGATGCTGAAGAGGTAGTCGAATGGCTGGAGGAGAGTGGCCTGGAGGAGCGCATCGGCGTCCGGGAGTACACGGATGCCTCGGCCAGCCGCCCATCGGTGAACGGGGCGGGCCTTAGACACGACTGCGACTACCTGATGACCTCCCTGTTCCAACAACTCGCCACATTGGATCAGCAGCGACTCGGAACCGACGAGGACGCACCGCCACGAAGTCGACATTCTTACTCGGAGATTGGAAGCCCCCAGAACCCCACGCCTCTACTGCAAGAACCACCACATCGTCGAAGAGCTGAGGGAGTGCGCTATAAACGTATATATCACAAGGTTTTACATATCTTTAGAGTGTCAGATAACCGGGGTCTCCGCTCGAGAATGTTGCGTAAGCGCATCCGTATTCCGCAGCGATAGCCGCCGCTCGCTATGCCGGAAAATAGCAGTCAGAAGCGGAGGAGTCTGCCGAGGAGAATCCCACAGGTTGCAGCAGCAAGGCCCAGGACCCAGGTCAAGGCGCTGGAGGCAGCGCATCCGAGGAGAAAAGGCCCCCCAGCCAGGGTCAGAACCGACACCCCGAGTCCCCAGGCCGCTCGCCGAGTGAGGCCGAGGCCGATCGGGAAGAACACCGCTCCCGCCGCCAGAACCGAGATCCACCAGTTCGTGCCGCCCAGGTCGTAGTCGAAAGGGAGGAACCCGGCCCAGAATACTTCCGGCGTCAGGGTAAGACGTTGCTCTTTTCGGCCGATTCGACTTTCGGCCGAGAGCGTCACATGCCGGAGGCTCCATTCCATCGATACCGTGACGGAGTCCCCGGCCTGCTCCGGTATTGCCTCGCGCACTATGAAGACGGGCCCTCGGAGCCCCGCATTCGTCATCCGGAGGCGCGGAAAGCCGAGAACGCTCTGTCCTTGCTGCCAGAGACCAAGGAAGTCGCCGCCGGTCGGGCTTACCACGCCGGCCAATTGAGCCCGGCCGGTGAATGCCCGTCCGGTCGTGAGGACAACGACGGCCCGCACCGTATCCGTTGCCCCGAGCTTTGCCTGCAATGCATCGGTGGCGGCGATCGGGCCGTCGGGAATCGGGAGCCCGCGCACTTGGAACGACACGATGCGGCCCGGGAAGAGCGTCGTTCTGGCGAACTCGTGCGCCCACTGCCCATACCATCCATTTCCCGACGGCACCCCAGGTGCGATCAACAGGCCGCCCACGTTCCAGGCGACCACCGCCGCGGCGGCTATCGCTGGCCCGAGCCGTCGCCACACCGCGGCGCGGCGCCCCCACCCGGCAACGATGATGGCACCGAGCCCGCCGCCGAGCGTATTCGTGACGACGTCGTGGATCGAGGCGTCCCGTCCGGGAATCCACGACAATTGGCAGAGCTCGATCATCACGCTGACGGTCGCCGCCACAAGGGCCGCGCGTACCGGCGTCCGCCCGGTCAGCGCGAGGCCGCCACCGAAGGGCATGAAGAGCAGGACATTGAGCACGATGTCCGTGAGGAGCAGACTTCGCCCGACGGTGGAATCGCCACCGGTCGGCGTGGGCATCAGCGTGAGTATCCCGATGACGAGCGCGGACGCCACCGTCACAACTTGGCCGTATGCCGAAGCCCTCTTCTCGGCGGATGATCGTCCGGCTATTCTGGAGTCTGCCATGACCTGCCTCGAACCTCCGGCTGCTGAGCGGAGCCCTGTTGCGTAAGCAAGACCCGATCCATCTCTTCTCGGTGGACGTGGAGGAGCACTTCCAGGTCAGCGCCTTCGATGGGGTGCTCTCTCGCGACGCCTGGGACAGCCAACCGAGCCGAGTCGAGGCCAGCACGCAACGGTTGCTCGATCTGCTCGCCAAGTACGACGCGAAGGGAACCTTCTTCACCCTCGGCTGGGTGGCGGAGCGCCGGCCGGACCTGATCAAACGGATCGTCGACGCCGGCCACGAGCTCGGCTCGCACGGTTGGTGGCATCGGAAAGTCACCACGCTTACGGCGGAGCAATTCCGCGATGAGATCCGGCGGTCGAAGGATCTGCTCGAGCAGATCTCCGGTACTCCGGTTCGTGGATTCAGAGCCCCGAGTTTTTCGATCGTGCCCGGACTCGAGTGGGCCTTCGATGTGCTGATCGAGGAGGGGTACGACTACGACTCGAGCCTCTTCCCGATTCGCCGCCCGGATTATGGGTATCCCACGGCGCCTCGCGCCCCGTACCGGTTGACCCGGCCGTCCGGCTCTCTGGTGGAGTTTCCCATGGCCACTCTTTCCGTGGCGGGGTTCCGCGTGCCGGCTGCAGGCGGGGGGTACCTTCGCCAGTTCCCCATCCGGATCATTCAGGCCGCCTTTCGGCAAGCGGGAAGGGAAGGACAGCCGGCGATGTTCTACATCCACCCGTGGGAAGTGGACCCGGGGCAGCCGCGCCTTCCGGTCGGATTGGTGACTTCGTTCCGGCACTACCGCGGCCTCGAAGGGGCGCTCGGCCGAATCGAAGCGCTGCTCGGAGAATTCCGCTTTACGTCCACGGCCCGCTGGCTGGCCGAGCATTCGCTGTGACCCAGGCCGCGCCCTATGAGGGAACCGCTTCCGAATGGGATGCGTTCGCCGCCCGATACCGGGGATATACCCATTTTCATCGCTATGCGTGGAAGTCGGTAATCGAAGAAACGTTCGGGCATCAATGTCTCTATCTCTCGGTCAGAGACGGCTCTGGCGCGCTCGCCGGGGTTCTCCCGCTGGTTCGCGTCAAGAGTCTGTTGTTCGGGCACTATCTGGTCTCGCTCCCCTTCGTCAACTACGGAGGCCCGCTCGGTGAACCCGATGCGGTGAGGGATCTCGTGGCCTCGGCGGTGGAAGAGGCGGCGCGCTCGGGCGCCAAGCTCCTCGAGCTCCGAAGCCGCGTCGAGCTTCCGGTCGACCTCGCCGTTTCCCACCGCAAGATCACCGTCGTTCTCGATCTGCCCTCGGATGCCGACGCGCTCTTCAAGAGCTTCACCTCGAAACTCCGAAGCCAGGTCCGCCGCCCGATGAAGGACGGGGTCACGATGCGGTTCGGAGCCGACCAGGTCGGGCCCTTCTTCGACGTATTCAGCCGCCATATGCGCGATCTCGGGACGCCGACCCTTCCACACCGGTTCTTCGAGGCCATCGCCCGGGCCTTTCCGACGGACGCGACCTTCGGATGTGCCTGGCATGACGGGCGACCGGTGGCGTGTGGCGCCGGCTTCAGCTGGGGGACCGAATTCGAAATGACTTGGGCGTCGTCACTCGTCGAATTCAACAAGCTCTCCCCGAATATGCTCGTGTACTGGGAGTTCATGCAGCGGGTGGTGGCCCAGGGAGGCGGGGTCTTCAACTTCGGCCGGTGTACGCCCGATAGCGGCACGCACCGCTTCAAGCGCCAGTGGGGTTCGCGCGACGAGCCGCTCTGGTGGTATCAGCGCACGGCGCAGGGTGTTGGCGAAGCGGCCACCCCCTCACCCGATCAGGGAAAGTACCGCTGGGGTCCGAGGCTCTGGAAACACCTCCCCCTGGCCGCCTCGCGGTGGCTCGGACCCCGCATCGTTCGTTTGATTCCCTGATGCCGCTTCGCCACCAGCTCCCCGCCTGGTCGCCGGTCACCCTTCGTTCCCTTGCCGCCGGTCTCTTTCCTGCCACGGATGCGCTCGAGCGGCTAACCGAACGAGTACGGACAGAATACGGCGTCGGTACGGTGATCCTGACCGCCAGCGGAACGGTCGCGTTAGCACTGGCCATTCGTGCCTCGGCACCTTCAGGTACGCGGCCCCGCGTTGCCCTGCCGGCTTGGGCCTGCCCGGACCTGATGACGGCGGCGGATACGGTCGACGCGGAAGTCCTCCTATATGATCTCGATCCGCGGACGTTGAGCCCCGATCTCGACTCACTTGGACGGGTGCTGTCCCGGGGGCCCCACGCGGTGGTCGCCGTGCATTGGTTCGGGCTCCCGGCCGACCTGGGTCCTCTCAGACAGATAGCCGCTGAGGCAGGGGCTCGGCTCATCGAGGATGCCGCCCAAGGTGCCTGTGGCCGAACCCCGGAGGGACCACTTGGCGCGTTCGGTGACTATGGAATCCTGAGTTTCGGCCGCGGCAAAGGGAGAACCGGCGGGGGCGGGGGCGCCCTCCTCGCTTCTCCGGCGGTTGGACTCGACGCCGCTCTCGTGGCGGCGGAGAGGGGGCTCCGATCGATCGCCGTGCTGGCGGCCCAGGGGGCGTTCTCTCGTCCATGGCTCTACGGAGTTCCCGCCTCCATTCCCTGGCTTGGTCTGGGGGAAACCCACTATCATGCTCCCCCACCGATTGCGGGGATGCACCGAAGGCAGGCTGCGGCGCTGGAGCCGGTATGGCCGGTCGCCGAAGGCGAGGGGGAGAGAAGAAGGGCCAATGCCCACCGATGGGCCGAGGCTCTGGCCGGCGTTTCTGGTGCGGATGTCTACCTTTGCCCCGCCGGTTTGACCCCTGGCTGGCTTCGGTTTCCCATCCGGTTGGCTGATGCAATTCGGGGTCGATTCCGGTCTGCCGGTGCTCGACAGCTCGGGATCATGCCGGCGTATCCCACCACCTTGGACCGGCTCCCGGTGCCGGCCGGTCGGTTGCTGGAGAGTTCGGAATCGCTTCGGGGGGCGCGGGAGCTGGCTCAAGCGCTCTTCACCTTGCCGACGCATCGGCATGTCGGCGTGGGTGACTACCTGAAAACGCTCCGGTTGTTCAGCAATACCTGAGAATTCCTGCACTTTGTTCGGCCCACGTTAGGTCCAGATTCTCCGGTGTGTGCAATGATTGTCGCACGGTTCGTCCCCTGACCAAATGCTTCTACCACGGAGATTTGCGTGACCCTCCGGATGACAAATTTCTGAGGATAGTCGCTCCACCAGCGCATTATTCTGCATTAATCTAAGTATAGCTAAGTCAATCAATTACATCCGGCATCTTAGCGGATAGTTTTTTTACTGTGCTGTTTTTTGACGATTCGCGGCACCTTTGTGCGCCCACTTCTTGCGATTTCAGGTATCACAACAGACCCGTAATCGCGACTGGCTCACCGGCCCCGCGATTCTCATATGAACCAGAGCTTTGCAGCTCGTCGTCAAAGGCCAGATTCATGACCTACCTCTTCAAGCTCGCTCATCGGATTGCCAAGATTCGAACCCCGCTCCTCATTGCCGCCATCGCCCTCTCGGGATGCGGCAAGGGGGAGAAGACCGACTTCCTAGCCCCGAACCCCAATGGGAGCACCCCGGTCCTTCAGACGATCAGGGTAGAGCCCCAGCTGGGCTCCGTTCGCGTCGGTGACGAAGTGCAGTTCACCGCCACGGGCTATAGTGCGACCGGCGCCCTCCTCCCCGTTACGGTGGACTGGTCGGCAACCGGCGGCATCATCACCTCCGACGGCCGCTTTACCGGCGTCTTGACGGGCCCCCACACGGTGACGGCGCGAGCGCGGGACCGGCAATCGGTTGCCGACTCGGCCCGGGTTACCGTCTGGAATAGCCCGACCGAAATCCTCGCCCTCGTCGTGTCGCCCGATTCGGCGATCATCGAGGAGGGAGATACCCTAGAGTTTTCGGCGGCTCTCGCGATGGTCAACGGCGCGCTGACGCAGAGTGCGGCCGTCTCCTGGTCTTCGTCCGGCGGTTTCATGGACTCGTTCGGGCGCTTCAGCGCCGCAGTCGCGGGTGAGTACGTGATCACCGCACAGTCGGTCAGCAGCCTTCGCGGGATCGCTCGGATCTTCGTCCAGAAGAAGCGGCGGCGCCTGCAGAGGATCAACATCGATCCGACCGGGATCCAGCTCAACCCGGCGCAGACCCGGCAGTTCCAGGCCGCGGGCGATTGGTCCGATGGCAGCAGCGCCGCACCCGATGTCGTCTGGAGCGCCACCGGCGGCACCGTCGCCAATGGGCTCTTCACCGCCGCCGGCACCCCGGGAAGTTTCCAGGTCGTGGCGCGGGAGCAGGACGGCAACATCGCCGATACCGCCTCGGTGACGATTGTCGAAACGGCTATCACGAAGCTGGCGATCACCCCCGGCTCCGTTTCGCTCACGCCGAACGCGCCCCAGCAGTTCAGTGCGCTGGCGCAGCGCGCCGATAATTCATGGAACACCGTTGCGCTCAACTGGCGGATCGTCGGCGCGGGAAGCATCTCTTCCGCTGGGCTCTACACCGCCCCCGCCGCCGCCGGGAACTACCAAGTGATCGTCGGGACGCCGGGCAGCGCCGTCGAGGACACCGCTGAGGTCCGCATCGAGACGCCGGTCGCGACCCTGAACCAGATCATCGTGGCCCCGTCCAGCGCGACGGTCGCGGCGGGCGGAAGCCGCCAGTTCTCGCTGACCGGTGTGTGGAGCGATGGTGGGTCGACCGCTCCGGATGCCTCCTGGTCCGCGACCGGTGGTACCATCTCGGCGAGTGGTCTCTTCGTGGCGGGCTCGGTCTCTGGTACGTACACCGTGATCGCCACCGCCACGAACGGGAAGGCCGATACGAGTGTCGTCACCATCTCCGCTCCCGTGCTCACGGCCGTCCAGCTTACTCCCGCGAACAGCTCGCTCCAGGTCGGTCAGACGCAGCAATTCGCGGTCTCCGGAAGCTGGAGCAACGGCGCCACGACGGCTCCGGCGGTCTCCTATACGGCGAACGGCGGCACGATCAGCGCCGGCGGCCTCTACACTGCCGGGTCGAGCGCCGGTACCTATTCGGTGATCGCGGCTGAGCAGGGTGGTACGCTGGCCGATACCAGCTTCGTCACGATTTCGACCCCGGCGCCGGTTCTCGCCGGCGTGCTGCTCTCTCCCGCTTCGGTGACGCTCAATGCCGGCGGCGTTCAGCAGTTCACCGCGGTTGGGTCGTACAGCAACGGCACGACCGGCACGATTACCATCTCCTGGTCGGAGACCGGTGGTTCGATCAATAGCACCGGCCGCTTCACCGCCGGGTCGACTCCGGGCACCTACCGGGTTGTCGCTCGGCTCTCCGGCGGCACTATGGCGGATACCTCGACGGTGATCATCGCGTCGCCGGCGACCCTCACCGGGCTCAGCGTTTCGCCGAAGCCCTACTCGGCCCAGGTGAGCAGCGCGGCGCGGCAGTTCAATGTGAGCGCGACCTGGTCGAGCGGCGCCACCACGGTGCCCTCGATTCTCTGGACCGCCACCGGCGGCAGCATCACCTCGGGCGGTCTTTACACGCCGAGTTCGACGGCCGGCACCTTCCGGGTCATTGCGCGGCACTCGGGCGGCACGCTTGCGGACACCACGGCGGTGACCCTCACGGCGGCCCCGCCGCCGCCGGCAACGCTCAGCAGCGTCACGATTTCGCCGAAGCCGGTGTCGATGCCGGTGGCCGGCGCCCAGCAGTTCAACGCGAGCGCGCTCTGGTCGGACGGCGGCACCACCGTGCCGAGTATCACGTGGAGCGCCACCGGCGGCACCGTGAACGGCAGCGGCGCCTACACGGCCGGTTCGACGGCGGGTACCTTCCGCGTCATCGCGGCCGGCGGCGGCAAGGCCGATACCGCTAACATCACGATCAGCGCTGTGGCGCCGACCGTGACGAGCTTCGTTCTTTCGCCCGGGAGCGCGACGGTTCCCGCGGGCAGCACCCAGCAGTTCTCGACGGCCACCACCTGGTCCAATGGTGCGAGCGGGGGGGTCACGGTATCATATTCCGCTACCGGAGGCTCTATCTCGACCAACGGACTCTTTACCGCGGCCCAGGCGGCGGGCACCTTCGCAGTCATCGCCTCCTGCAGCTGCGGGCGGGCGGATACGTCCGTCGTTGCCGTCTCGGCCGTCTCCGGTCCGACGCTGACCAGCTTGCGGGTCAGCCCCAAGCCGGTCTCGGTGTACACCGGCGGCGTCCAGGCCTTCTCCGTGACCCCCACGTGGAGCGACGGTTCGAGCACTCTTCCGTCGATCACCTGGTCGGCCACCGGCGGCAACATCACGAATGGCGGCGTCTACACTGCCGCGGGCTCGGCCGGGACGTTCCGCGTCATCGCGAGCGGCGGCGGCAAGGCCGACACCTCAGAAGTCACGGTCCTCAACCAGCCGCAGGCTGGGAATCCGGTAACCGCCGGAGGCAATCAGCCGTCCGGCTTCCTGACGGCCATGGCTACGAAGTTCGACTTCGTGCCACCGATCAACGCCTCCTTGAACGGCTGGAACAGCCGGGTAACCGGCGGCACGATCGACGCTAACAACGCCTTCACGGTGCAGGACACTGACGCGCCCTACGGGCCGACGGTGCTCCGCATTCAGTTCCCCGCAATCTCGAACGGCGAGCACTTGGGCGGGAACGCGCCGGTATGGCTCTTCGGCGGCGGGAACTTCGGCTCGGGCGCGCGGCTCTACGTTCGGGTCCGTATGAAGATCGATGCCCGGTGGAGCAACATGGGCAACGGCGGCACCAAGCTGATGTTCGTGCGGAATTCCTCCGCGACAGACAACCACTACACCGGCTTCAACTTGATGGAGACGGACAGCCCGACGTCGATGACCGCTTCGGCCGGGTGGCAGGGTACCGGCGAGCCGGGGCTGAGCTTGTTCCACCGTCCATCGACGGGGGCGGTCAACCTGGTGGATGGGCAGTACCACGACCTCGAATGGCTTCTCACCCCGGAGAACCCGGCCGGTTCCACTAACGGACGCATCGACCTCTGGGTTGATGGGGTGAAACAGAACTTCAGCTACGGGTGGGAGAACAACATCCGGATGTTCAACCCCGGCGACACGCGTCGCTGGGAGGGAATTGAAATTCAGCCGACGTTCGGCGGTGGGATCAAGGATCCGCCGGTGCTCAGCACGCCGCTCTGGTGGAACATCGCCTCGGTCTACGTGAGCACGGGTAACTAAGCCCGGCCAGACCGGGAGGATTGAAGGAGGGGCGGGCGAGGTTGCCCGCCCTTACTTTTGTCTATATGCGCATCCTATTTCTGGCTGAAGGGAATCCGGAAAGCTCTGAGGGTTCGTTCTCGGGGATCTCGAAGAGCCTCGTCGACGGCTTGCGCTCGGCGGGCCACACGGTAGCGACCGGCGATGTCGACCTTCACGGCACCGGACGGATACTCGCGGCGCTCCCGCTCTTTTCTCCCCGGCGCCAGCGGTGGTCGGTTCGGTACCACTCCCATGCCTGGCCCGCCCGCCTCCGGGGCCGCAACGCCGCTCGGCACATCGAGGCCCATCCCGAAACCGAGGTGATTCTCCAGACCGGCGCCACCTTCGCGCCTTTGGGTCGGGGCCACCGGCCGTACCACCTGTATTGCGATTCGAACATCAAGATGGCGGAGCGGGGGGCGGGAACCGGCTTTTCGTGGGCTACGCAGCTTACCCCCGGGGAACTCTCCGCAGTGGTCGAGCGGGAGCGGCAGGTGTACCTCGGCGCGGCTGGGATCTTCACGATCAGCGAGTATCTCCGCCAGTCGTTCATCTCGGACTTCGGGATGAATCCCGCCAAGGTCGTCACCGCCGGCGCGGGCCCTAACTTCGCATCGTCCTTCGTGCCGCCGGAACGGGTGCCGAAGCCGGCGGGAGCGCCCCCGACCATTCTCTTCGTCGGGGTCCAGTTCGAGCGAAAAGGGGGAGATGTCCTGCTCCGCGCCTTCGAGAAGGTCCGCGAGCGGCTTCCAGGCACTCGGCTCTTGGTCGTCGGACCGAAGGAGCCGGTGCCGGAGGCCCCGGGGTTGGAATGGCTGGGGTTCCTGCGGAAGGACGACCCAGGAGACCGGGACCGGCTCCTCGACGCCTATCGAGAGGCCGATCTCTTCTGTCTCCCCACTCGCTACGAACCATTCGGTATCGCATACCTCGAGGCGATGCTCTTCGGGCTTCCTTGCATCGGAACCAACGTCTGGGCCGTTCCGGAGATGGTGCACGATGGCGTCACCGGATTCCTGATTCCGCCGGACGACGCGGAAGCGCTCGCCGATAGACTGCTCACCCTGCTTCAGGACCGGGCGCTTGCCGAGCGGTTCGGCCGGGCGGGGAAGGCCCTGGCCGCGGAGCGTTTTACCTGGAAGGCCGCGACCGAGCGCATCGCGAACTACATGACCGGCTCTCTCGCGCGATGAAGGTTCCCGGCGCCGCCGTTCTCTGTTATCACGGGGTGACGACTCCCGAGCTTCCCTCGGGTTCGATCGCGAACATCCCCGCCGACGAGATCGTCGAGGTGGTGACGGCGCTCCGCAGCGATCGTGAGATCGTCCCGCTGGCCGAACTACTGCTCCGGCAATCCACCGGGAAGTCGGTGGCCGGGTTGGCGGCGCTGACCTTCGACGATGCCTATCTCTCCCTCGGGCAGGCGCTTGCTCCCTGGCTCCAGGCCCAACGCATTCCCTTTGCAGTCTTCGTGACCACTACCGCGTCGTCCTCGGGAGCCAAGTTCTGGTGGGACCGGGTGGACGATCTCTTCCCGGTCGTTTCCCCCGTGCGGTGGCGGAGTTTCGAGGACGCGGTCGGTCTGCCCGAGAGCTACCGCCGGGGCCAGCCCGCCGCGGAGGGGCCGCTGCGTCCCCTTCGCCAGTTCGTGCTCGCCGAGTTCAAGGGTCGCTGCGCGTCCGTATTGGACGTGGCGCTCACGGCGCTCGAGCAAGAATGCGGGCAGGGAACCAGGCACCGGGCCATGACCTACGAGGAGATCGAAGCGATGCACCGCGGGGGCGGGGTGGAAGTGGGGGTGCATACGGTGAGTCATCCGGTGTTGCCCCTCCTGTCCGACGGCGAGTTCGGCCGGGAGGTTGGCCACTGCTTCGGCGAGCTGCGGGAGCGCTTTTCCACGACGATCCCGGTGCTCGCCGTGCCCTTCGGGCTCTTCGACCTACGAACGCTGCGGCTGGCGCGCGAGGCGGGGATGACCCACTGCCTGACGCTCGAGAACGTGCTCTTCGGCTCGGCGTCGCGGGAGGGAGCGGTGTCCAGGCTCTCGATGACTCGCGGCATTCCGGTCTGGAAGCGCCGTCTTCGCTGGCTCGGCGTGACGGAGGCGGTGCGCGCGGTTCTGCGGTTCGGCCGCCGCCCCGGCGCGTATCCGGAACTCCCGTCTCCGACGAGCTGACGCTCGATGCTCTTCGATACGCCGGTCTACATCCTTTTTCTCGCGCTGGTCGTTCCGGTTTACTGGTGGCTCAAGACCCGGCGGCGCCAAAATCCCTTTCTTCTTGCCGTCAGCTACCTCTTTTACGGCTGGTGGGACTGGCGCTTCCTCGGCCTGATCCTCGCCTCCACGGTGGTGGACTTCTACTGCGCCCGGGAGATCGACCGGTCCGACGACCCAGGCCGGCGTAAGGTCCTGCTGACGGTTTCCGTCACCGTCAATCTCGCTTTCCTCGGCTTCTTCAAGTACTTCAACTTCTTCATCGATTCGGCGGCCGTGATGTTAGGCGCGCTGGGCCTCGACGTGCCGATGCCGGTGCTGCGCATCCTCCTTCCTCCCGGCATTTCGTTCTACACCTTCCAGGAACTCGCGTATATCGTCGACGTGTACAAGCGCCGCATTCCGCCGGCCCGTTCGCTGGTCGACTACGCGCTCTTCATCTCGCTCTTTCCGCACCTGATCGCCGGGCCGATTCAGCGCCCGTCGCACCTGCTGCCCCAGGTGGAAGAAGAGCGCCGGAAGAACTTCAAGACGATGACCGACGGGCTCCTGCTGATTCTGATGGGGCTCTTCCGAAAGGTCGTCATTGCCGACAACTGCGCGCTGCTCGCGAACAGCGCGTTCGACGGAAACTTTGGCCCGCCGACGACGGCGGTCGTCCTGCTCGGTGTCTATGCCTTCGCCTGGCAGATCTATGGAGACTTCAGCGGATACAGCGACATTGCCCGCGGATCGGCGCAGCTGCTCGGATTTCATTTCATAGTCAACTTCCGGCAGCCATATCTCTCCCGCTCGATTCAGGAGTTCTGGCGCCGGTGGCACATCAGTCTGAGCACCTGGCTCCGCGACTATCTCTACATTCCGCTGGGCGGGAACCGAAGGGGTGAGAGGCGCACGTACAAGAACCTCTTGACGACGATGGTGCTGGGGGGTCTCTGGCACGGGGCCAACTGGACCTTCGTGATCTGGGGTGCCCTCCATGGCGCCATGCTCGCCGTGACCCGCTTCTTCACGCGCGGCCGTGAGGAGCCCGATCCGGTATCCGATGAAGGGCAGAGTCTCCTCCGCGGGTGGGGAAAGCGGGTGCTCGTCTTTCACGTAGTTTGCCTAGCGTGGATCTTCTTCCGGGCTCCCTCCGTCGGCGAGGCGGCGCAGTTCCTGGGCGGTGTCGCGAACTGGGATTGGCGCCCCGAGTACGCGGCCGCGCTCTGGTACCTCGGCTTCTTCACTCTCCCTCTTTTCGTCGTCGACCTCCATCTCGAGCGGTCGGGCGGCGAGTATCCCCTTGCGACCGCCGGGGCGCGCCCGCGTATGGCCCTTGCGGCCGTCCTTGTTGGTATGATCGCGCTACTGGCCGGAACCGACTCGAATGCCTTCATCTATTTTCAGTTCTGATCCTTCGGGCGGCCCGCCTCAGGATCGGCGGCTCTTCGCCGGCATCCTGGCGCTGGTGTGCGTTCTTGCCGCGGGGCTCGAGGTCGCGACCCGCTTCGTGGTCCTCGACGCGAGCCGCCTCCAGCGCCGGATCGAGAGCGCACTGGCGGAAGCGAAGACGATTCGGCCGAGCCCTGCGGCGCCAAGCGTGTTGGTGGTGGGCAATTCACTCCTCCTGGAGGCGGTCAATCCGGACTCGATGCGGGCCCTGGTCGGACAGACGATGGACGTGCGGCTCCTGCCGATCGAGCAGACCACCTACTTCGACTGGCTGTATGGGGTCGCGCATCTACTCGAAAAGGGGTCGCGCCCCGACATCGTGGCCGTCGTCCTCCCGAGGGTCCACTTGCTGAACGACGGAATCTGGGGGCCGTATAGCGTCTTCCGCCTGGTCTCGGCGCGCGACTTGCTGGCCCTTGCCCGCGATCTCGACCTCCATCCAACCGTCATCACGAGCTATGCGCTGGCCGAAGTGAGCGAATTCTACGGTGCCCGTACGGAACTCCGCGGCGTGGCGCTCCGCGCACTCCTGCCCGGTATCGAGCAACTTGCCCCGGTCTTCGGTGGCTTCGGGCGGGGTGCCCCGCCCAAGGGGCGGCCGCTCGTGGATACGCTGGCCATCGCACGGGAGCGCATGCGGCGGATGAAGGCAACGGTCGAAGAGGGCGGATCGAGACTCGTGTGGGTCCTTCCTCCGGCCGGGGTTCTCGATTCCACGTTCGACGCCGGTAGGGACCAGGTATTGCGGGCCGCTCGGGAGGCAGAAGTCCCGGTCATGGCGCTCGACCATTCCAGTACTTACGGTGCAGATGCCTTCAGTGACGGACTCCACTTGACGCCCGCGGCCGCCGGCCGCTTTACCGCTTCCTTTGTGGAGGGGCTGCGCCGGCGGCCCCTCGAGGGAACGCGGCCATGAGCGAGCAACAGCCCTCCCTCCTCTTTCTTTCCCACCGGCTTCCCTACCCGGCTCACAACGGGGCGGCGCTGCGGACGCTGAACACCCTGAAACAGCTCCGCAAGGGATTCCGCGTCACGATGCTCTGCTTCGACCGGCGCGATGCGCCGACCGGAGGGCTGACGCCGGAGGCGCGGCTCGAGGCGATCGCCGAACTGGCCGACGTGGCGGTTGTCCCGATTCCGCAGGAGCGGTCCGGGACCAGGCTTCTCTGGGATCACCTCCGGAGCGTGGCCGCCGGGAAGCCGTACACATGGTACGTCCACGATTCGGCGGCATTCGGGGGCCACCTCCGGCGGGTGCTCGACCGAGGCGCTTTCGGCCTCGTTCATGTCGACACCCTCGACCTGGTGCGCTGGCTTCCGGAACTGCGCGGGATTCCGGCGGCATGCACGCACCATAACGTCGAGTCGGCGCTCTTGCGCCAGCGTGCGGAGCATGAGCGGGGTTGGCGGGGCGCCTACATGGCATGGCAGGCGGAGCGGCTCCTGGAGGCGGAGCGCGAGTGGATGCCGCGCCTGGCGCTCAACGTGGCCTGTTCCGACGACGATGCGGCGGCGTTTCGCCGGATCGCCCCCGGCTCCCGAGTCGAGGTGGTGCCGAACGGCGTCGACGTCGAGTATTTCCGGCCGGCGCCCTTGGAGGCGCCACGCGGAGGGCTCGTGTGCGTAGGAGGCACTTCTTGGCACCCCAACCGCGACGGGCTGGAGTGGTGCGCTGGCGAGCTCCTGCCCAAGATTCGCTCCCGTGCTCCGGAAGCGAGCCTCACCTGGATCGGCAAGATTTCCGAGGCGGAGCGGACTCGATATGCTTCGACGCCCGGCCTCCGGTTGACCGGCTACGTTCCCGATGTCCGTCCGTACGTCCAGCAAGCCGCCTGTTTCATCGCTCCACTTAGGGTCGGTGGAGGAACTCGGCTCAAGATTCTCGACGCCTGGGCGATGGGGGCGCCGGTGGTTTCCACCCGAATCGGCGCGGAGGGGCTGGCGGCGGTGCATGAGGAGAATGCGCTCCTCGCCGATGACGCGGAGAGCTTCGCGGATTCTGTCGCCAAAGTCTTGGCCGATCCGACCCTCCAGCTGCGGCTCGGCGCCGCCGGGCGGCGCACCGCAGAGACGATATATGATTGGGACGTGCTGGGCGTAAAGATGAGAGCGCTCTACGAGTCCGCCCTTCGCGCCACAGATTGATCCCGTCATCTGGGCCGCGAAAATGTGCAACTTGTTTGTAACAAACGAGTTACACCATTGAGACCAGGGGCGTATTTTTTGCAGTTCCAGTGGGGTTCCGGCAGGTGGTCGACTTTGGGGGATTTGTGATTTGCGGGGGACGATGACCATAAGCGCGGTGTACGAAGCCGAGGCTTCGGCGGGCGCGGCGGAAGCCAAGAGCGGGTCGCTGACGTTGGTGAGGAACGGGCTGCAAGTTGCGCTCGCTCTGCTGACGATCATGACGATTAGCCGCGTTCACCAACAGTTCCCCGCGATTGCGAGCATTCGGCCGGCCATGGTGCTCACCTTCCTGGTGGCCATCTTTGCCTATCTGAATCCACGGCTGATCGTGCCGGACAGCCTGCTCACGACGTGGCCCGCGAAGGTGCTACGCTACCTCGTCATCTGGACATGTCTGTCGGTGGCATTCGGCATCTCGATGGGCAACTCCGGTCAATACGTCATCACCACCTTCTCGAAAAACGTCATCTACGCCTTCCTGCTCGTGGCCGCGATTCGGAACGTTCGCGACCTCTACACCTTTGCCTGTGCCTATATCGCCGGGTCGCTGGTGCTCACCTTCAACTCACTCTTCGTTTTCAAGTTGGTGCACTATAGCGGCGACTTCAGCTACGCCCGCCTGAGCGATATGTATACCTGGGACGCGAACGACGTGGTGTGCGTCCTCATGGTGGCACTCGCGCTCTCGCTGTTGGTGCTGCAGGTGGGTGGGAAGTGGATGAAGGTCATGTCATTTCTGACGATCATCGGGATCGCCGGTACGGTCTCGCGGAGCGGGTCGCGAGGGGGTCTGGTCGGCATTCTGGTTGTCGGGCTCGCCGTCCTCCTGCTGGCGCGCGGCATTTCGGTGGTCAAGCGGGTCGCGGTGCTGGTGGTTTCGGCGGGAGCGCTCTTTGCCTGGGCGCCGCCGGGCTACTGGATGCAGATGGAGACCCTTCTCAAGCCGAAAGAGGACTACAACTACACGTCCAAGGACGGGCGTCGAGAGCTCTTCAATCGCGGAATCGGTTACATAGCGGCCTATCCGGTCTTCGGGCTGGGCATCAATAACTTCCCGAAGGCAGAGTGCGAGATTTCCGAGAAGGCCAAAATTGCCAGGCGGCAGAACACCGGCCTGCGATGCACCCCGCCGCACAATTCGGTGATTCAGGCCGGCTCCGAAACCGGCATCCCCGGGCTCCTCCTCTGGGTCGGGCTCTTGATCTTCGGTTTCGGGCAGATGCTTTATCTCTCGTACACCTTGCCGAAGAGCTGGTTGAAGGGAACGCCGGAACAGCGGTTCCTCGCCCTCGCCCCCAGCTATCTCGCGATTGCGATCGTCGGTTTTGCGTCGACCGCCTTCTTCCTCAACTTCGCCTGGCTGGAGATCTACTACTTCATCGCCGCCATGATGGCGGGGTACCTCGCCTGCCTGGTGAGGTTCCGCAACGGGAGCGGGGCGTTGTCGCCCGTTCCGCACATCCTGCCGACGGGCGGGTCGGAGTGGCGAAGCCGGCGGGGCGGAAGCCCGGTCGCCGCACCGGTCGGCCGATTGTCCTCGCGGCGTTCCTGAGACTGGGCCTCACGGCGTGACCGAGGCACCCCGCCGCTCGGTGCTCGTCACCGACGGAAACGAGCGCGCCGCCTTGGCGAGTGTCCGCTCGCTTGGGAAGGCGGGCTTCGAGGTCGGGGTGCTGGCGGATCGTCGCTCGACCCTGGCGGGGGCATCGCGGTATGCCGCGCGAAGCCACCTGGCGCCCTCACCCCTCGTCGAACCGGCCGCGTACGCGGACGCCGTTTGCGCCCTGGCCAAGGCGCACGGCTATCGCGTGGTGCTTCCGATGAGTGAAGCCGCTCACCTAGCGCTCTATCCGGTCGAATTCCGGCTTGCCCCCTGCCGGCTCGCGGCCGCTCCCGCCGACCGCTTTCAGGCGGTCTGCGACAAAGAGCAGGTCCTGCGGGAAGCGACCGCGCTCGGACTCTCCGTCCCCGCCCAGATCGTGCTTTCCTCGAGGCCGGGCCCCGAGTGGTCTCTCCCGGTCGACGCCCTGTTCCCGCTGGTGGTCAAGCCGGCCCGCTCGGTCGTCGGCACCACCTCGGCGCGCCGCAAGCTCGCGGTGCTCCACGCCGCGGACATGAACGAGCTCAAATCGTTGCTCGCGGGGCTGGCGGAGGCCGCCTATCCCGTGCTCCTGCAGCAACGCATTCCCGGGGAGGGCATTGGGGTGTTCCTGCTTATTTGGGAGGGTCGAGAGCTCGCGAACTTTGCTCACCGGCGTATTCGGGAGAAGCCGCCCGGGGGCGGCGTGAGCGTGGCGCGGGAGAGCGTGGCCCAGGACCCCGACTTGCTCGACCGGACCCGCGCGCTTTTTGCCCGCTTCGGCTGGAGCGGGCCCGGCATGCTGGAATTCAAGCGGGGCGCCGACGGAACGCCGTACGTCATGGAAATCAACGGCCGCCTCTGGGGCTCGCTCCAGCTTGCGATCGATGCCGGGGTGGACTTTCCCCGCTTGCTGGTCGAAGCGGTCCTCGGCGCGGCTCCGGCCCCGCCGCCACGTTATGAGGCCGGCGTCCGGACCCGGTGGTGGTGGGGCGATGTGGACCACCTCATCGCGAGGTTTCGACACCCGGAAGATGCGCGGCTCTTGCCGGCCGGCACGCCCGGGCCGCTCCGCACGGCGCTGGATGTTCTCCTCGACGGCTTCCGAGGCGCCAAAGGCGAGATCCTCCGCCTCTCCGATCCCGGGCCTTTCTTTCGGGAGTCGCTCGATTGGTTCCGGAGGGGCCGATGACGGCTGGCCGCCGGCCGCTTCGCATCGGCATGCTCCTCGAATCCGACGGGCCCGGCGGCGCCGAGGTGGTCGTCTTCCGGCTTACCCAGGAGCTCCGGCAGCGCGGCCACCATGTGGTGCCGTTCGGCCCGCTGCGCGGGGTCGGGTGGCTCGGGAAGCTCTTCGATGAGGCCGGGGTGGCCCGGCGCACCCTCGACATCCGCCGCGCGCTTGACCCGGCGGCGGTCTGGTCGCTCGTCAAGCAGTGCCGCGCCGAGCGGCTCGATGTGCTGCACAGCCACGAATTCGCGATGGCGATCTACGCCACCGCCGCGGCCCGGCTCCATTCGCTGCCCCACGTCATCACCATGCACGGCAATCAGCAGATGACAGCGGCCTGGCGCCGCCGGGTGGCGCTTCGCTGGGCGTTCCGGCGGAGTCGCGCCACCGTGGCGGTATCGTCCGCCACGAAGGCGCAGCTCGATGCCGACTTGGGGCTGCCCGAGGGCATGGTCCGGGTGATCCGGAACGGGGTGCCGAAGCCTAACGGCAACGCCGAGGCGGTCCGCCGCGAAGTCGGGGTGGCTCCCGGAGAGATCGTCCTCCTGATGGTCGGCAACATGGACCACCGGAAGGGCCACATGGTGTTGCTGAACGCGCTCGCGCTGCTGGAGGACCGGGGCCGGCGCTTTCCCTGGCGGCTCCTCGTGGCCGGCGGGCGCGGGGGCGACCAGGAGGCTCCCGTCGCGGAGTTCGTCGCCGCCCGCGGCTGGGGGGGCCGGGTGAACGTCCTGCTCCAGCGGAGCGACGTCCCCGACCTCCTGGCCGCCGCCGACATCTTCCTGATGCCGTCGCTCTGGGAGGGGCTGCCCCTTGCCGTGCTGGAGGCGATGCTCGCCGGACGCCCGGTCCTCGCGTCCCGCACGTCCGGTATTCCGGAGGCGATCGAAAGCGGCGTGGACGGCGTGCTCGTTCCGCCGGGCGATGCCGCGGCCCTCGCCGACGCGCTCGCTCCTCTCCTCGCCGATCCCGCCCGTCGCGCCCTCCTTGGGGACGCGGCCCGGCGCCGCGCCGAGCGGGAATTCACCATCGAGGTGATGACCGACCACTACGAGCAGATCTATGCCGGCCGGTAAGCCGCCGGAGGCGCTGTTATGCGTGGTACCCTACGAATCGAACGTGGGGTTCGCCTGGAGTTTCATCGAAGGGTTGTATGCACGGCTCGCCGACCGCCTGGCGGGGCAGGGCATCCCGACCTTCGTCTCCTATCGCCGGATCGATCGACCCCCCACGACGCTCCAGGGCAGTAGTGCCGCGCCGATAGAATTGGACCTGGAGCGCTCTTCGTTCGGGGCGCTCTGGACGATTCTGCGCGAGCTGCGCCGCCGCCGCATCCGGGTTCTCTACTTGACCGACAGCGCCTCGGTCACGCCGCGCCACTGGTTTTTTCGGCTGGCCGGAGTGCGCTGGATCGTGGTGCACGATCACACCTCCGGCGCGCGGACCGTGCCCCGCGGCTTCCGGCGCGCGCTCAAGTGGCTCGCGGCGCGGGTGCCGGGACTTGCCGCGGACCGGGTCCTTGCGGTGAGCGACTATGTGGCCAGGCGGCAGCGTGAGGTGGTGCTCCTTCCCGAGCGGCGTCTCCGTCGAGTCTGGAACGGCCTGCCGCTGCCGGCCGAGATCCATGCCCGGGACGCCCGGACTCGGCTCGGGCTTCCCCTATCACCCGACATTGTCGTCTGTGTCTGCCGCGCCGCGCCGGAGAAAGGGGTGGAGACCCTCTTCCGCGCGTTCGATGCGGTGTGGCGGGAGCGGCCGAGCTCCACGCCCCCATTGCTCATCTACGTGGGAGATGGCCCGCACCTTCCCGCGCTACTCGCCTGCCGAGAGACGCTTCAGTCGAAGGACGCCATCCAGTGTGTGGGGTACCAGCGTGATGTCGGGGCATACCTCTCCGCGGCCACAGTTGTGGCGGTGCCCTCGATTTGGGAGGATGCCCTTCCGCTCGGCGTCCTCGAGGCGATGGCCAGGGCGCGACCGGTGGTCGCTTCCACTGTGGGCGGAATTCCGGAAATGGCGCGGGATGGGCGCGAAGGAGTGCTCGTGCCTGCAGGGAACGTCGAGGCTCTCAGAGGGGCGCTCTGCGCGCTTCTCGACGATCCTTCGGGGCGGGAGAGGCTGGGTCGGGCGGGGCGTGAGCGAGTGGCCGAGTCGTTCCGCCCGGAGGATCAGCTCGAGGCGATTCACGAGTCGATTGCGGCGGGCTTCTAACCGACCTCTGCGCAAATGCCGAGCAAAGCGCGGTTCGTCTCCCGCACGTCGTAGTACTCGAGGACGAACGTCCGGCCGGCGTCGCCGAGCTCGTCCAGATGCCGGTCGTCCATCGCGAGCAGCCTCTCGTACGCCGAAGCGAGCGCTTCGGCATCCCGGCACGGAATCGAGTAGGGGGCCATGGCGGGAGGAATCGACTCGGGCAGCCCGCCGTTCTGGGTCGTGATGACCGGCAGCCTCATCAGCATTGCCTCTTGCACCACGCACCCCTGCGTTTCCCTCCACTGCTCGGTGGGCACACTGGGCAAGATCAGCGCGTCGAACTGATCCATCGCGCGGATCATCTTTCGGCTGGGCTGGTTGGCGAGGAAATGGACGGAATCGGTCAGCCCAAGCCGATGAGCGGAGGCCTCCAGGTCGTCTCGGCAGGGTCCGTTGCCCATGATGGTCAGCGACACAGACACGGTTGTGCGGGACCGGACGATCGCCAGCGCCTCGAGGGCGTATTGCAATCCCTTTTCTTCCACGAGCCGCCCGGCGTAGAGCAGGCGGAAGACCCCGCCGGGGCGGCGCGACTTCGGCAGGCTCGGCGTGTATTCGGCGAGGTTGAAGCCGACCGGAACGATCCGCACCTTCGACTCGCCGCATCCTCTCGCGAGGACTTCCTCCCTGCTGGACCTGGTGTTGGTGAAAACGACGTCCGCGAGTTCGAACGCCAGGCGGGCATTCGACGAGACCCGCATCGTCGATGACTCGCCGCCGTGGTGATAGAGCGCCACGACGGCCCTCGGGTAGAGCTCCTTGAGGAAGGGAAGGGTGCAGAGGAGCCAGAAGTCATGCACCAGGAGCACATCGGGCGCGCGCTCGGGGAAGACGAGCGCCTTGCTGAACGCGCTCAGCCGCGTGCGCAAGGTGTCGGTGACGGCGCCGGCCGCCGTGAGTGCGCGACCCAACATTCGCGGCGCCGAAGCGATCATCCGCCCGGCAAACCGGGGTGCCTCACGCAATGACTGGGGGAAATAGCGAGTCCGTCCGACGAGACCCAGCTCCTCGATGACCGGATTCACCACCGGCCAGGCTTGGGTGGCGAGGATGCTGAGGTCGTGCCCATCCCGGACGAACTGCGCCAGCTGCGCGTCGAGGTACGGCCGGTACGGATTGGGATAGGTCTCCGTCGCGACGAAGATGCGAATCGGAGGCGCGTTCATTCCACGGTAATCCCGGCAAGTCCGAGCGTCATCCTTCGGGGGGACGCCGACGGCGGACCCTTCGCCTGCACGATTCGCGGAAGATGGGCCCAGGGCGCCTCATCGAACCGGCACCCCGGCGGCGGGTGCGCCACGTATCCCTCGGCAACGGCAAGGCGTATGCTGGCCGAGAGCCATTTCGAGGACTTGTAGTTCATGAAGTGAAGATAGGGGACCTCAACCCCATCTCGCACCGAGATGAGCCGCCCATCGGTCCATTCCCATTCCAGGGGGTGCTCCCAGAACTGCGAACCGTCGTGCCACCGGACGTTGCTGAGCGGCGTGGTGTAGGCTTCCCGTGCGTAGAAGCTGCGGTCAAGCGCAGCATCGAGGCCCAGAGACCGAACGAAACGGTACCACTTGAAGGCATACCACCGGCCGAACGTGCGCTGCAGCGCGAACAACTCCGTGCTGAATTGAAATTCGTCGTAGCTCACATGGTCCGGCCGCTCCAGCTCCATTTGCCAGCCCGACACCGCGAAGCATTTGCGCCGGAACGTCTCGGTGTTGCGCAGCAGGCAGAAGTGTCCCGCTACGCGCCGGTCATGGGTGGTGATGACATTCGCTCCGCGGCGGACCGGACCTTCGAGAAACCGCTCCAGGTTGCCATAGAGCACGTCCATGTCGCCGAAGCCCCAGTAACGGGCTCCCTGCAGCTCCTCGGCATGGATTTCCCCGAGAAACGGCTTGAGGTCGGTGAGTTTGTACGCGGGCATCGCGGAGAGATCGATGCCCAGGCGGTTTCCCGCAAAGCCGGTGTAGTCCTTGAAGGATCGGCGCTCGACGCCAACGTTTGGCGGGAGATGGTGGGGAGTCGGGTCGTCGGTGTAAATCAGCCAGCGAATCGTGGGGTTCCGCTCACAGGTGGCCAGGAACAGCGGAAACCACTCGGGAAGACTCCCGAAATAGGGCAGGATGATACAGGCTGTCGGTGGCAACGGCGGTCCGTCGATGGTCCGGGCGGCCTACGGGCCGGCCGCAGCGTCAGCGGCGGGTGACGCCGCGCCGTAGCCGAACAGCACATGCTCGGTGGGAAGGGCTCGCCAGGCGCCCGGCGGGAGCTTTCCCTGTCGCACAAGTTGGCGCGCCTTCATCCACCCGCGAACGCCATGAAACCGGAGTGCATCGCGGGCCGCCACGAAGAGCTTCGAGCGCCGGAGCCGAGCGAAGGGAAGCTGTTCCATCGGCTTCGACCAGCCGGTCACGTAGGATTGGTAGTGTTGCTCGTTGAGCCAGCTGCCTTTCGGCCCGACTATCGCTCGAAATCGAACCGGGTACGGGTATTTGCTATAGACGTCGATCTCGTGAGCGATCGGGAACGCATGCTCGAGCCGCCGGCGGGCTGCCTCCCGCGTGATCATGTACGAGTAGCATCCCCAAGGCCCCCCCGAAAGCCGATAGGCCCGAAAGGTCTCGTTGATGATGAATGGGGAGCCTGCGTCGTAGAAGACCTGCCCGTCCGAGTTCATCCAGTCGCAGTTGAGGTAGCAGTAGTCCCAGTCGGCGTTCTCGATGCCGCGTTGCAGGACTCGGACGAACCGAGGGTCCGGCCGCGCGTCGTCTTCAACAACCAGGCCGTGGGGTTTCCCGGTCTTGAGGAACTGCTCATAGGTCCGTATGTGGGACATGTAACAACCGATATGCCCCAACGGGAGCTCGACACCGGGCGCGACCACCCGAACCAGCTCCTCCTTCGAAAGCGCGGAACCGTCCACGCCCTCAATGAGCTCGAACTCGGCGCCGATGTGCCGAAGGTGGCGAGTGGCGGCCTTACGGCGCTCCGCCGCCCTGGCAAGGCTGATGAGGAATACGGGTATGGCCTGGCCCAAGCACTACCTCCCTTCGGACTTATCCGCCCAGCACTTCGTCGTAGACCGCCGCCGTTGCGTTGGCGTTGTTCGAAATGTCGAACCCCTGTGCCCGTTCTTCCGCCGCCCGTCCGATGGCGGCGCGAAAGCCCCCGTCTTCCGCGAGCCGGGCCAAATGCGCGGCCAGCTCCGCCGGGCGGGCGGGGTGAAAGAGGAGCCCCGAGCCTTCCGACACGATTTCCGCCGGTCCGCCAAGCTCGGACGCCACGATCGGCTTTCCGAGCGCCATCGCTTCCACCACGACGAGGCCGAACGGTTCCGGGAAAGTCGAAGCATGGACGATGGCGTCGGCGGCCAGCATGAGATCCGGGATATCCCGACGTTCACCGAGAAAGACGAGGCGATCGGCAAGCCCGGCCTCGGCGATCCGCCGATCGAGCTCGGCCCGATAGCCGGCCGCATAGGAGGGCGTTGCCCCGGCAAACCGGACTTGAGTACGCGCCCGGATGCTTTCGGGGAGCGCGATCACCGCCTCGACCAAGACGTGCTGTCCCTTCCAGTCTTTGATATTGCCGGGCATCAACACGAAAAAATCATCTGGCCGCAGGCCGAGCCGCTGACGGGTGAGCTCGGGAGGGGTGGTGGCGCGGGCGCGGAATTCCTTGATGTTCGTGCCAAGGTGGATCACCCGGATGAGCTCCTCGGGGATGTCGCACTCGACCAGCCGCGAGGCGATATGCTGGCTGATGGCTATGACTCGGTCGAACCGGCCGGTCAGCCAACGCCGAAAGGCGGCCTCGTCTCGCCCGGCATCTCCCATGGCCGTCACGAGGCAGGGGCAGCCATGCCACTTGGCCGCCGGCAGCCAGTCGTCGCATCCGACCCGGGGCGAGTTGTTCAAATGCAGCAGGTCGATTCGGAGGTCGGCGAGCGCCCGGCGCCGCGACACCACCGCGCGCAGCATCTTGAGGGCGCGTTCCGGGATGGACCCCGATTCGTTGACACGGTTTTCGTACGACCGCACCGTCTCGAAGAGATGCGTCTCCACGCCGGCGGCGCGAAGGGCGGGCACGAATCGGTTGTCTTCGTAGAACATCACGACCGGCTCGTAGCGGGTCCGATCGAGATGCACGGCGAGGTCGTACAAGGCCTGATACGATCCGCCGACGGTCCCATCCTCGTTCGCCTCGACGAAGAGAATTCGACGGGGCCGCGGCGCCGCCGTCGTCACGACCGCCAGACCGCGCCTATGGGCGTTTCGGAGCCGCTCACGCCGCGGGCCGTGGTCGGCTTGAACTCCGCGTTCAGATTCACGTTGCCGAAAAACGGGGTCGACTCTCGCACGGGAACGAAGGCACTCGGGCCGTTGGCGGCGAACTGCTGCGCCAACACGTCGAAACTGCAGGTCTCGATCGTATAGGCGCCTGGGGGCAAGTTCATCTGGAGAGAGAGCCGGACCTCGAACGGTCCGCTCTCCGGAAGCGCGACCCCGGCCCGCTTGGTACTGGTGGCGAAGATGACCTTGCCGGTGCCCGGTTCTTCGATCCTCACGTCGACCGGATCGAGGTGCGGGGGCACTCCTTCCGGCGCGATGGTGCCGCGGATCGTGAGGTTGATGCGTTCGCCGGTCACCACGCCGTCGCGCTCCGCCAGGAGGATCTGCTCGATATGCACCGGGCACGATCCGTTGCCGGCCGTCGTCCGGTCCACGTTCAGGTTGAGGTACGCCGAAACGCACTCCGTCGGCGAACCCTGCTGGACCATCGCGCCGCGGTTGAGCAGCAGCGCCTTGGTGCAGAGCTCCGTCACGCGCTCCAGCTGGTGCGAGACGATGACCACCGGAATACTGCTCCGAATCATCTGGCGGAGCCGCTCGAAGGCGCGCTGCTGGAAGCGGAAGTCGCCCACCGCCAGGACCTCGTCGATGATCAGGACTTCCGGCTCCAGATGGGCGGCGATCGAGAAGCCCAAGCGAGCGTTCATGCCGCTCGAATACCGCTTGACGGGGGTGTCGATGAAGTCTTCCAGCTCCGCGAAGCCGACGATGTCGTCGAAGCGGCGCTTGATGTCGGCTTGGCGCATGCCCATGATGGCGCCCTGCAGCGCGACGTTTTCCCGGCCGGTCAAGTCCGGATGGAAACCCGCGGCGATTTCGATGAGGGCTCCGATCCGTCCACGCACCTCGGCCTGGCCCCTCGTCGGACGGATGATCTTGGTCAGCGTCTTGAGGACGGTGGACTTGCCGGCCCCGTTCGGACCGATGATGCCCAGCGCCTCGCCGGGCTCGACCGAAAAGCTCAAGTCGCTGAGCGCCCAGAAGTCTCCCGTGGCCATCTCGTCTGCCGGCCGGCGCCTGCGGAAGAGGCGGCCGCCGAGCGCCGGGATGAGATCGCGCAGGCTGTCATGCACCTGGCCGCGCCGGAACCTCTTCCAGACATGGTCGAATTGCACCCGGGGGGTGTGGTTCATCGGCAGGCTCACAAGTACTCGGCGAACAGGAATTCGAGCCGGTGAAAGAGCACCGCGCTCGCCGTGAGCAGGACCGCGGCCGCTCCAAATCCGTAGACGAGATACCACGGCTGCCAGATGATCGTTTCCACCCCGGACGCGGCGACCGTCGCGATCGGGGAAAGTAAGTTATGCCCCTCGATAACCGCTAGGCGCAGCCCCTCCAAAAACGGAGCCAGGGGATTCAACATGAGGAGCGTGGCGAACTTCGGCCCCCCCATGCCGGCGTCGAAAAAGACCGGAGTGAAGAAGATCCCGAAGGTGAGCATGATCTGCACCAGGTACTTGACGTCTCGCAGAAACAGATTGGCGCAGGACAAGAGCAGGCACATCGCGGCCGTGAAGGTGACGATGCCCAGGAGGAGGAACGGCAGCCAGACGAGCCCGGTGAGCGAAACCGACCCGGTCACGACGAGCAGCACGCTCACAACCCCGAGCGAGATCGCCGAGTCGAAGCACTGCGCCAGCATCGACGACAGCGGAAGGACCTCACGGGGAAAGTAGACCTTGCCGACGAGATTCATGTTGCCGCTCAGACTGACCACGGCAAAGCCGATGCTCCCGACAAAGAACGACCAGGGAACCGCCTTGAGGGCGGTTCCGGCGACGTCGTTGAGCGTTACCCCTCCCCCCGCCCGGGACAGGGCCAGGCGGACGACCACTCCGGCTGTTACGATGAGCATCGGCATGAGAATCGCCCACGCCACTCCCATCACGGCCTGCTTGTAGCGAACCCTGATGTCTCGCAGCGTCAGTTGCAGGAGCAGTTCTCGATGGCTCACCAGGTCGTGAACGATCTCGCGGAGGTCCGCCAGTGCGGTGAACCTGGACGAGGGGGGCACAGCAGAGAGGTTTGGTTCCCCCTGGGCGCTCACGGTGTTTGACATATTCTGTTGTGGCAAAGCAAGATACATGCCGTTGATTGCAGCGATTTGCACTCAATAATCGGGTCCCGGGTAGGGTCGAATTCTCGGGGATTTCCCCCGGGATGGCCCTGCCGGCCATTGGGCAGGAATCCTGCAAAGGCGCGGACTATTGCATCGGACTCAAATACCCCCATTCACCGGGTGAATGTGATGACGCCGAATCCTCCCCACTCGATCGAGGCAGAAGAGCGCTTCGAAATTCAGCGCCACAACGAGCTGTACGACCGGCAGAGGCCCCAAGAGCTCGGCATCATGACCCCCTGGGACTGGGAGCGGTTCGACCAGATCCTGGAGCGCACCGACCCCTACATCGAGTCGGTACGCCGGCTGGGCGATCTTCGCGGTAAGCGGGTATTCGATGTCGGCTGCGGCAGCGGCTGGCTCAGCATCATCCTGGCCAAACGGGGTGCGTTGGTCGATGGGATGGACATCTCACCCGAGGCGGTGCGCACGGCGGAGCTGCGGTCGGCCCGGAACGGGGTGGGCGATCAGTGCCGTTTTCGCGCCGGTTCGTGTTACGAACTCCCCTATGAAGACGGCCGCTTCGAGGTCGTCGCCGGCCAGAGCATTCTCCATCACGTCGGTGACAAGGCGAGGGCCGCCGCGGAATTGTTTCGGGTGATGCGCCCCAGCGCGCACGCCGTTTTCCACGAGCCGTTCGGCAACAGCCTGATGATGGAGCGGCTCCGGCGCCTGGTGCCGGTGCCGTCAGGCTCCCCCGACGATCCGGAGCAGTGGTCTCACCAGTTCAAATACAGCGACCTCCCACCCTTCCGGGCGCACTTCGAGGTCGAGATCGAGGAATTCCAGTTCTTCTCGCGTCTCGATCGGGTCATCCGGTCGCCGAAGGTGCGGCTCGCCCTGGGACGCTTCGATCGTGCGCTTCTTGCCAAGGTCGGCTTTCTCCGGCAGTACGCCCGGGCGATCGTGATTGTCCTGCGGAAGCCACCCGCCCGCTAACGGCCCGACTCACCACCCTCAGTTGCCGCCGCCGGCCGCCGTGCCTGGAGCCATGTCGCCAGTTGCAGCGCGTCTCGCTCCACCGCTTTGAACAGACGTGTGGCCTCGGGCTCATCTGCCGCGTATGGGTCGGGAATGTCGGTGCCGCGATAGACGCCGCCCAGATCCACGCCGCCAAGGAGCACCACCCGGTCGTGGCCGCTAGGTGCGCGCGCCAGGATCTCCGCTTCGATCCCATGGTCCAACGCCACGATGAGGTCGGCCCGGGATACCAGGGCGTAGTCGAAGGCCTGCGCCCGGTGGTCGGCTAGGGATAGCCCGAGGGTCCGGGCGTACGCGGCGGCGCGAGGGTCGGCCCCGGTGCCCGGCTTGGCGTTGATCCCCGCCGAAGTGACCGACACCGTCGTTCCCTCCTTGAGCCGGGCTCGCACGATGGCTTCCGCCAAAGCACTCCGCATGATGTTGCCGCGGCATACGAAGATGACCAGAGCCGGGTTGCCCAACCGCTCGGGGAATCGGTCCAGCTTTGAGAGGAGCCGGCGGGCAAGCACTCTCCGAATGAAGATCGTCCGCGAGCGGAGGGTGGGCAGCGCACGAAGCTGACCGACGAAAGCGGCCAGTCCGGGGGCTACCCGTTTGATGTGACGGCGAAGAGTGCTCACCCGCCGAAAAGTCGTGGAATGCCTTGGCCAATTCAATGTGCGCCTGGTGCCGAGATCCAAGATAGGGGCAGAGAACTGTCCTATCGTGGAACTGTATACGCTGCAATTACTTATGGCGTATTGCCCCCGAGGTGGCCGGTTCCGCCCCTTGGACCAAGCCACCGCGACAGCGCGGGGTCTCATTCGGCATAGGGTTTGCTAAGTCCTTGGCCTAGTTCTGGATGCGCACCTAATCGGGATCGACGATGACCACATACCGCCGCCACGCCGATCTTCGACTTACTTCCCTCGAAGGTGAAGGCGTCGTCCTCCACCTCGGCGCCCGGCGCTATTTCACCGTTACAGAGAGCGGACTCACCATCCTCGAAGCGCTGGTCGAGCCGAAGAGCTTCGACGCGCTCGTCGAGGCGATCCTCCACGAGTACGAGATCGACCGGCCCAAGGCCGAAGAGAGCACCCGCAAGTTCCTGGACGAGTGCCTCAAGGCCGCGTTGGTGGAAGAAGTGCCGTGACACGGTCCGGGGTCATGCGCTGGCGGATCCGGACCGTCGGAACCGTGCTGGTGGTGCCTCCGCTCTTGCACCTGCTGCCCCTGCACCGGTTGGCGCCTCGCCTGGGGCGCGGGAGGCGCTACCCATCCGATCCGGTGCTCACCGAGCGGATCGTCGGCTGGGTCGACCGGCTGCTCTGGCGTCTGCCCTGGCCCTGGCGTTTCACCTGCCTCAAGCGCGCCGCCGTCCTCTACGCGTTGCTCCGCCGCACCGGGATCGACATCGAGCTCTGGATCGGCGTCCGGCGCGACGAAACCCGGAGCCTGGCCGCGCACGCCTGGCTCGTGCATAACGGCTCTCCGTTTCTCGAGACCGGCGCCGAGCACATTCCGTCGTTTCAGGTGATCGCCCGCTTTCCCGAAGCCGGCGCGGCCGTCCGATGACGCACCCCCCCATCGCGCTCCTGCTCCGCACCCTCCGGCTCCAGGGAGGCCTCACCGATCGGGAAGCGGCCGCGGAGTGGGCGCGGGTCGATATCCACGGGCTCGAGCGGCTGCTGGCGTTCGAGGGGGCGGCGCTCTGGCTTTACCGCCGACTGCAGGCGCTCGGTGCGGCTTCCGCGCCGGCCGGCGCGGAGGCGTTGCGCGCACTGGCCCATGGCATTGCGATGGCCAACATGCGTGCCGACGAGGAAGCCGCCGCGGTGCTCGCCCTGCTCGGCCGGGCCGGCATTCCGGTGGCTCTCATCAAGGGCCAGGCCCGCCGCGCCGCCGCGGAGCGATACCCCTTTGCCAATGCGCGCGCCGTGGCCGATGTCGATCTGCTGGTGCCGGACGACGCGGCCGACCGGGGCTTCGAGCTGCTCGTGGCGGAGGGGTACGAGCCGAGCTTCGGCTGGGCGAGTCCCTGGAAGGTGGAACACCACCGCCCCGCGCTCTGGAATCACCGGCGGGTGGCCGTGGAACTCCACACCACCACCGGCGATACCGTCCCGCCGGCGGAGGCGTGGCGCCGCGCCACGGCCCTGGCCGACGGCGTCACCTGGAACGGCGCCCCCCACCGCGTGCCTAACGCCACCGAACTGGTGTGGCAGGCGGCCGCCCACGCCCTCGGCGACGGAACCAAGGGGTACACGCTGAAGGCGTTCCTCAACGCGGCGGCGGTGCTGGCCCGCGCGCCGGAGATCCGCTGGGACACGATCCGGGAGCGGATCGATGCCGGGGAAGTGGTCGATCTCCGCTCCAGGCGGCGGGTGCCGAAAGCGCGCCTCTGGAGCTGGCTTCGCACCGCCCAGGATCTGGCCGGCGGCCCCCTTCCCGGCATCCTGGCCGGCGCCGTTCCCTTTCCGCTCGAGCGCCATCTGGTGTGGCGCGCGGCGGTGTTGAACCGAGGGTTTGGGGAACGGGTCCGGGAACGGCTGCTCGAAGAGGGGGCCCGGACCGAGGCGCGGATGAGTCTCAGCCCCGCCGTGGCGGGCTCCGGGCCGATGCAGCGGCTCCGGCGACGGGGGTCCTCCCTGGCCGCGCGGCTGCTCTATAACGGGTGGCTCGCGTGGCGATAAAGGCGGGGATCACCGCCGGCCTCACCCATTTTCGCTCGTTGCTCCGCGCGCATCCGCGCCTCGTCGTTCGCTTCGTCCTGACCTCCCTCGGCCGCTCCGCCGCCGGCCTCGGGACCATCCTCTTGACGCGCGACTTTCTTGCCGGGGTGCTCGACCGAAGCGCCGGGGCGGGAAGCGGTCCGGCGCTTTCCCTCTGGGGCATCGCCGGCCTCCTGTTCGCCTCGTTCCTCTTTTCGAGCCTGCTCGCCTTCGACAATCGCGTCACCCAGCAGCGAATGGTGAAGGTCTTGGAGCTCGGGATGATGGAGCGGGTGATCCGCCATCTGCTGCGGCTCTCGGTGGCGTTCTTCGACCGGCAGAGCCACGGCGATCTGCTCCAGGCGGTGCGCCAGGACGTGATGGCGCTCCGGACCCTCGTCTTCGCGCTGGCGGGGATCACCCTCGAAGCGGTCGGCGCGCTGGGGCTCTTCCTGGCCGCGCTCTGGCTCAGCCCGCGCCTGACGCTCTGGGCGCTGGTCGTGCTTCCGCTCTGCAGCATCCCCGTCATCGTCGCGGCCCGCCGGGCTCTGGCCCGGTCTCGCGAGCTCCGCCGCACCGGCTACGTGCTGTTCGACGCGATTCTTCAGCTCCTTCGCGGCATCCGGATCATCAAGGTGTACGGGGGCGACGAGGCCGAAGCGCGCACCACGATGGAAAAGGGGCGTCGTTACTTCGACGAGCTCATCGAGATGGTCCGGATCAGCTCATATGCCCAGGTCGTGCTGGAAACGATCGGCGGGCTCGGGCTTGTCATCGTGGTGGTGGTGGGCGGCTTCGACGTGATGGCCGGCCGGCTCGACTGGCCCTCCCTGCTCGCCTTTCTCCTGGCGCTCCGCGCGCTCTTCGGACCGGTCAACAACATCAACAGCGGGCTGGTGGCGCTGGGCGGGTTGGGTGCCTCGGTTGAGCGGGTCTCCGAGCTCCTTGCCACGACACCCGAGGTTCCCGAAGCGGCGGATGCCGACCCCCTTCCTCTTCCCCCTGCTCTGATCTCCTTCGACCGAGTCGGTTTTGCGTACCGCAACGAGCCGGTGCTCCGGGATGTCTCTTTTTCGGTGCGGGCCGGCGAAACGCTCGGGATCGCCGGGCCTTCAGGATCGGGGAAGACGACGCTCCTCAACCTCGTCGCGCGTTTCTACGATCCGGCCGAGGGGGCGATACGGTTCGATGGGAAGAATCTGACGGAGATCCGGCTTGCCGACCTCTATGCCAACTTGGGTATCGTGACCCAGGAGCCCTTCCTTTTTGCCACGACGGTCCGCGAAAACATCCGCTGCGGACGCCCCGCCGCGGCGGATGGTGAGGTCGAGGAGGCCGCCCGCGCAGCGGGAATTCATGAGGAGATTCTCGCCTTGTCGGGAGGCTACGAGACGGTCGTCGGCGTTGGCGGCGTCGGGCTCTCCGGCGGCCAAGCCCAGCGAATCAACATCGCCCGCGCGCTGGTGAAGAACCCGCCGATCCTCCTCCTCGACGAGGCCACCGCGAGCCTCGACTCGATGTCCGAGCTCGTGGTGCAGCAGGCATTGGAGCGGCTCATGGTCGGTCGCACGACCTTCGTGGTGGCGCATCGCCTCTCAACGCTGCGCCATGCCTCTCGCATTCTGGTGCTGGAAGGAGGACGCATTGCCGGTCTCGGACCCCATGGTGAGCTCCTCGAGACCTGTCCCCTCTACCGGAGAATGTGGGACCTTCAGCAACTAGCGGGAATGGAGCCAGCCCCTATTGGGAATACTGTTGCACTTGTGCAGCAAATACCCGATTTTCCCCCTCAGATTGGACCCTCCTGAGGCCCTCTATGTGGCAAGGTTCCTGCATAGGAACTGATTGATCCAGAATCATTTGCACGATTCCCCCCAACGCTGAGCAGGAAATGACGGCCGCGGCCACCAAGATTCCAGCGCTGCCCGCGCTGCTAGACCAGGATCTCTCGTTTATTCAGGGCCAGTTGCGGTCTGAGCTGACGGAGCTTGCCGGCCGCCGGATATTGATCACCGGCGGGGCCGGCTTTTTGGGGTACTACCTCGTTCAGGCGTTGGACCATTGGAATCGGTCTGCACCTTCAGCCGACCGTATTGCCATCACCGTCTTCGACAACTTGAAGCGTGGCGAGCCGCGCTGGCTCACCGATCTCGCGGCCGGGAAGCGGCTGACGCTCGCCCGGCATGACATGCGAGAGCCGCTTCCGGCCGACATGGCGGCCTTCGAGTACATCATTCACGCCGCCGGTATCGCGTCGCCGACATTCTACCGGCGGTTTCCCATCGAGACGATGGACGCGAATATCAACGGGCTCCGCGCCTTGCTCGAGTACGCCCGAGCCCGGCAGGAGAGCGCCGATCCGGTTCGCGGATTCCTTTTCTTCTCCAGTTCGGAGATCTACGGGGATCCGCCCGCCGAGTGGATCCCAACGCCGGAGCACTACCGCGGCAATGTCTCCTGCACCGGCCCCCGCGCTTGTTATGACGAATCGAAGCGGTACGGCGAAACGTTGTGCGTGGAGTTTGCGCGGGTCTACGGGCTCCCGATTACCGCCGCGCGCCCCTTCAACAATTTCGGGCCGGGGCTCAAGATTTCCGACCGGCGGGTGATTCCCGATTTTGCCGCGGACATTCTCGCGGGCCGGGACATCGTGCTCCTCTCCGACGGCAAACCTTCCCGGACCTTTTGCTACGTGGCCGATGCGGTCGCCGGCTATCACAAGGTGCTGGTCCGGGGCCGCCCGGGAGAGGCGTACAACATCGGTATCGAGACGCCCGAAATCACCATGGCCGAATTGGCCGCGCGGATGGTGGAGATCGGCCGGGAGCTGGTCGGCTATTCGGGAAAGGTCGTCTTGGGGGCGAGCGCCGAAGCGGCGTATCTGGAAGACAATCCGGCGCGGCGGTGTCCCTCGATTCAGAAGGCCCGTGAGCATATCGGCTACGCGCCGGCGATCACGCTGGACGAGGGGCTCCGCCGAAGCTTCGCTTGGTACACGCACCATCGTCAGGGCAGCGACGCCTGATGCGGGTCGCCATCATCGGTGCCGGATACGTCGGGCTGGTCAGCGGCGTCTGCTTGGCCGAGCAGGGGCATCAGGTGACCTGCGTGGACCTGGACCCCGCGAAGGTCGCGCGCATCAACGCCGGCGAGCCGCCGATTCACGAGAACGGCCTCGGCGAGTTGCTTCGCCGGCATGTCGGACGGGGTTTCCGCGCCACGACCGATCTGGCCGCCGCGGTCCGCGGCGCCGAACTGACCATGATCGCGGTAGGGACGCCGTTCGACGGCCACCGTATCGACCTTACGGCCGTGACGGCCGCGAGCCGAGAGATCGGCGCGGCGCTGCGAGGAGTCGACGCCTATCACGTCGTCGTCGTGAAGAGCACCGTGGTGCCGGGCACGACCGAAACGACGGTGCGCCGGGGCGTCGAGGAGGGATCGGGCAAGGTGGCGGGGCAGGGGTTCGGCTTGGGCATGAATCCCGAGTTTCTCACCGAAGGACAGGCGGTGGAGGATTTTCTCCACCCCGATCGGATCGTTCTCGGCGGCATCGACGAGCGAACGCTGAACCGGATGGCGGAGCTCTACCAGGGATTTGCCGGGGTTCCCGTCGTACGGACCAACCCGCGCACCGCGGAAATGATCAAGTACGCCTCGAACGCCATGCTGGCCACCGCTATTTCGTTCAGCAACGATCTGGCCGGCCTCTGCACGCTGCTGGGAGAGATCGACATCGCCGAGGTCATGCAGGGCGTCCATCTTTCCGCCTACCTCTCGCCGGCGCTCGAGGACGGCACCCGGATTCGCGCCCCGCTCGCCTCCTTCTACGACGCCGGCTGCGGCTTCGGCGGCAGCTGCCTGCCGAAGGACGTCAAGGCGCTCGTGGCGCAGGGAGCCGAGTTGGGCCACCCGCTTCGGGTGCTCCAAGCGGTGCTGGACGTCAATCGGGACCAAAGCCACGAAGTGCTCCGGCTGCTTCGCAAGCATCATCCGACGCTTCGCGATCTGCGGGTGACCGTTCTCGGCCTGGCCTTCAAGCCGGATACCGACGACGTCCGCGAATCCCCCGGCCTTCGAATCGTCGAACTGCTCCTCGATGAGGGGGCGCGGGTTACCGGATACGATCCGGCCGCGCGTCCCGCGCTCAACGGACGCCATCCCGCCACCGCCCTGACGCTCGCTCCCGACCTCGCTGTGGCGATAGGCGGTGCCGAGGCGATCGTGATCGCGACTCGGTGGGATGAATTCCGCCGGCTTCCCCGCCTGCTGGACGGCGTGGTGCCGCAGCCCCTCGTGGTCGACGGGCGGCGGCTGTTGCCGCCGAAGAGCGTGTCACGTTATGAAGGGATCGGACGGGGGATGCCGGCGTGATCTTCGATCCGACGCCGATTCCGGGGGCCTACGTCGTAACGCCCGAGCCGCTTCGGGACGAGCGCGGGTCCTTCGCGCGGGTCTGGTGCCGCGAGGAGTTCGCCCGCCACGGGCTCGCGGACGTGGTCGCGCAAATCAATGTCGGCGTGAGCCCCAAGGCCGGCACGCTGCGTGGGCTTCACTACCAGGTGCCGCCTTATCAGGAAGCGAAGCTGGTCTGCTGCACGCGCGGGGCGGCGTTCGACGTCGTGGTCGGTCTCCGCAAGGGCTCTCCGGCCTACGGGACATGGCACGGAGTCGCGCTCGACCCCGGCGCGGACCGGATGCTCTATGTGCCGGAGGAATGCGCGCACGGATACCTCACGCTCGTCGACGACACGGAGGTACGGTACCAGGCGTCGACGCCATACTCCTCGGCGGCCTCACGCGGGGTTCGGTTCGATGACCCGGCGCTCGGGATCGCCTGGCCGCGGCCGATCGAGGTGGTCTCCGCCCGCGACGCCGCGTGGCCCGCCCTATGAACCGAGCCCTTGACGCTCTGCTCGCCGAAGCCGCTCGGGCGGGCCGGCCGATCCGGGTCGGACTGATCGGCGCCGGTGTGACGGGGCGGGCCATCGCCTTGCAGTTGCTGACGCCGCCTATCGGCATCCATCTGCTCGCCGTTGCCAATCGCACCGTCGAGCGGGCGGAACAGGCCTTTCGGGAAGGCGGAGCGCCGGCCCCGGTTCGGGTGGCCGAGCCCGACGCGCTCGATCGGGTGGCCGACGCGATGGGCCATGCCGTCACGACCGACCCCTCCGTACTGAACCGGGCGAAGTCCATCGACGTGATCGTCGAGGTCACCGGAACCCAGGAGTTCGCCGCCCGCGCGGTGACCGAAGCGATTGCCCACAAGAAGCATGTGGTGCTCGTCAACGCGGAGCTCGATTCGACACTCGGTTCGCTGCTGGCCGCGCAGGCGCGGGATGCCGGGGTGGTCCTGACCAATACGGACGGCGACGAACCGGGCGTGGCGATGACGCTGCTCCGGTATCTCCGGTCGCTGGGACTCGAGACCGTGGCGGCCGGAAACCTGAAGGGGATGATCGACCACTACCGAACCCCCGAAACGCAGCGCGCATTCGCGGAGCAGTACGGCCAGGACGCCCGCAAGGTGACTTCCTTCGCCGACGCGACGAAGCTCTCCATGGAGGCGACGATTCTCGCCAACGCCACGGGGTTCCGCGTGGGCAAGCGAGGGATGTACGGCCCCAAGTGCGCCCACATCTCCGAATTGCCGGCGCTCCTGCCCGACGCCGATCTGCTTGCCGGAGGATTGGTGGACTTTGCGCTCGGCGCGGCGCCGCATACCGGCGCCTTCGTGATCGTCCACGAGCCGAATCCGGCCAAGCGGCGGCATCTTTCCTACTACAAGCTCGGAAGCGGGCCGTTCTACGCTTTCTACACGCCATTTCACCTTCCGCACATTCAGATCGTGTCGACCATCGCCCGCGCCGCGTTGCAGCGTGATCCGACCGTGGCCGCGGTGGGGGCGCCGAGATGTGAAACGATCACGATCGCCAAGCGCGATCTCCGCGCCGGCGACGTGCTGGATGGCGTCGGCGGCTTCTGCGCTTATGGCCTGATCGAGAATACGGCCGAGGCCCGGGTGGAGCGGGCCCTGCCGATGGGGTTGTCCGAGGGTTGTCGCCTGCGTCGCGGTCTCCCCCGCGACAGCGTCGTGCGGTTCGACGACGTCGAATTGCCGGGTGGGCGCCTCATCGACCAACTGTGGGAGGAGCAGACGACTCGATTCGAATCGGCTCTGCTCTCTCCCTCGGGAACTGGAGGAGCTTCATGAAGGTCGTACTCTTTTGCGGCGGGCTCGGCATGCGGCTCCGCGACCACGCCGACAACGTGCCGAAACCGATGGTGCCGCTCGGCTACCGGCCGATTCTCTGGCATCTGATGAAGTACTACGCCTACCACGGGCACCGGGACTTCATTCTCTGCCTCGGCTACCGCGCCGACCTGATCAAGAACTTCTTCCTCAACTATGAGGAGGCGGTGTCCAACGACATCATCATCTCGCAAGGGGGGCGCCGGCGCGAGCTGCTGACCAGCGACATCGACGATTGGCGGATCACGCTGGTCGAAACCGGCCTGAGCAGCAACATCGGGGAACGCTTGGTGGCGGTGAAGAAACACCTCGCGGGCGAGGAGATGTTTCTCGCCAACTACAGCGACGGGCTGAGCGACCTGCCGCTTCAGCGGCAGATCGACACCTTCGAGCGCGAGGGCTCGACCGCCTGCTTCCTCTCGGTCAAGCCTAACCTGAGCTATCACTTCGTTGCCGCCGATGCGAACGGGCAAGTCGAGAGTTTCCGGGACATCGCGCACTCGGGGCTCCGGATCAACGGCGGGTTCTTCATCTTTCGGAAGGAGATCTTCGACGTCATCCGCCCCGGTGAGGAACTCGTCGAGGAGCCGTTCCGGCGGTTGATGGAGCAACGCAGCCTCTTGGCTTACGAGTACGACGGATTCTGGCTGCCGATGGACACCGCGAAAGACCGGGCCAAGCTCGACGAGCTCTACGCCTCGGGGTCGCCCCCGTGGACGGTCTGGCGGAAGAACGGATCGACGAATGGTTAGCGATCGGCGATCGCTGCTCTCGCTCCGTCCCCCAGGCCGGCGGGCGCTCCGGATTCTCTGTCTTGGCGCCCACGCCGATGACATCGAAATCGGTTGCGGAGGTACCCTCCTCGGTCTGACCGATCGACGGCCCGCGCCGCGTATGCACTGGGTCGTGCTGAGCGGGAACTCGGCGCGCCAGGCGGAAGCGCGCCGGAGCGCCCGCTCATTCCTCGGCGAGTCGCGCGCGCCCGAGGTGACCACGCATGCCTTCAGGGAGAGCTACTTCCCGGCGCAGTATGCGGCGATCAAAGACGCGCTGCAGGCGCTGGCCAAGCAGGTATCGCCCGATCTTGTCCTGACGCACACCAGGGACGATGCCCACCAGGACCATCGCATCGTCTCGGAACTCACCTGGAATGCATTCCGGGATCACCTCATCCTCGAGTACGAGGTGCCCAAGTGGGATGGAGATCTCGGCCGCCCGAATCTCTATGTGCCGGTCACTCGCCGGTCGCTGGAGCGAAAGATCAGGATGCTCTTCTCGACTTTTCGGAGCCAGCGCGGCAAGGACTGGTTCGACGGCGAGACGTTCCGCGGCCTGGCGCGCCTGCGCGGCATGGAGTGTCGTTCGCCGAGCGGATTTGCGGAAGCGTTCCACGCCCCGAAACTCACGCTCACGGTGGGAGCATAGCATTCCCCTACGGGTGAGCCATCTCGTTGCTCCCGCACCATTCGGCGGGCTCGAAGCGGTCGTTGCCGCCCTTGCGGGGGGAATGGCGCGCCGCGGGCATGATGTGCGCATCCTTGCTCTCCTCGGCGCGTCGGGCGGCTGCGCGGCCTTCGAGGAGCTCATACCCCTCGGTGTCGAGCTCGTGGAATTGCGGCACCCTCCCCGAGACTATCGTGCCGAGGCGCGCGCGGTACGCACCGAAATCGACCGGCGGGGAGCCGGTGTCCTTCACACCCACGGTTACCATGCCGATCTGGTTGGGCTCTGGGCAAGCGGAGCGCCCGGCAGCCGTCTGGTTTCGACGGCGCACGGTTTCACCGGCGGTGGTTGGAAGAACCGGCTGTACGAGTGGGTGGATCGGCGGGTACTTCGCCGGTTCAACGCCGTCGTCGCTGTGTCGAGACCATTAGGGGAGCGGCTTACGGCATCCGGGGTACCGCGAGATCGAGTGGCGGTTATCCCGAATGGGTACGTCCCTCCAGAGGAGCTCTTGACCCGGGAGCAAGCGCGCCAACGTCTCGGTATTCCTTCGGAAGCGTTGGTTGCGGGATGGGTTGGGCGGCTGTCCCACGAGAAGGGCCCCGACCTGATGCTCGAGGCGCTTCGGCTGGCCCCCGCCTGGCATTGTGCCTTTATCGGGACTGGCCCGCTCCGGCAGCTGTTGATCCGGCAGGCGGAGCGGCTGGGTATCGCTCCGCGAGTGGGCTGGCATGGCGCACTGCCGGCCGCCGCCGGGTACTTTCGCGCGTTCGACGCCATCGTCGTGAGTTCGCGCACGGAAGGGACGCCTATCGTCGTGCTCGAAGGGATGGGAGCAGGAGTGCCGCTCATCACCACCGAGGTTGGAGGGATTCCGGACATGCTGACCGGTGCCGAGGCGCTGCTCGTTTCCGCCGGTTCGGCGGAGGGTATTGCCGAGGCACTGGAGGAGGTGCGCGCTCGGCCTGAAGCAGCGCGGCGACGCGCGCTGGCGGCTCGGGCCCGGCTGGAGGCAGACTACTCGCTCGATTCGATGCTCGACAGATACGAGACTCTCTACCAGGGGCTTGCCGCCTGATGCTGGACAACATCACCGACTCCTCCCGGATCGAAGGCGAGTTCATTCTCCTCTTTCCCATCGTCTTGCTGGTCTTTTCGTATATGGTGTATCCGGCCATCATGTGGGTGGTCGGGCGGTTCCGTTCCTATCCTCTCCCCAAAGAGGACCCGCCCGAATGGCCCGAGATTACCATCACCCTTCCGGTCTACAATGAAGAGAGGGCGATCGCCGCGACGATCGAAGCGCTCCTTGCGCTGGATTATCCGGTCGATCGTCGCCACATCCTCGTTGTGTCCGATGCCTCGACCGATCGCACCGATGAGATCGTCGGGGGGTTCGCGTCCCGAGGGGTACGGCTGGTGCGGTTGCCGGTTCGCGCGGGAAAAACCGCCGCGGAAAACGCGGCGTTGTTACATGTCAAAGGCGAAATCATCGTCAATACCGATGCCACCATCCGGATCCTCCCCGGTGCACTGAAGGCGTTGGTGAGAGTCTTTCAAGACCCGAAGATCGGGTTGGCTTCCGGCCATGACACGAGCGTGGGGGACGCGTCCCACGAGGGGAACTATGCCGAATCGGGCTACGTCGGCTATGAAATGTGGGTGCGTTCGCTGGAAACCAGAACCGGTTCGATCGTCGGGGCGAGCGGCTGCTTCTATGCGAATCGGCGGGAGCTATTCGACATCTTGTTTCCGTCGGCGCTGAGCCGAGACTTCGCCTCGGCGCTCATCGCCGTGGAGCGGGGATACCGTGCGGTCTCGGTCGACGATGCGGTGTGCCTGGTTCCTCGTACCAAGTCGCTCAAGTCGGAGTACCGGCGGAAGATCCGCACGATGACCCGCGGTCTCGAAACGCTTTGGTACAAGAGGGCGGCGATCTTCAAGGGAGGGCCGTTGTTCGCCTTCCAGGTCCTGACCCACAAGCTGATCCGTTGGCTGGTTTTCCTTCCCTTGCCGCTCGTCCCGATCGGACTCCTCATTCTCGCGCCGACCTACCCCTGGGCCAGGTGGAGTCTCTACGCCGCGATTCTCGGAACCCTGCTCGGCATCGCCGCCTTTGCTTGGCCCGATGGCAAGCGGCCTCCCAGGATTCTCGGCATTCCCGGGTTCGTCGTCGGTTCAACGGTTGCGGGGTTCATCGCATGGATCAAAGCGCTGCAGGGCGAACTCAATCCGGTTTGGGAGCCAACCAGGAGAAACTGACTTGAAGTTGTTGTAGCGGTGCCGCGTCAACCGCACTTTCAGAGCTGAGTGCCGGCTGTCGTCGTTCGGCGCTTCTCTCGCACAAGTCTCTTCCCATTCACCTCTTAGAAAACCGCATCTCCCGCGTGCCATACTGGCTCGGGGCTTGCGGTGCCCATCCTAGTAATGGAATCTGGTCGCCAATGACACCACTCCGATTGCTTCTCGCGCTGGTCGTCCTCTCCATCGCTTCAGCCCCCGCTGTGTCCTCGCTCCAGCTTTCGACACCGGATCCCGCACACCCCCTCGAGCTTTCGGCAGGTTCCGAGGATACTTCGACTCCAGGGCCGGCGGTCATGCTTCTGGTGGCGGCGGGGCTGCTGGGGTTGGCTGGGCTCGGGTATGGGCGGCGGAGGCGGCACCACTAGATAACTGGGCGGCTTACCAGCCGCCCTTACGAAGCAGAATGACCGGGATCGTCTCAAGCATAATCTTGAGGTCCTGCCAGAACCCCTGCGACCGCACATACTCGAGATCGAACTCCACCTTCCGCTCGACGTCTTCGAGGCAGGAGTCGTATTGCTGCCGGACCTGCGCGAGGCCGGTGATGCCGGGCCGGGCCCGCTGCCGCAGCTTGTAGTCGGGAATCGCTTCCCGAAGCTGCGCAAAGATCGTCGGGCGCTCGGGCCGAGGGCCTACGACATTCATCTCCCCCTTGAGCACGTTGAGGAGCTGGGGAAGCTCGTCGAGCCGATACTGCCGGAGGACGCGTCCGATCTTGGTAACGCGCGGGTCGTTCTTCGTGGCCCAGACCGGTCCGGTCTGTTGTTCCGCGGCCATGTGCATCGTGCGGAACTTGTAGATCGTAAACGGCTTACCGCCGAGATCCTGCTTGCGGCGCGGATCGTTCGGTCCGGCGTTCGAGTTCCGGTTGTCGAGTCCTACGCGGACTTGGGTGTGAAAGATCGGCCCTCTCGAGGTCACCTTGACGAGAATCGCGATGACGATCCAGAGCGGAAGCGTCAGGATGATCCCCAACGAGCCGACGATGACGTTGAGGAGGCGGCGTGCCCCCGCATGGTCCTCGAGCTGGGTATCAGCCGGCGCGGGCGGCACGACCCTGAGGTAGGGTTGACGGGTGCCCGCGACCCGTCCGGCCCGCTCCTCGTTCCGTCCGCCGGGGAGTTTGATCATTGGTGGCTGGGGGTTCGGTGCAGAGGTCATTACCTCAGAACACCTGTCCCGCGAGGTAGCCGAGCGAGAGTGCCGCCGTGATGACCGGTAGGATCACGCTGAAGAAGCCCGATCCTCCGACGCGGACGGTACGGGAGCCGCCGATGAGAATCTCGTCGCCGGCGGCCAGGCTGAGCTGATCGATGGTCTTTCCAGCCGTGAGCGCCTGCGCAAAGCCCTCGCGCGTGACAATCTCCTTCCCGGCGCGTTCCACCCGGGACTTCGTGGGATCGCTGCCCTGGTTGGGACCCCCGGCGGCCATGATCGCGTCGCCCAACATTACATCGGGTGCAATCTGGTAGAACCCCGGACGGGTTACCTGCCCGAGGAAGCTGAGACGGACCGTCGTCTGGACGTGTACGACCGGATTCCGCAAATACTTCTGGATTTCGGTCTTGACGTGATTCTCGGTTTCGGATCGAAGGACTCCCCGAACCGAGATCTCCCCAACCGCCGGCAGGAGGATCGTCCGGTTGGGAGAAACCGTGAACGAATCGGACAGGGTAGGCTCGCCCTGGACGGAGATGATGACACGGTCGCCGGGGCGGAGATCGCCATCGGTGAGCCGCCCGCGCAACAGGGCGATTTCACGCCGCTTGGCATCCTTGATTCTGCCGCTGTAGCCGGGGGACGAGAGAATCGTCTCCGCATCGGCAATCGCCGCCTCGAGTTGGGCGCGGGTCGTCTGCGCCTGAATCCCCCCTTGAGGGGGGGCTGGGGGCGCGACCGGCGGTCCGCCGGGACCCTGGGCGGAACCCTGCGTCGTGCCTATTCCAATCCCGGCGAGCACCAGGATTCGCCTTACTAGAGTTCTCACTGGCAGACTCATGGTTCGAGCAAAGAGCAGGGACTGTGCTTACGCCAAGGCCTCGCGATACTCGGTCTCAAGATCATGTGGGCCACCATATAGCGAGACTTGGGCCAGCGTTACGAGGTCAAGAGGATACAAAAAGCGCGGCAACGTTGCATCAGTGCGTTGCGATGATGCTACAGCAGTGCTGTGTCGGTGTGACTATTGTGCCGTGACTTGGTCCTTAAGTCCAAGTAGCGCATATAATAAACAGGCTCCAGCTTCGGCAGAACATTTGCGGCAAGACTCACTGTCGAGCCGCACGCAGGTGGGTTCCGAAAGACCGGTTTCTTCCAGGGCCTACTGTGTAACTTATTCTGTAGCAATCAGTTATAGATCAACAACGAAACAGATGGTCTTGAGAGCAAGAAGCACGGAATCTCAGCATTCAGCGGTACGATGCCGTCCAAATGCAACATCTCAGTGCATCGGAACGTTGCAGGCTCTTGTCAGGTGCACGTTGACTCGCTTCTTCCCAGGTGGGCGGACTCAATGGATGAAGGCTCCAGGCAGCCCAAGGTTCTGATCGCGAACGATCAGGAGTGGTCTGCCCGATCGCTGGAGAGCATTTTCGCGGGCGAGGACTACGCCGTGATCCGTGCGTTTACCGGGCACCAGGCAATTCAAAAAGCGGCCGCTGCGCTTCCCGATGTCATCATCCTCGACCGGCAAATGCCGGATCTCGATGGCGCGGAGGTCTGTCGCCGGCTGCGGGCCGACCCCCGCTTCGGCGCTACCACCCCGATCCTGATCACGACCGCAGGTCAGGCGGGCCGCGCTCAGCGCATCGAAGCGTTCCAGGCCGGTGCCTGGGACTTCATCGGCCAACCGATCGATGGCGAGGCAATCCTCTGCAAGGTGCGGACATTTCTCCAAGCGAAGCGAGCGGCGGAGCATCTGCAGACGGACACCATGGTGGATTCCACGACGGGTCTCTATACCCGCGAGGGGATGGCGCGGCGAGCCCGAGAGGTGGCCTCCGAGGCGACCCGGCATCATCAGTCGGTAGCCTGCGTCGTATTCACTCCGGATGTCCAGGTTCTTCAGGACGCGATTCACTCCATCGATGAAATCGCGAAGGGTGTCGCCCGATTCTTCAAAGAGTCCGGCCGAACCGCCGATGTGGTCGCTCGGCTCGGTCCGCTCGAGTTTGCGGTCATCGCTCCAACCACCTCCGCGGAGGGCGCGGCGCGGATGGTGGAGCGGATCGAGTCGGCGCTCACGGCTCAGTCTGACGGCGATGGGGGCCGCGTTCCGGTCCGGGCCGGATACTTCGCGGTCGCCGACTTTGCCGACGAGCCCGTCGGGTTTGAAGAGATGATCGCCAAGGCCTTGGCCTCCGCCAAAGTCACGGCCGCTTAGCGGGCGTTCCGCAGGTCAGGCCTTCGCGCCCTGCGTCAGCCCTTTCGGTTCTTCCTGGCCCTCGATCTCATCTTCCGCGGCATACCCGTAACTGTACGAGTAGTACTTGTAGGCGCCCGCACCGGCGTGAATGTGGTTGAGCACCGCGCCGAGAACGCGAACCGGCAAACGGTCGAGAATCCGCAACTTCGCCTCCGCCATCTGCCGGTCGGTCTCGCCGCTCCGAAGAACGATCAGCATGTTGCCGGTGTGGGTCCCCAAGACGAACGGATCGATGCCGGCACCCAGCGGCGGGCTGTCCACCAGCACGACTTCGTACTGACTCTTGAGCCGCCCGATGAGTTCGGCCATCCTCGCCGAGCCGAGGAGCTCGGGGCCATGCTGCAGGCGAGTGCCGCACGGGATCATCGTCAAGTTCCGGTGCGACGTCGGCCGGAGGGTGGACTCGTACGAGACCTGCGGATTGCCCAGGTAGTCGAGCAAGCCGGGCCGCCGTTCCGCACCGAATGTCCGGTGGAGGTCGCCGCGCCGGGTATCGCCGTCGATCAGAATCGTGCGGTAGCCCGCCTCGGCGAACGAGAGCCCGAGGTTGGAGGAGATCAGCGACTTCCCATCGCCCGGACTCGGGCTCGAAACCGTAATGCAAATCGGGCTGCCCGGCTCGAACGAGTGGGCCAGATTGAGCCGGATGGAGCGGAAGGCCTCGACCACTTGGGCCAGATGGTCGGAGGGGACCGCCTTGCCATTCCGGCTGCGCGGAATGGCGGGGACCGCGCCGAGAATCGTGAGCCCGAGCTCATGCGACGCCTGATCCGGATATCGGAAGCGGCGGTCCATACGGTCGAGCAGCACGGCGAGGCCAAGGCCGAGCCCCAGGCTGGCCAGGAACCCCATCGTGATGATCTTGGAGGCTTGGTTGCCCAGCGGCCGAGTCGGGACGGCGGCGTGGTCGAGTACGCTCACGTCGGGGATGGCGCTGATCTCGGCGAGCTTCGTCTCTTCGTATCGGCTCTGCAGGTTGATATACAAGATCTTCGCGCTCTCGAGCTCCCGTTCGAGCCGCCCTTCGGTGATCGTCCGGACCGGGATGCCCTTGAGCTCTTCGCCCGCGCTGTTGATGCGGGAGTCGAGGTCGCCTTCCTGGATGGCCAGCTGGCGCGCCAGCGCTCGGGCATACGCGGGAATGGTCGAGCTCCGCAGGGTGTTCACGCGGTCCTGCAGATCCTTGACCCCCTTGAACTCGTCGGTGTACTTGGTCCGGAGCGCGCGAAGCTCCGCGTCGGCCACGGTGAGTTCGGCCAAGACTTTCGAAAGCTCGGGGGCGGAGCGGACCGAACTGATCGTCTGAAAGGCGTCGACGGCGATCTCGCCGCTGGTTAGGCGGCGGAGCACATCCTCGATGGCCCGGCGGTCGTTGCGCACCGTTTCGAGCTGGACCCGCTGGTCGAAGTACCGGCCGTAGGCCGTCTGCTCGGTCATCTGGAGGCCGGAGGCGACGGCGACGTTTTCGCGGGGCTGGGTGATCGTCGCCACGCGGAACGAGGCGAGCCCCTGTTCGGCGGCGCGGAGGCGCTTTTCCTGTTGACTCACCTGGTCGGCGAGCAGGGAGGAGAGCTCGCGCAGTTTCTGCTTCTTCAAGTCCGCCGCGACCTTGAGGAACTGTTCCTGGATCGCTTGCATCGTCGAGGCCAGCAACTGCGGATCGGTGCCTTTGAGTTTGAGCTCCAGGAAGTTGCCGTTTTCCGTCGGCATGAACGGCTCCAGGTCTTCCTTGAGCTGGGCGGAGGCATCTCTCGGCGAAAGGAGGCTGAACGAAACCGACATCCCCGCCGCCAGCTTCTGTGGCCCCGGCATCCATTTGAGCCCCGCCTCGCGGCCGACCGAGTCGGTGAGCGCGCCGGCGGAAAGCTGAAGTCCGCTGTTGTTCTTCAACGAGTAGCCCCGCCCGGAGTCATCGACCGACAGGATGTACTGGCCGGGCAGAAACCGTTCGGAGAGTTCGAGGTCGGCAAAGAGGTTCGGGGCCGCGCCTTGGCCGGGGAGCAGATAGAGCTTGAGCTTGTTGACGACCGGCTCGAGCACCGCATAGGACTTGAGGAGCTCTATCCAATTGGACGAGGAGAGCAGCTCGGGCGCTTGGATCGGACCGCCGTTCTGGGAGCGGTCGTTCTTGATATAGATGGTCCCGCTGACCTCGAATTCCTTCTCGATCATGCGCGTGGCAAGGACGCTGACCGTCGCTCCAGCCACTGTCACCAGCACGATCAACCAGGCAAACCGCCGGATCGCCGAGAAGATACGGAGGAACTTCCCGCTTCCCGGATCGTCGAGGGCGGGGCCCAAGCCAGCCTGAGTCAACGCAGCCTGCGTTGGCGCATGGGGGGGGACTACCCGAGTCCCGACGTCAGATGGAGTGCTTGACTGACCGGGGATCAGCGAACCAGTCATCGGATCCTCTTATTCCTCGTGATTCCAGACCGTTGAATCGGGACGACCATGCGGTGGCATAGCTGCACCACCTCATCCCACAACCCTAATGCAAGGGCGGTACCGCAACATAGCAATTCGACCGTCCCCCAGACAGGATGGGCTCTACCAGGACTTGCCGGCGAAGCGATGGACTTGATGTTGTATAATTCCTACACATGTATTGTATCTGTGCATCGAATTCGGTCTCTTGTATCGCCGTGCCGACGACGGTGCAGAATGCTCGTGGGCATTGTGTCTCATCTTTGCGGCATAGTTTTCGCTTTTGTTGTGGGCGTCCACTTACAACCTGATCGGCTCGGCGGCCATGAGCAGTCCACTGGTTACGGATCCAAACCGCTCCTACGCACCCGGAAGCGACAGCTCCGCGGCGCGCGATCCGCTTTCGATCCCCCCGGAGATCAAAGCCAGTATTCGGATTCTCCTGGTCGACGACGAACGGACCCTTCGGGAGAGTTGCGCCAGCGTCCTTCAGATGGACGGCTTCTCGGTAACGCTGGCGGGGCGGGGTGAGGAGGCGGTCGACCTCCTCAAGAATCGGAAGTTCGACATCATGCTGGTCGACCTGTATATGTCGCAGGTTTCCGGCCTCGAGTTGCTGCGGGCCGCGCTCGATTCCAATCGAGACATCATCGTGGTCGTCATGACCGGCAATCCCAGCGTGTCGACCAGCATCGAAGCGCTCCGTGCCGGCGCCTGGGACTACCTTCCGAAGCCGTTCTCGGCGACCCATCTCCAGGTCTTGATCGGCCGAGCATCGCACGCGGTCATGGTCAATCGCGAAGCCAGCGAGCTTCGCCAGCGGGTTCTTCAGCAGCACAGCCACAGCGATACTCTGACCCTCATCGGCATTTCACCGCCATTCCGGAAGGCAGTCGAGTTGGCGCGGAAGGTGGCCCTGACCGACGCGAGCGTCTTCATCAGCGGGGAAAGCGGAACCGGCAAAGAAGTCATTGCCCAGTTCATTCACCAGCACAGCCGCCGGTCGCGCAAGCCGCTCGTGGCCATCAACTGCGCGGCGCTTCCGGAACCGCTCCTGGAATCGGAGATGTTCGGCCACCGGAAGGGCTCCTTTACCGGCGCCGATCGTGATAAGCCCGGCCTGCTCGAGACCGCGAATGGCGGCTCCTTTTTCCTGGACGAGCTCACCGAAATGCCGCTGGCGTTGCAGGCTAAGTTGCTGCGAGTCATTCAAGACGGTGTCGTGCGCCGAGTCGGCTCCGAGTCGACCGACGCCCAAATCGACGTCCGCTTCATTTCCGCCACCAACCGCGATCCGCAGCAGGCGGTGGATAGCGGCGTGCTTCGCGGCGACTTGTTCTACCGGCTCCGCGTGGTGCCGATTGCCCTACCGCCGCTTCGGAAGCGCCAAGAGGACATTCCGCTCTTGGCCAATCACTTCCTCACCTACTATTGGCACCGGCACCGCCAGATGCCCGACCGGTGTCCGCGGCTCAGCGAGGAGAGCATCGCCTTCCTCAAGTCGCGCCCGTGGCGCGGCAATGTGCGGGAGCTGCAGAACGTCATCGAGCACACGACGGTCCTGATGGATCCGGATCAAGTGATCCAGCCGGGCGACATCCCGCTCTACGAGGACGGCGCCGGCGAACCCGCGGTGGAGGCTCGGCCGGTTCCGACACCGATGGGGAACGAACCGTATCATGTGGCGAAGGACCGAGTCGTGGCCGATTTCGAGAAGCAGTACCTTACGGCGCTGGTCGAGCGCGCCGCGGGCAACATGTCGAAGGCGGCGCGGCTTGCGGGGGTCGACCGTACCACGCTCTATCGTTTGATCGACAAGCACCAGTTGCTGCGGGCCGACGGTGAAGGATCGGTCGAGTGAGCGCTCCGACCGAGGTTGAAACGGGACTGGTGGAGGCTCTGGAGGCGGCCTGCCGGCAAGTACCGGCGGAGTCCGGCGGCGCGCTGCTCGCCGATGCCGCCTCGAGCGAAGAAGTCTCCGCGCTGGTGGGCGTTATTTCTTCCGGGGTACTGGCCCACCTTCGCGGCGAGGCGATGCCTGCGTTGCCCCGGACCCATCTGGCCCGCCGCATCCTGCAAAGCTTCCGCAAACACTATCTCGAAGGCGCGGCCGCTCAGTCGCCCCCGGCGTCGAGCGCCACCCTCTTGGCCGGCCTCGGGTCGATCGAAGCGGTGGCGGCGGCGCTCGAGGGAGACTGGCGCCAGCGGTTCAGCGACCGTCTCTCCGGTCCCGACGGCCTCGAGTTGGTCGTCGAGGTGGCGCACGATCTTCGCTCCCCGTTGACCTCGATTCTCTTCCTGGCGGAGACGCTGCGCCGCGGGCGAAGCGGCCCGCTGACGCCGCTTCAGGAGCGCCAGCTCGGGTTGATCTATGCGGCGGCGTTCGGGCTTACCTCGGTGGCCAGCGACGTCATCGAGCTCGCGCGCGGCGGCGAACGCCAGGTCGATCTCGATCCGCTCCCATTCTCGGTCGCCGATATTCTCGAGTCGGTGCGCGACATCGTCCAGCCGATTGCCGAGGAGAAGGGCCTCGAGGTGCAGCTGGTCTCGAACGAAGAGGGGCTCCGGGTCGGACACCCTGTGGCCCTGAGCCGGGTGCTGCTCAACCTGACCACGAACGCCCTCAAGTTCACCGATGAGGGCAACGTCGAGATGCGGGCCGAGCCCCTTGCCGACACCCGGCTCGAATTTTCGGTGCGGGACACGGGGCGGGGCATTCCTCCGAATTCGATGGCGATGCTCTTCGAGCCTTTCCGGCGGCGGCAGCGAGATCGGGAGTATGCGTTCTCCGGGTCGGGGCTCGGCCTCTCGATTTGCCGGAAATTGGTGGAGGCGATGGGGTCCGAGCTCAAGGTGGAAACCGAGGCGGGGAAAGGCACTACCTTCTCGTTCGTGTTGGCGCTTCCCCGGGTCAATCCGGAGGATGGACAGCTCAGCTGACAACCTCGGACCTACCGTGTCCCGGCTCGGCTAGGTAGGTTTGGCGCGCGGACGGTTGGGCGGCCATTGGGGCCGCCACCCGAGTCCGAGCGATTCAACAGCGGTATCGCCCCGAGGGTCCCGTACCGAATTCCTGGCACCACCACAACGTGGTCCGGGAAGCGGAAGGGACTCAGGAAGGGGCGGGCCGCGGAGACGACAGCAACACGTGAGTCACCCGACCCATCGGGCCGGCCGCCAGGCCTTGGCCCAGGCGCAAAGCGCCCCATCACCCGTGCACACGCATCATGCTCCGCACGCGGCCCTCCTCATCGACTTCGACAATGTCACCCTCGGGATTCGAAGCGACCTGACGAAGGAGCTTCGTACCCTTCTCAACAGCGACATTATCAGGGGCAAGGTGGCGGTCCAGCGCGCCTACGCGGACTGGCGACGGTACCCACAGTACGTGGTTTCCCTCTCCGAGTCGTCGATCGATCTGATCTTCGCCCCGGCCTTCGGCACCAACAAGAAAAACGCTACCGACATCCGCCTCGCGGTCGACGCGACGGAGCTGGTCTTCACGCGGCCGGAAATCGGGACCTTTATCCTGCTCTCCGGCGACAGCGACTTCTCGTCGTTGGTGATCAAGCTCAAGGAGTACGGGAAGTACGTCATCGGCGTGGGCATTCGCGAATCGGCGAGCGACCTGCTGATCCAGAACTGCGACGAATACTATTCGTACAGCGATCTGGCCGGACTCACCAAGGAAGCCGATGTGCCGTCGGCGCCGCGCGACCCTTGGGAGCTGGCGGCGCAAGCGGTGGAGCAGATGACCCGCAACGGCGACGTCATGCGCTCGGACCGGCTCAAGCAGGTGATGCAGCAGATCGATCCAAACTTCGACGAACGCAACATCGGCTTCAACCGCTTCAGCAAATTCGTCGCGGAAGCGGGAACGAAAGGCGTTCTCAAGGTCACCAAGCTCGACAACGGACAGTATGAAGTGGCGCTCGCGGGTAAACGCGCGACGCCGGCCAAGGCCGACGTCAAACCGGAACCCTCGGCCGAACCGGCGCGCGACGGCCGCGGGCGGCGGGGCCGGGGTCGGGGGCGTGGTCGAGGCCGTGCTCCGGAAGCGCCGGCCGAGAGAGAACCGGAGGCCGCTCCTTCGGGGAGCCCGGGGCGGAGCGCCGGCCTTTCGTTGGCCGGGGCCTTTCAGCTGCTCAACCGTGCGTTGGCGGAAATGCCGACCCCGGTGGGTGGCGAGGCGGTACGGGCTCGAATGGCCGCGCTCCATGGGCGGGAGGATTCACTCCTGGAGCCGGAGCGGTTTGCGCGGTTCCTTCGCCAGGCGAACGATGCGGAGATTGCGGACGTTCGTCATCTAGCCGATGGAAGCTACGAACTGAGCTCGCATCGGGCCGATCTTTCGATAGGCCACGCGGTGCTTTCTTCGGAACCGGCGACGGAACGAAATGGAAGCACCACTCCCCCGGCTGGGGGTGCTGCGCTCCGATTCCGCCGAGGGTCTCGCGCACCGGTCCGGCCGCTTGAGTTGCCGCTCATTGGAATGGTGCATGTGGACGATGAGCCCAAGGCCACACCGGAACCGGAGGCGGCGCCGGCCGCCCCGGCGACGGCGGGGGCAGACGAGCCGAAGCGCGGTCGCCAGCGGGGCGGGCGCGGGCGCGGTGGAAAAAAGGCGGCGGCCGCGGTTGACGCCGAGCCGGTTACGGCGGCTGTGGCCGAACCGGTGCGGAAGCCCAAACGGCCGGGAGCCAAGAAGCGGGGGTGAAGCCGCTCGCCAGAGCTTTCTTTGATCGCCCCGCGGAGGTCGTTGCCAAAGACCTGCTCGGGGCGATGATCGTTTCTACGATCGGCGGGTGCCGCACGAGCGGAGTGATCGTGGAGACCGAAGCGTACCTCGGATTCGACGACCCCGCCTCCCATGCCTATCGTGGCCGCCGCCACGCCGGGAATCTGAATCTCTATGCGCCCCCCGGACCCTGGTACGTGTACCTCTCCTACGGCATCCACTGGTGCGCCAACCTCGTCACCGGGAATCCGGCGGCGGGAGCGGCGGTGCTGCTTCGCGCGGTAGTTCCCCAGGAGGGCGTCCCGGTGATGCGCCGGCGGCGCGGGAAGGCTCCCGACCGCCACCTTGCCGATGGCCCGGGAAAGCTCTGCCAGGCACTCGGCATTACGCGCAGAGAGGACGGTCTCTTGATGAGCCGGTCCGCGCTTCGAGTCGGTCTGGTAGGTGAGAGTCCGGCGGGCGGGATCGTGGCGACGCCGAGGGTGGGCATCACCAAAGCCGCGGATTGGCCGCTCAGGTTTCTTCGAACGACCGGTTCAGCAAGTGGAGGGCGTGCACGGGGGGATTGACCCATTGCTCGAAGTAGGCGCGGTTGACCTCGCCCATTCTTGCCATGAGGTCGGGGTGGTCGAGCAGGCGCCGGCAGAGCTCGACACATTCCGCGGGGCTATGGTAGGGGAGGTAGTGAACCCCCGCCTCGATCGGCGCCAGGAACTCCTTATCGATCGGCTGGCTGACCACCGCGCATCCCGCCGCAAGGTATTCGGCAAATTTCCATCCGACGCTCCCACTCAGACCGACACAGTTGACGGCCACGGTGGCCGATCGCAACTGCCGGTGGTGTTCCTCCGTGTTGACATGCCGGTGCAAGAGCAGCGGTTCGGCCACTTGCTTGGCGAAGGGGGAGTGAACGATCCCGATGGTCGCCATATCGGGGAAGGCCCGCTGGAGCACCCGCACCGTTTCGACACGATCGTCGTTGGCCACGTCGAAGACGTCGCCGGAACCGGGTGTCGTCATCCATAGCCGCGGCTGAAAGACGATGAGCGGCTGCTTCGCGTCGGTGGGATTGGCGCGGGCGGAGTCGGGAGGTGGCAGCAGCAGCCAGAGCCGGGCGTCGTTGTAGGCCTGGCGGAGCAGTTTCGTCAGATTCGGCCGAGCCTGACGGGCTTGGCTGGTGTGGAGCGATCCATAGATCGCCGCGGCCACCAGGCGCCAGGCCGGCCGCGAGAACCCGGCGACCGTCATCCCGAGCGGCCGGATCTTGTGCGCGCCGGCCGGCCCGGCGGCCGGCCGGGTCTCGGGACCGCACTGTCGCTTGTAGTAGAGATCCGCGAAGTCGAGGGGGTCGGGATAGATCTTGTCGCCCCGGTCGTGAAAATCGAAGACCACCTGCTTGGTCCGGCCCGAACGGATTTCGGTGACGATCAGTTCCATCGTCATGAGGGAGTCGCACACGCGGTCGATGTACTCGACCGCCAGCGAGATGACGCCGCGGCGCTTGAGGATGGCGAGCCCCGTCAGCAGTCCCGACATCTGGACCAAGTCGAGCTGGGGGTAGACCCGCCAGACCACATGGTATCGCTTGCCGGCCGTCATGCTGTCCGGACCGGACGCGGGCGCCGGGCGCCTCTTCGGGGCGGCCAGGAGATCAGGCGGCACGTCGACCTAACGCCTTTGCGGCCGCGCCCTCGCCGCTCATGAATGCCTCGTCGGTCCAGAGGTACCCCCAGTCGCCATACCGCCCGCAATAGCCGATGCCGACCTCGTCGAGGTATCCATGCACCACGGCGAGCGCGGGCGCCCGCTCGAGATCGAAGATGATATTGGCGTACTCCACGACCTGGGCGTGCCGGAGCACGATCGTATCGTCCTGGCGAAGGATGCCGCAACGCACCAGCCCGTCGATCGTCGACTGGATCAACGACTCCGGACTCACGCGGAGGGGCCGGTACTTCTTCGAGAAATAGATCTCGGACTGAATGCTGGACATGCCCTCCGGCACCGTGTGCAGCGACATGTTCCGGGGAAAACTGACTCGGCTGAACGGAAACTCCTCTTCGTAGAAGTAGGTCCAGCTCGAGGTCGAGACATCGGGGCGGGCCACGCCCAGGTTGACCAGCACCACGGTGGTACAGGCCAGCCGGGCGGCCGCTTCGCGAACCTCGCGTGGCGCACCGTCGATCATGGGGATCAAGTCGGGAAGCGGCACCGACGAAATCAAATGATCGTAGTCGACGGCTCGGCCATTCGCGAAATGGGCGCGGCGCGCCTTCGGCTCGATCCGAATCAACTTGTGCCGCAGGTGGATGTCGCAGCGCTCGTGAAACCGGCGCAAGAATTCGGCGAACCCGTTCTTCTTGGGGTATCGATAGTCCTGGACGTAGTGGATGTTGGGCGGATTCGAGACAAGCGCCCCGGTCAGGATCTCCTCCAGCTTGGCCTGGTACAGCCGGGGGCCCACCCACTCCGTGCTCATGTTGGCGGCATCGGTCGTATGGTACTTCCTGGTGTACTGCATCGGGAAGGTCTCGGCGTAGCTTCGGCCGTATCCCGCCACGAGCCAATCTTCGTAATTGCGGATTTCCACCGGCGCTCCCTGGCGGGCCGCCACGAAGTCGGCGATGACCTTCACGACGAGCTCCTCCGGGAGACCCCGAAGATTGGTGATCACCGGATGGGTGACCCAATGGCCTCGCCAGTAGTTGTCGATTCGGGCATCGATGGTTTCGTACTCGCCTCCGAGATTCGCAAGCAGGAGGTCCTTGATGCGCTGATCCTTCGTGAAGGAGACGTGAGGGCCCTCGTCGAAAATGAAGCCGTTCACCGTATGCGAGGCGGTGTGGCCGCCGGGATAGTCCAGTTGGTCGAAGAGGGCAGGCGTCAGCCCCTCGGCCTGGAGAAGATGCGCCGCGCCCAGAGCACCCATTCCGGTGCCCATGATCACGATTCGTGGGGCTGTTCCTCGCATCCGCTCGCTCCGGAATAGTATATATAGATTCCGAGACATCGGTGCAACAAGCGTACCGCGAGGGGTGGTAGCCTAACGAAATTGGGGATCGATCGGTCCGGCGGTGCGGAAAACAGCGATGGCCGGAAGCCCCGCACCGCGGGGGTTCCCGGCCATCCTACGACCGACGGAGGGCTCGGCGGAGAATCAGTACCCGCCGCCCTTGATCTCCTGTTTGGTGCTTCCGAGCGAAAAGCGGAGGCCGCCCATGATCGAGTGCCCGGTGCCGCGGAGGAGATTGCCCTCGCTGGGCGACGAACTGATCTGATACTGCCCGAACGCCGCGAGACGGCCAACCCGGAATTGGACCCCTGCCAGGAACGACATGAACCCGGTGGCCGATTTCTCGTGGGCGTCATCGGCGCTCGCCGCCGCGTCGGCGGGGGAGGTAAAGACATCATCGACTTGTGGGCTCACCACCTGGAGGAAGCCGAAGCCGACGCCGAGGTAGGGCTCCAACGAGCCGCGCACCGGATAGCCGGTGAGGCTAAAGCCGTAGCGGCGAAGGCGGTCAAAGGTCACCGCGCGGGTCACCCCGGCGTTGGAATCGACAAAGGCGCTCGATTCGTTGTTTCCGAACGCCTCGTCGACGCCGATGATCAGGCCCCCGCGGCGGGAAACGATCGAGAGGTGCGCGCCGAACGCCGGAAGACCGGTCCGGGTCTGGGCCTGAGTCTCGAAGATCATCGCGCCGGTCTGGGCCCCGAAGAACCACTTGAACCGATTGTCTCGGATCTCTGCGACGGGCGCGTCGGAGCGCACCTGTTGCGCGGCGGTCGGCCCGGCGACGGCGAACGCCGACGCGACGAGCGCGAAGACTCGGGAAGAGAAGCGCATTGAGACTGCCTCCAAACGGGAAGTCGGTGCCCTTCAACTATGGCTGCTGCAACAACTTGGTGGCAATGAGGCTAGCAAACCCCGTGCTCGGACAGCTGGGTGTCGCAAACTTGTCAGGTCGGTAGTGCGCCGGGTGGTGGCATGGTCAATTCAGTGATGTTAAGTAGTTGTATTTCAAATGCTTACGGCCAGCCCCATCCGCGGCTGCCACCGCAACCACATGATCCCCGGACCTCGGCCCGACTCTCCCGGGCTTCTGAAACGCATCCTTTCGGCAAAAGACGATACGGCTGAGTGGGGCTGAATGTCCCCGGGGTCTTCCGGTCACCTGCGGGCGAGTTCTACCAGAAGATCGGGCCTCTCGAAGAGATCTGGGCCGAGTGTGAGATGGTAGCAGCGCGCCTGGTTTGCCAATCGCCCGAGGGCGTCGAGGTGTTCCTGGGAGTGCACCGGCTCGTACAGTACCCACTGCGACCACTTTACCAGGCCCGCGAGCACGTCGCGAGGGGCCATAGGTGCCAGTTCGGTTTGCTCGCCGATCGTCGGGAAGGCGATAATCTCAGGGAGGATCTCCGGAACCCAATGTCCACCGAGCTCCTCAGGCCAGTACCCCTCCTTTGCCCGCTCCGGCAGGGGCAGGCCCCCTTTCGCCCCTAGTAGGCTTCGACCACCGCTCCGAAGCGCGATTCTCGACCGGAACCCCATGACGGCGATCTTCCGGCCATGCGCCGCCAGGAACCCGATGTCGTCGGTTCCGATACCCCAGCCCCGCGAAGCGACGAGCGCCGTGGTGGTGGACTTTCCGCAGTTCGAATCGCCGGCAATGAGCCAACCGTGGCCTTCGGGGTCGCGGAGGGCCGCCCCGTGCACGTGATACCAGCCAAGCCGCCGGAGCACGAAGACGAGGACGACGAGCAGGAATGTCCTCGCGGCCTCGGCGATGTGGGGCACCGCCTCGGGGCTGAACCAGAGCGCGACCTCCGGCCGAGTTGGATGTACGACAGCCATCGCCGGCGCACTGGTCCACATCACTCTGACGGTGCCGGAGGGGGGGCCCGCTTGAATGACCACGGTCGGTTGGCGGAGGGGTTCCCGCGTATCGCTGCCGAAGGGCGGGGTGGGAGACACGGTTACCGAAATGCGAAACCGGCCCGGCCACGCCAGCTCGGACTCCGTAAGCCAGGCGCGCAGCCCCGCCTCGACCGCCGGGTCGGCGCAATCCAGCTCGTAGCCCCCGGCGTTGCCGGGTGAGGTCTCGACAATCTCTGGTCTGGTCACTGGCGGTCTGGTCTGTCTCCGAGGAAGGAAGCTTCGACGTCGAATACATACTATGCAAAGACAGCGCCGGGTACCTTGCGGCCCCGGCGCCATCCTCCCAGCACGTGCAGTCAGAATCGCGAGATCGAGTCTCCGGACTCGCGCCGGTGCGTTAGCACCAGCCGAAGTACCGGTACAACCAATTGCACTCGGGCGCTTGCGTCTGGCTGGTCTCACCCCCGCCCGACACGAGCGTCTGCGTCAGCACCGCCAACGCCGCTTCCTCGTGCAGGACCGGTTCAACAAACTGCCGCTTCTGCCGCATGGTTCTTCCTCCAGTCCGGGGTTCCCAAGGGGATGGGTTCGTTCCTTGAGCCATCGGTGCCCCCTGGTAGTGCCACCGTCAGACGCTGTGCGAAGTCGTGCGAACCCAGCGATGGCTCCCATCAAAGGGCAAGTTGCAAGCCGGAGGATGCCGCCCGTTGTCTGCTAGATAACTCATTGATTTTGCTTGATTTATCTGATTTGATCGAAGTGGCTTGCGAGGGATCGAATCGGCAATCGATGACTCGGCGCAACAGCGAAGAACGGGTCAGATGGCCGATTCTTGAGGTGCCAAAACCAGCAGCGGTGGCTTCAGATCAGTCCGAGTTTGACACCGACGCGCTTGAAGGCCGCGAGCGCCTCGTCGAGGTCCGCCCTCGTATGCGCCGCCGAAATCTGGCATCGGACCCGTGCCGTGCCATGAGGCACAACCGGGAATCCGAAGCCGGTGACGAATACCCCCTCGTCGAGCATCATTTCACTCACCTGGATCGCGGCGGCGGTTTCGCCGATGATGACCGGAATGATCGGCGTCTCGCCGTCGAGCGGCTTGAACCCCAGGGCAAGCAACTGTTCCCGGAAGTACCGGGTATTGGTGCGGAGCCGCTCGACCCGTTCCGGGTGCGCCTCGAGGAACCGAACGCTTGCGAGCGCGCTCCCCGCGACGGTGGCGGGGAGCGCGTTGCTGAAGAGTTGGGGCCGCCCGCGCTGCGTCAGGTAGTCACAGAGCCCTTCGCTCCCCGCCACGAATCCCCCCGCGGCTCCGCCCAACGCCTTGCCCAGCGTGCTGGTGATGATGTCCACCTCGCCGACCATGCCGAAATGCTCCGGCGTGCCTCGGCCGGTCTTGCCGAGCACACCGGTGGAGTGGCTGTCGTCGACCACCAGCACCGCCCCATGTTTTCGGCAGACCTCTTTGAGGCCGGGGAGGTCGGCGATGGCGCCTTCCATCGAGAAGATGCCGTCGGTGATCACCATCTTCACCTCGCGGTCACGAGCCGCGGAGAGCTTGGCGTCGAGATCGGCGAGGTCGGCGTGTTCGTACACGCCGGTTTGACACTTGGTGATGGCCTTGGCGAGCCGGATGCCGTCGATGATCGAGGCATGGTTGAGCCGGTCGCTCAGCACCAGGTCGCGTTCGGTGAGCACGGTTCCCGGAAGGGCCTCGTTGGCGTTCCAGCAGCTCACGAACGAGAGCGACGCGTCGGTGCCGACGAGCCGGGCCAGCGCTTCCTCGAGTTCGCGATGGATCGTGAAGGTGCCGCAGATGAAACGCACGGAGGCGGTGCCCGCCCCGTAGCGATCGAGGGCATCTTTCCCGGCGGCCACCACCTCCGGCTCGGCTGACAGGCCGAGGTAGTTGTTCGACGAGAGGATGATGACCTCGCCGCGGCCCTCCATCCGCGCTCGCGGGGCTTGTGGTCCCTCCAGGTAATTGAGCCGCTTGTACACGCCGTCCCGGCGGAACTGCTCGAGTTGCCCGGCAATGCGAGATTCGAGGGCGTCGCTCACTGGGCAATCTCCAGGATGACCTTCCCCGCCGAACCCTCCTTGATGACGGCAATCGCATCCGCAATCCCTTCCAGCGGGAAGCGGTGAGTCACGACGGGAAGGGGGTCGAGCTGGCCGCTACGCAGGAACCGGGTCATCTGGTGCCAGGTCGAGTACATCTTGCGGCCGGTCACGCCGTATAGCGTGAGCCCCTTGAAGATGATGTCCCGGGCGAAGTCCACCTCGGTGCTCCGGCTCGGCGTGCCCAACAGATTCACCCTCCCGCCGAGGCGGGCCGCGGCGAAGGCCTGGGCATGTCCCGCCGGATGGCCGCTCATTTCGCAGATGAGATCTACGCCAACGCCGCCCGTCAGCTCGAGGATCCGGGAGAGCACGTCGTCCTTTCCCGGATTGAGCGTCACGTCGGCGCCCATTTTCCGCGCCAGCCCCAGGCGGAGGTCGTTGTAGTCGCTCGCAACGACGAGAGAGGCTCCCGCGGCCTTGGCCACCCCGCAGGCGAAGCATCCGATTGGACCGCATCCGAGCACGAAGACCGTGCTGCCGGTGACGGCGTCCCCTTCGAGCACCGTGTGGACGGCGTTGCCGATCGGGTCCATGATCGCGCCGATGTCGACTGGAATGCCCTCGAGGGGAATCACGTTGGTCGCGGGCATGGCGATGTAGTCGGCAAAAGCGCCATCACGGTCGACGCCGATAATCCGAGTCCGGGTGCAGAGATGCCCATGCCCGGTCCGGCACTGGAGGCAATGGCCGCAGATGATGTGGCCCTCGGCGGTCACCTTGTCGCCCACCTTGAGGAGCCCTTCGGCGGCGGCTTGCGGGCCCAAATCGGCGATCTCACCGGCAAACTCATGGCCGATGACCACCGGCGGCCGGAGCCGGTTGCTGGCCCAGCTATCCCATTCCCAGATGTGGAGGTCGGTGCCGCAGACACCGGCGGCCTTCACGCGGATGAGCACGTCGCTCGGTCCGAATGTTGGAACGGGAACTTCGCGCAGCTCCATTCCGGGCCGGGGACCGGTCTTAACCAAGGCGCGCATCGACGCTCAGGGGAGTTGAGGGCGGGGGAATATAGCGGAAAGACCGGTCTACACGGCCGCCGGGACCGCCACTTTTTCGATGCGCACCGCGCTCACCTTGAATTCGGCGATCTTGGCATAGGGATCGAGCGCGGGATTGGTCAATACGTTGGCCGCCGCCTCGCGGAAGTGCATCGGGATGAAGACCTGTCCCGGGGCCTGCCGGTCGGAAACCCGCACGCCGATCAGCACACTTCCGCGCCGGCTCGACACCCTGACCGTCTCGCCTTCCGCCAGGCCGAGCTCGAGAGCGTCCACCGCGGCTATTTCGACGACGGGCACCGGTTCGCGGGAGTCGAGCCCGGTGGAGCGGCGCGTCATCGTGCCGGTATGCCAGTGATACATCTGCCGGCCGGTATTGAGGAAATAGGGATAGTCGGCGCTGGGCAGTTCGGCCGGGGGGAGGTACTCCACCGGCACGAGCCGCGCGCGGCCGTCGGCGGTCGGAAAACTGTCCGCAAAGAGGAAGGCGGTGCCCGGCGAGTCGGGCGTCAACACCGGATATTGCAGCGACCCCTCCCGCCGCAACTTTTCGTAGGACACTCCCCGCCAATTCGGGGTGACCCGCGCAATCTCGTCCATCACCTCGGAAGCGGAGTTGTGCGGCGTGGCGAGTCCGAGCCGGCGGGAGAGATCGATCAGGATCTCCAGATCGCCCCGCGCCTGGCCGGGGGTCGGCACCGCCGCGTTGGCGATCTGAATATGGCGGTCGGTGTTGGCGTAGGTTCCCTCTTTTTCCGCGAAGGAAGCCCCCGGCAGTACCACGTCCGCCCAGCGCGCGGTCTCGGTCAGGAAGAGATCCTGCACCGTGAGGAATTCGAGCTTCCGGACCCACTCCTCGGCCTTGGCCACGTTCGGGTCGGAGAGGACCGGATTCTCGCCCATCACGAACATCGCCCGGACCGAACTCCCCTCTTTCACCACTTCGGTGACCATCAGCCCCTTCTCGAGCGAAAGGGACTCGGCGGGCACTCCCCACGCCGCCGCGTACTCGGCGCGATTGGCGGGGTCGGTCACTGGGCGATAATCGGTGTACGCGAACGGAATCGCGCCGACGTCGCTCGCGCCCTGCACGTTGTTTTGCCCGCGAATCGGAATCATCGCGGCGCCCCAGCGGCCGATCATGCCGCAACTGAGCAGCAAGTTGAGCAAGCTCGTCACGATGTCGGTACCGGTGGCGTGCTGGGTGAGCCCCATCGCCCAGAGGGTGGAGGTGTTGGGCCCTTTGGCATAGAGCTCGGCGGCTCGCTTGATCTGCTCCGCGGGAATGCCGCAAATCTTCTGCGCCATTTCCGGGGTATAGGGCGCGACCGCCGCCTTCACCTCCTCGAATCCCGCCGTGCGGCCGCCGATGAAACGGAGGTCGGCGAGCCCCGCCGCGATAATGTGCTGCAGCATGGCGTTGTAGAGCGCCACGTCGGTGCCGGGAAGCATCTGCAAATGGACGTCGGCGAGCGCGGCCAGTTCGGTCTTTCGCACGTCCGCCACAATCAGCTTGGCGCCTTTGGCCCGGGCCCGCTTGATCAATGCGCCGAATACGGGGTGGCTCTCCGTGGTATTGGCGCCGGCAATGAAGATGACATCGCACGCCTCTTCGATTTCGCGCATCGAGCCGGAAGCGGCGGCGGTGGCGAGCGCCCGGTTCATGGCCGCCACGGAGGTGGAATGGCAGAGCCTGGTGCAGTGATCGACGTTGTTGGTGCGGAAGGCCCCCCGCACCATGCGCATCAGGAGGTAGTTCTCTTCGTTGCTGCATTTGGCGGAGGAAAACGCGGCGAGCGCCTGTGGCCCCGCGGTGTCACGGATTCGAAGGAACTCCTGGGCGGCAAGGCTCATCGCCTCCTCCCAAGTGGCCTCGCGGAAGGTGTCGTACCACTCGGCAGGCGTGGCGACCCGGTCGCGCACGTCGCCATCGTCGATCAAGAGCTGGCCGGTCTGCGGCGGCTTCCCAACCTGGCGGCTCGGTGGCTTTGGCTTCCGCCGGTGGCCCTCTTCGGCCACCGTTTGCCAGGCGCCGTCGCGGTAGCGCGGCGACTCACCGGTCCAAGTCCAGCGGCCGTCGCGCTGCTCCCATCCCTTTCGGATGAGTGGCTGGGTCAACCGATCGCGGTGCTGCGGGAAATCGTACCCGAAACGGCCCTTGACGCAGGTGGAGCCTTGGTTCGGCGTACGCTCCTCGATCCAGGGGGAGGTAACCCGGACAACGGTGTCGTCGTGCACGTGGAGGTCGATCTGGCACCCGACACCGCAATAGGGGCAGACCGATCGGACCTTCCGATCCGGTTCCAGGATGGCGAGGGCGTCGAACCGCTTTCGCGGCATCACTTCGAAGATGGCGCCGGTTGGGCAGACGCGGACGCACTCGCCGCACCAGGTGCACCCGGCGTGATCGGGATCGCCGTCGCCGCCGACGATGATTTCGGTGTGCATGCCGCGGAGGGCCACGTCGAGCACGCCGACTTCCTGAATGTCCTCGCACGCCCGCACGCAGCGGGTGCAGAGAATGCAGCGGGACATGTCGTGGCTGATCATCACGTCGCCGGGACGGGTGTCGCCGCCGCGGAGGGGGAGCTCGCGCGTCTCAGGGATCACACCATAGCGGGTGACATACTCCTCGAACTCGTTGGCCGGATGCTCTCGACCCCCATTGGCCAGATGCTCGCCGGGATATCGCTCCAGGAGGAACCGCAGCACGCTCTTCCGGTTGTCGACGGCCGGGTCTGATTCGGTTTCGACCACCATGTCCTGCGCCGCGGGGGTTCCGCACGCCGGAACCAGCTTGGGCGCTCCCGCGACGGAAACGAGGCAGATGCGGCAGTTGGCGACGTTGGGAAGCTTCGGATACCAACAGAGAGTGGGGATGTCGACGCCCTGAGCCCGGGCGGCGTTCAGGATGGTGGCGCCGGGCTCAAACGGGATGACCGTTCCGTTCAGGGTAAAGCTGGGCATTGCCGGGCGGTCCGTCCGAGAGAGGGGCAGTTTCGAGGATACGGCCCTCGTACGCTTCGGCGCAAGCTCCGGCGCCCGCGTCGTCGCTCCAAACGTATGTCCAGATTGGGGTTCGGGTGCTCGGTCGGAGCTGTTAGGCGGTGTCTACGCCGTCGAGGCCCGCGATTCGGCCCGCGGGAGGGGGTGGGTCAGCAG
>JABFSM010000334.1 GCA_013140635.1 Gemmatimonadales bacterium
GTCAACGTCAGGTGCGTCGTGGCGGTCTCCGGATGACGAAGTAGGCCCGTCCGAGGCGCTTCCCGGTCTCCTCGGCGAGTTCCCGCGTCGTAAACGGCCCCACGACCACCCTGAATCCCTCGTCCGTTGTGGTCGGGTCGAGGACGGAGGCCGGGAAGCCGTCCTCTTTGAGCTTCTGGGCGAGTTGCGCGGCCCACTCGGGGTTCTGGGAGGTGCTCACCTGAAGGTAGATATCGGTCGAATCGGCCGCCACGAGGGTCGAGTCTTGGGCGGCGAGTGCACTGTCCTGCGCCACCCCAGCGGATTCCGCCGCGGCGGTGGCCGCCGAGAGCCGTTCCCGCGGGACCCAGGCAATGGCGAGCCAGAAATCGGCCGCCGCCCCCGGAAGGATGGCGGTCTGCTTGGGAGGGGCCTTGAGAAGGTCGTAGGTTACCACGTCGTCCCCCAGCCGGACCACCAGGGTGGAGGCGCCTGCCACCAACGGCAGGTCGGGCGCCCAGCCCCCGGGTACCGTTGCGGTGAGCCGGCGGGTAGCGAGATCGACGACCCAGAGGGAGTCGCCGGTCGTGCCCTGTGCCAGCATCCAGCGCCCCGAGGCGTCTATCCGGATTTCGCGGGGGATCGCCGGAAGTGCGATCCGTCCGATCTCGGCTCGGCTGAAACGGTCGTAAACGAGAATCTCGTTGTCATCTTCCGCCACATAAAGGCGGTGACCGGAAGGGCTAAAGGCCACGTTGCGGGCATGGCGCCGGGACGGGATGGAAGAGACCAGTTTGCGCCCGAGCGGCTCGTACAACATCACCACCGAGTCGGCGGCTACCGCAACCAGGTCACCCCAGGCCGTTGCGGTCACTTCCCCCCTCGGAATTGCGGCCGCGTGCAGCGTCTGTTCGGAGTTGGCCGTGATGAGCTCAGGCGATTTCCCCCCCGTAACCGCCACGAGCTGGTCATTCACCGTTCCATAGAGAACCCGGGGCTCGGCCGGCAACGGGTCGCGGAAAGCGATCGGCGTCCTGCGAACGACGTGCACGATTCGGTGAGCGGTGTCCGCGAGGTAGAGGGAGCCGTCGGGTCCCAATCCGACTTGGGTCACCCCCGGTGGCGGGAACCTACGGAGCCCTCGGGACTCGAGGTCGACCGCAATCAGGTTACCCCCTGCGTCGAGCGCCCAGGCGATCCGCTCGTCGAGATCGACGCCCAGGACCCGGCTGATCGATGGGGCCGCAGGAAGCGCAGCCGTGGAGCTCCAGCTGGGGGCGCTCAGGCTGTCTGGGTGGTACGCGAGCACCGGCCCGCCGGTCTTTGGGAACCGGAGGAGGGAAACCTGGCCGCCGACCGCCGGGAGGTCGGGCGGAGGGACCGCGCGGCCCCCTCCGCAGCCGGCAACCAGAAGCGCAACCGCCGCCTGAATGGTCCAGGCGGCGGTACAGTGCGTGACGCTCAGGCGAGCTGGAGTCAGAAGGCCGGTCCGAGGCTGATCGTCCAGTACCCAGGAACACCGGGCCGCTGCTGCGGGAAGGCATAATCCGCCCGCAGGATCAGGAAATTGAAGACGTTGGCGCGGAAGCCCACGCCGAAGGAGGTCAGGGGAGCCCTCGTGGTCACGAAATCGTCACCGCTCTCTCGTCGGAGCTTGACCTTCAGGCCTTTCTCCCAGGCTACCCCCGCGTCGTAGAAGACCAGCGCTTCGATCGGGATGAACGCGTTGGGAAGAAACCCACCGGGCCCAAAGAAGGGGAATCGGAGTTCGGCGGTGGCCAGCGCTACCCGGGTTCCCACCAGCTGGTCCAGCCGCTCGCATCCGGTCAGTGTGTTGTTGTCCGCGGTGTTGGCGCACTCATGCTTCCCGAACGAGCCGGACGTATAACCGCGAACGAAGTCGGTGCGTCCGGCAAAGAAGCGGAATCGCTGTTCGTCCCGCCCATGCTGGCCGTAGTACTGGAACCGGGTCGCGAAGGTGAAGAAACCGCCGAGCCGGTCGTAGCGCCGGTAGTCCGCGTTGATGGTGGTGAAACGCCACCCGCCGACTCTCGGCGAGATTTCGATGCGGGAGCGGCGGCCCATGAACGGGCCCACGTATCCGAAGAGCGAATTGTCGAAGACCAGGGCAATCGAGGGTTGGAGGAACGACACGTTCTCGCCATCGATCGTCTCCACGACCGGATCGGTCGTCGGAGAGCCGGTCACCGCGTCGAACGGTTGCCGGTAGACCCGCTGGTCCTCTTCCACGTTGGCAATGCCGATTCCGAATTCAAGGCGCCGGAACCGGCTGAACGGATAGGAGCCGAGCGCATTCACCGACCGCACCACAATGCGGCGCACACTCTCGATGTACGAGATTTCCCCGGCGCTCGGCCCATCGATATACCCGGCGCCTTCGTAGAAGAAATACGGCTCCTGGCCGACGCCCAGCGCCCAGTTGAGCCGGCGGCTCAGATTCACGTACTGGGCGTTGACATACGTCTCGTTGATTCGGCCGTTCAGCGAAGCGGCAAAGCCGAGCTGATGGTTGCCGAGCATGTCGCCGAGGACGATGCCGGTGGAACCGGTGAGTCCGCGCCCGAAGGTGTCGCGGGTGTATCCGATCGTCGGGCGGGAGACGAACTCCGGTTCCAGCGTGGCCCGGTACGGCTTGAAGGTGAATTCGTTCGTATCGGGCGGGACGAAGTTGAGCGAGTCGAGAATCCGGGCAACGGACACCGGCTCCTCGAAGGCGCGACCCGTTTCCGGCGTGGCGGGCAGGGAGTCGGCGCGCCGGAACCCGCGCGGGCCGCGATAGACCGTGGCTCCCCCGAGAATCTGGGGGCCTGAAGGGGGGGCGATCGCGGGAATGCCGGGACGGGCCGCCTCGCCGCTCGGCGTGAGGTTCGCGAGCGAACGCTCCGCGATGACCTGGCCCGCCGTCCACGGCTGCTTCTTGAGCGTCCGCGGCGCGTTCATCGTGTATACGTCGTAGTCGCTGTTCTCGAAGTAGACGAACGCCAGCCGGTCCGACCCGCGCGACCAGGAGAGCACCGGCGAAAGCGACGTAATGCCCTGGACCCCGGTGTAGAAGTCGGTGATCTGATAGGCCTGGCGCTCGGCGAGATCGTGGAGGTAGATGTTCGCCACGCCGTTCCGGTCGGAGACGAAAGCGAGCGACTTCCCATCCGGGGACCACTGCGGGTTCACGTTCCGCCCGGCGTCCATGCCGGCGGGAAACTCGATCCGCCCAGATGCCATGTCGTACAGCGCCACCCGCAGGTTGCCCCACTTGAGCGCCTTGAGGTCGGTGCCGGGCCCTCGGTCGGTCGTAAAGGCGATCGTCTTGCCGTCAGGCGACCAGGCCGGGTGGAGATCGCCTTCCTTGTCGTTCGTGAGCCGGCGGAGGCCCGTCCCGTCGACGTTGATGACGTACAGGTCGGAGATCCCGCCGTCGAGGCCGCTGAACACCAACTGGGTGCCGTCGGGGCTCCAGGTCGGATTGTTCGCGCCGGCGAGCGGCAGTTTGATGCTCCGCACTCGCTTGTTCCTCTCGGCATCGACGATCACGATCTCGTCCTTGCCGCTCTTCTGGGCGGTCAGGGCGATGTACTTCCCGTCTTCCGACCAGCTCCCCGACGAGGTGATGAACCGGAAGGTCTCGTAGCTCCCCGTGCCGGTGGACGAGAGGAGCCGGTTCATCGGCTTTCCGGTATTGCCGTCGGCCACCCAGAGATCGATGAAATAGAAATCGCGCTCGCTCAGGTAGACGATCTTGGTCCCATCGGGCGAAAGGGCCGGCGCCAGGTGGTAGCCGCCCGCGGACTTCTTCTTCGTGAGCAGGTCGGTGGCGATGGCGCGCGCCTTGACCCGGTTGCCGATTTCGGGGAGATACTGCTTCTGGACCGCGTCCTGCCACTGCGTCACGAGTTGCGGAAAGGAGAGTCCGAGCACCCGCTGCAGCGCGGCCTCGATTCCGCCGCTCGGCCCGAGCTTGGTGATCTGCGCGATGGCCTCGTCGCCCCAGCGCTGACCGACGTAGGAGATGAGCGCCTGGCCGAATCGGTAGGGGAAGACCGAGTAGAAATCGGAGGCGCTCGGCAGCTTCCCTTCGAGCGCGGCATCGCGAAGCCACATGGCGGTGTTCGGATCGACCGGGCCCAGCGAGAGATACTCCGCCATCCCTTCGCCGAACCAGAGCGGCGCGTTGGCTTGCATGATGCCCTGCACCCCGCCGGATACCCGTCCGCGCGACCAGATGTCGAACTGGAACTGGTGCGCCATTTCGTGCTGGAGGACGTGCCGGTTGTCTTCGTAGAGCCCGGTCAGCGGGAAGATGTTTCGATGCCGAAGAAAGTCGGTAAAGCCGCCGGTGCTCTCGTCGATCTGCTGGCCCGCCGTATTCGTCTGCTGGAATTCCGCATGCGACGCGTACGGGATGATCGGCTTGCGCTCGTTGAACTGATGGTTGAGCGCCTTGGAGAGCTTGGCGTACGACACCTCCGCCATCCGCGCGATATCGAGCGCCGCCTCCCGTTCGACGGGATAGTAGTAGACGTCGAAATGCTCGGTCTGGATGATCTTGAAATCGAACCGGCCGTACTGGACTCTGTTCCGTCCGAAGTACTGGGCCGAGAGCGCGGCGGGGAGCGCGGAAACGAGGAGGGCCGCCAAACCGAGTCGACGCATCATAGAGACTTCCTTTCTACCGCTGGCACGAACTTCGGCGCGTCGTTCCACAACCGTTCGAGTTGATAGAACGCGCGCGCCTCGGGGTGAAACAAGTGGACGACCACGTCCACGAAATCGAGCAAGACCCAACGACCGGTCTGGACGCCCTCAACGTGATGCGCCTTGACCCCCGCCTCGGCGAGCCGGTCGACGACCGATGAGGCAATGCCGCGAACGTGAGCGTCGGAGGTGCCCGACGCGATGATGAACCAGTCGGTCGCGTCGTTGAGGCCCCGAAGATCCAGGGCGACCATTTCTCGGGCCTTGAGGTCGTCGGCCGCCGACAGGACCATTTCGACCAGCGGCGTCGGATGGCCCGGCCGCCCTTCCACGCTCTGGCGCCTGGTCACCCGGCTGCGACCCCATGCGACGGTCCGGTCGGCGTGCCGTCCTCGACTTGCCAGCAAAGCGCCCACGCCCCGAGCCCAACGTGAGTACCCAGCACCCCCGTGGCGAGGGCCACGAAGCAATCGCGCGGCCGGTACGCGGCGATCAGCGCGGTGCGGACTCGCTCCGCGACTTCCGGCGCCTCCGCATGCACCACCCCGAATCGTATCGCTTTGGGGCGCGGGGTGAGTTGCTTCTCGACCAGGGCCAGAATGCGGGTGACCACCGCGTCTCGGCCCCGCACCCGGTCGACCGGCACGATCCGACCGGTCTGATCGAGGCTCAAGATCGGTTTGACATCGAGCATTCCCGCCAGCCATGCCTTGCCTTTCGACACACGCCCCGAGCGAATCAGATTGTCGTAGGTGTCCACCGTTAACAGGACACCCGATTGGCGCCGGACCCTCTCCAGCTCGTTCGCGATTTCGGCGGCCTTCCATCCCGACTCCGCGAGCTCCGCGGCCCGAAGGGCAAGGAGGCCGAGTCCCAGGGTGGCGGAGCGGCTGTCGAACAAGTGTACCCGCTCGAGCCCCGCGGCTCTGACCGCCGCCTGCGCCGCCTGAAAAGTCCCCGAGAGCCCCGAGCCCAGGAGCACCGCCAGCACATCGTCCGCTTCTTCCAAGGCCGACCGAAACACGCGGACGAAATCGCCGGGGGTCGGTTGCGACGTAGTGGGAAGCTCCCGGGCGGCGCGAAGACGGCGGTAGAACTCCTCCGGTTTGATCCCTACCCGATCCTGAAAGACCGCATCGCCGAAGAGGACCTGGAGCGGTACCAGCGCGATATGGTGGCGGTCCAAGACCGCGTCGGGCAGGTCGGCCGAGGTGTCGGTGACGACGGCAACGGGACGGCGCTTCAGATGTTGCAGCGCCAGGTGCTGCGCCCGCATGTCGTCGGCCTTCGTGAAGGTCAACTCCCCCCATCGGCCGGCATACGTAAAGACGGCCTCCGGAGTATCGGTATGCACATGCACCTTGAGGATGTCGGCGACGACGGCCACCACCACCGACCCTCCGAACTGGTGCATCGCCGCCCGCACCTCGTTGGCCGGGGGGAGCTGCTCGCCCCGGGCAATGAACTCGGTGCAGAATTGGAAGTCCCGTTCGGCGGCTACTGTGACGTCGGCGGCCGGGAAGGAATAGGCCTCGGGAACGCCGGGCGGGGCGGGGAGGATCGGGTCACCGTGGATGAATCGGACGACCCCCTCGAGCATTCGCACGAAACCCTTGCCCCCCGCGTCCACCACTCCCGCCTCCTTGAGGACGGCAAGGAGTTCCGGGGTGCGCGCGAGGGAGATCTCGCCCTCGGCGAGCATCCGCGTCATGAAGACCGAGATGTCGGGCGAATCGACCGCGGCCCGTTCGGCGGCCACCGCGGCTGCTCGGGCGACGGTGAGGATGGTTCCCTCGCGGGGCTCGTCGAGCGAAGCGTAGAGGGCAGCGGCCCCCTTCCGGAGGGCGCCGGCGATCTCCCGGGCGCTCGCGACCTCGCGGGCGCCGATCCCCTCGGAAAATCCGAGGAGGAAATGGGCCAGCATCATGCCGCTATTGCCGCGCGCGCCCAAGACCGCCCCCCGGGCCATGGTTTGCGCGGTGGTGGAAAGCGGCGCGTCGCCGAGTGCCCGGCAGGCATCGGCGACGGCGCGAAGGGTCAGGCTGAAATTGGTGCCGGTGTCGCCGTCGGGAACGGGAAAGACGTTGAGCCGGTTGATCTCGTCACGTCCCGCGCTGACCCAGTCGGCCGCGGCGTACATCGACCGCGCCAGCCGGGGTCCGTCCACATAGGCGATCCCGATCGCCATCGGACGACTACTCCGCGACGACCGTGAGGCGCACCGTGGCGTGGACGTCCGAGTGCAGCCGCACCGGGACGGCGTGCTCGCCGATCGACTTGATGGGGGCGTCGAGCTCGATCTTGCGCTTGTCGATCGGATGCCCCGCTTTGGCCAGCCGCTCCGCGATGTCCTGCGTGGTGATCGAGCCGAAGAGGCGGTCGCCTTCTCCCGCCTTGGCGGCGATCGTGATGGCCACCCGGCCAAGCTGGGCGGCGAGCGCCTCCGCTTCGGTGCGGTCGTGCGCGGCCCGCGCCTCACGCGCCTTCGACTCGGCGGCGATCCGCTTCTTGTTCCCCTCGGTGGCCTCGTACGCCAGCCCCTTCGGGAGGAGAAAGTTTCTGGCGTAGCCCGGCTTCACTTTGACCAGTGCGCCGGCCTTGCCGAGCGACTTCACGTCTTCACGCAGAATCACATCCATGGTTTACGCTCCGGAAGGTGCGGGGGGCACGAAGCGCCCCCGAATGTCGAGCCACGTATCCGCCAACCCAATCGCGACGAACGCGCCCAGGGCCAGTGGGGCCACCAACAACACGAACACTCCAGCCAGGAGCTTGAGGACCGGAGAGGCGGGGGCGAGCAGCGTCACGACCACCGCGAGCCCGCGGACCGCGTACAGACCCACCCACACGACAAGGAGATTCTCCGCGATCGCCGCGGTTGGTGCAGGCAAGGGAACCAGAAGGAGACCGAGGGTAAAGATAGCACCCCAAACGAGATGGTCATTGAACCGAAAGTCGCGGAATCGCCCCGGCCGCACCCCGATCGGCGCCTCGGCGATTCGGTGGTGCCAGTCGGCGGCCAAGACGAGTCCGGCGATGGCCTGGAGCCCGAGCATGCCCGGAATGACCCGCGCGACACTCGGAGCCGATGCCTGCAACTGGCTCATGAATGTCCGTAGTTCATTCGAGCTCCCGGGCTCCTTACTCAAGGCGTCGGCGAAGGTCTGGTAGCTCTCCCGGAGCATTTCCGCGAATGCCGCCTCCACTTGGCCCCAGGCAATACCCAGAGTTCGAGCCCAGAGGATGACCCCGATAGTGGCTATCGCAACGGCCAGTATGGCGCGGGTCCCCGCCGGGCTCTGCCCGCGAATCGAGAGGAGGACGAATACTCCTGTGGCCACGAGACCACTGGCACGGAAGATTTCCGAGCCGAGGCTCAAGGGAGCGGAGAGCATGCCGGCCAGAAGAAGGCCGGAGGCCGCAAGCCAGAGTATCTCCCGTGCCGTCTTGGGCCTGGCCAGGAGGGTGAGGAGCGCGAACGGCCCCACCAGAAAGAGCGGCGGCGCCAGCAGGAGATATCCCACCAGCACCGCCAGAGCTCCGGGAGTCACGCGGCGCCCCGCTGTGGGCGTCGCCGCGGAGGTCATCAGCCGCGGTAACCCTTGATGTACGGCAAGAGCGCCAGGTAACGGGCGCGCTTGATCGCCACCTGAATCTGGCGCTGGTGGCGCGCCGACACTCCGGAGAGCCGCCGGGGGAGGATCTTTCCCCGTTCGCTGATGAAACGGCCGAGGAGCTTTTCGTCTTTATAGTCGACGATACGGATACGGAGCTCGGCGATCGGATCGCCCTTCTTCTGGCGGCTCACTCTTCCTCCTCATACTCGGACTTCACCGCGGCGACCTGCGCCGGGGTGGGTGGCTCGTCGTTCAGGACGATGAGATGCCGGATCACGCCCTCATCGAGCTTGATCGCGCGCTCGAACTCCGGGAGCGCCGTGGCTTCGGCATCGAAGTTGGCGATGACGTAGTAGCCGGTGTCCCGCTTCCGAATGGGATACGAAAGGGTGCGCTTTCCCCAATGGTTGTACTGGGGAGTGGCTTCGGCGCCGGGAATGGCGACCAGCGCGTGGAAACTGGCGAGCTTCTGGTTGATGGCCTCTTCGTCCAGGATAGGATCGAAGATGAAGACCACCTCGTACGGACGGGCCATGACACCTTCCTTTGGTCTAGTCGCCCCGGCCCTGGTGTGGGGTGCGGGGAGGATGGTTTGAAGAGCCGCTAAGTATAGCCCGGCGATGGGGTTAATGGAAGGCGGCGCCTATCCCGGCCCCCGAACCCTCGCGCCGCACATTAGCTTGCAGAATGCGCCTGGAATCGATTCAAGTCGGTCAGACTCGCTCCTACGGTGTCGAGGGGGCGAGCGATCCGAATCAGCGCCCGTGGACCAGTGCTATCCGGAAGGAGCCGGTCGACGGTCAGGTTTGGGCCGGCCGGGAGGGGCTCTCGGGCGATCATCAGTATGACCGGAAGCACCATGGCGGCCCCGAGCGCGCCCTCCTCATGTACGCCATGGCGCACTATCCCTATTGGCGAAGCGAATGGGGGCGGACCGACGTCGGCCCCGGCGCCTTCGGCGAGAATCTCACCGTGCGGGGGCTCGATGAGGACACCGCCTGCCTCGGAGATGTCTATCGGGTCGGCGAGGTGCGCATGGAGGTTTCTTCACCGCGGACCCCCTGCTCCAATCTCTCGAAGCGGCACGGCATCGGCGATCTGGTCAAGACGATCGTTCAGAACAACCGGTCGGGCTGGTACCTACGCGTATTACAGGAGGGATGGCTCGAATCGGGGACGCCAATCGAGCTGCTCGACCGGCCCTATCCGCAATGGACGGTGCGCCGGGCGGCGGAGGTCAGGCGAATGCGGAACGACCGCCGAGAAGAGGCGCGGATGCTGGCGGCGTGTCCGGCGTTGCAAAGCGGGTGGCGGGAGGTGTTGGCGCTAGTCTAGTCATTGCGAGGCCCCTGCTATAGTCATTGCGAGGCCGCGGAGCGGCCGAAGCAATCTTGGGAGATTGCTTCGGGGCTTCGCCCTTCGCAATGACGTAGGAATCAGTTGACTACGGTGATTCCGCAGGTTGTTCGGGCTTGCCACATCTTCTTTTCGAAAACCACTGACACGCAGACCGATACTCTGCCGGCTTTGTCGAATTGTTGCTTTCCGTCAAATCCGTAGAGTCCCCAAAAGAAAATGTGGACATTGACCCTTGCCGTATCACCCTCGAACCAGACGGTATCGGCATCGAGGAGGAACCGGCCTCTGGAGAGAAGGCATTCTGCCCGGCGCACGACCGCCGAAGGGGTCGCGGCGTCCGCGTCGCATGGAGTATCCTGATCGGCAACGACCTTGGCTCTGATCCGTGTGGCCGCATCGGCGATGATTGCACCGCTTCTTGCCGGGGGCGTTCCCGGCCGAAGAAAGGCGGTTGTGCGGACCAACACCGAATCTGCTGGGACGTCGCGCAACGGTTCAAAGAAGGTGGTACGCGCGTAGCGGAGTGCTTCGATTGCGATAGCCGGTTCGACCCCCGCCGGCGATGCTTGTTGGGCGCCAAGAGCTGAAACCCCGCCGGTCGAGAGTATTGCGGCGAGGATCGCGCTAGACGTTGAAGCGGAACAACATAACGTCTCCATCCTGCACAACATACTCCTTCCCCTCCGCCCGCGCCAACCCTTGCTCCCGCGCCGGCTTCCACCCACCCACCCGAACGAAGGTCTCGTACGCCACCGTTTCGGCGCGAATGAACCCCTTCTCGAAATCGGAGTGAATGACCCCGGCGGCGGCCGGCGCGCGATCGCCGCGATGGATGGTCCAGGCGCGCACTTCCTTCTCGCCGGCAGTGAAGTAGCTCATCAAGCCGAGCAGGTGATAGGCGGCGTGTGCCAGCCGGTCGAGGCCCGACTCGGAAAGTCCAAGCGATTCCAGAAACGGACCCCGGTCTTCGGCAGACAACTCGGCCAGCTCCATCTCCACCTTGGCTGAGAAGGTCACTACCTCCGCCTCTTCGTTCTCCGCGATGATCGACGCTTCGAGCGCCTTCGTGAACGCATTCCCGCCGGCAATCTCATGCTCCGCCACATTGGCGGCGTAGAGCACCGGCTTGGCGGTGAGGAGCTGAAACCCTCGGAAGGCGGCGCGTTCCTCATCGGTGGGTATAACGGCCCGCGCCGGTTTGCCGGCGCCCAGGGAATCGCGAATCCGCTCCAGGAGGGGCGCTTCGATCTTGGCCTGCGCATCGCCGCTCTTGGCGGTGCGCACCGTCTTGTCGTACCGCTTCTCGACGTTGGCCAGGTCGGCCAGGCCGAGCTCGAGATTGATCACGCCCCGGTCGCGCACCGGATCGACCGGTCCCATCACATGCTGGATGTCGTCGTCTTCGAAGCAGCGTACCACGTGCACGATGGCGTCGACTTCCCGAATGTTGGCCAGGAACTGGTTGCCCAGCCCCTCGCCCTGGCTGGCCCCTTTCACCAGTCCGGCGATGTCGACGAACTCCACCGTGGCAGGAAGGGTCCGCTCCGGCTTGACGATGCCGGCCAGCACATCGAGGCGCGGATCGGGGACCTGCACCACGCCGGTGTTGGGCTCGATGGTGGCAAAAGGGTAGTTGGCCACGAGCGCGCCGGCGGAAGTCAGCGCGTTGAAGAGGGTGGACTTGCCGACATTGGGCAAGCCCACGATACCTAACCGTAGCATGCGGTTACTGGGCGAGCTTGGCGAACCAGGGCGCGAACACCAGCGCCACGACGCTCGTCACTTTGATGAGGATGCTGATGGCCGGCCCGGAGGTGTCCTTGAACGGGTCGCCCACCGTGTCGCCGACGACGGCGGCCTTGTGCGGATCGGAGCGCTTGCCCCCATGCGCTCCCTTCTCGATGTACTTCTTGGCATTGTCCCACGCGCCGCCGGCATTGGCCATCATGAGCGCGAGCAAGGCGCCGCTGCCGGTAGTTCCGGCCAGCAGCCCGCCCAGCGCCTTGGGGCCGAGGAAGTAACCGACCAGGACCGGTACGATAACGGCCATAAGTCCTGGAATCACCATTTCCCGAAGTGCAGCGGAGGTGGCGATGTCGACGCAATGCGCCGTCTCCGGCTTGGCCGTTCCCTCGAGCAGGCCTTTGATTTCCCGGAATTGACGGCGAACCTCTTCGACCACTTTCCCGGCGGCACGGCCAACCGCGGTCATGGTGAGGGAGCCCATCATGAACGGAAGGCAGCCGCCGATGAAGAGGCCGATGAAGACGAGCGGATCGACCAGGTCGAGCGCGATCGAGGTACCGGGCGGGCTTACCGCCGTGGCGTAGGCGGAAAAGAGCGCCAGCGCCGTCAGTACCGCCGACCCGATGGCAAAGCCTTTCCCGATGGCCGCGGTGGTGTTGCCGAGCGAGTCCAGCTCATCAGTGACGCGCCGAACTTCGGGGCCGAGCTGGCTCATTTCCGCGATGCCGCCGGCGTTGTCGGCGATCGGGCCGTAGGCGTCCACCGTCATGATGATCCCGGTGGTGGCGAGCATTCCCACGGCCGCGATGCCGATGCCGTAGAGCCCGAGCTGCTGGTGGGCCACGTAGATCGCGGCGCAGATCACCAGGATCGGAATGACAACCGATTGCAGCCCGACGGCGAGGCCGCGGATGATGTTGGTGGCCGGTCCGGTCAGCGAGGCGGTGGCGATGTCCCGCACCGGCTTGCCCGCGGTGTACCACTCGGTGACCATCCCGATGGCCACGCCGGCCACGGTGCCGGCGAAGACCGCCCAGAACGCGCCCATGGCGCTGGTGGCGGCATGATCGCTGATGCTGATCGGCACCAGGCCGACGATAAAGTACGCGGCGCCCAGGAAGAGCGCGGCGGCAATCAGCGGCACCAACCGAAGCGCGCGCGCCGCGGAGCCTTTGGACAGGACGGTCATGGCGGCCATCGATAGGATCGAGGCCAGCAGACCGGCGATCAAGAAGAGCACCGGGAGCGCTATGGCGTTTGGGCGGGAAATCTCGGCGACGGCAGGGCTGATAGCGGCGAGCGCCACCGTGGCCACCGTGGCGTCGACATAACTCTCGAAGATGTCGGCGCCCATGCCGGCCACATCGCCGACGTTGTCGCCCACGTTGTCCGCAATGGTGGCGGGGTTGCGCGGGTCGTCTTCCGGAATGCCCGCCTCCACTTTGCCCACCAGGTCGGCACCGACGTCGGCCGCCTTGGTGTAGATGCCGCCCCCCACCCGGGCGAAAAGCGCGATCGACGAGGCGCCCATCGCAAAGCCGCTGACGATTTCGCCGAAGAGGGCGTAGCGCTCGTGCGAAATGACCTCGGTGCCTCGGAGGTCGAGCAGCAGATTCATGAGGGCGCCCAGGCCGAGGAGCCCGAGCGAGGCGACCGCGAGCCCCATTACCGCCCCGCCCGCGAACGACATCCGGAGCGCCGCGGTAATGCCGCCGGCTCGCGCCGCTTCGGTGGTGCGGACGTTGGTCTTGGTGGCCGCCTTCATGCCGATGAAACCGGCGCCGATCGAGCAGATACCGCCGGCGACGAACGCGGCGGCGACGCGCCAGCCGACGGTCAGCGCCAGCAGCGCGGCCACGAGGACGATGACCGGCGCCAGCGCGAGGTACTGGCGGCGGAGGAACGCCATCGCCCCTTCTTCGATGAGGGCGCTGATTTCCCGCATTCGCTCGTTGCCCGGTGCTTGGCGGCGCAAGAAGAAGTACACGCCGAGGGCGAGGACAAGCCCAAGCGCACCGGCCAGGGGAGCGAAGCGAGAGAGCTCGATCACGACGGGTCCTTCTTTCGTTCGGTTCGGTTGAATCGACTCATGGCGCGCTCGATGCCGTCGGCCAGCCAACACTCGACCGCTTCGGCCATCGGGTCCAGCAGGGCGTCGAGCGACTGTCGTTCGGCCGGGAGCAAGCGATCCAGCACGAAGTCGGCGAGGTCGTCCACTTCGAGGGGCCGCGGCCCGATACCGATTCTGAGCCGGGCATAGTCCTGCCGCCGCAGCGAGCCTTCGATGCTCTTGAGCCCGTTATGGCCGCCGGCGCTCCCGGCCCCCCGAAGCCGAAAGGTGCCTACGTCGAGCGCCACATCGTCCACCAATACCAGCAGATCCCGGCTGGGATCGAAAGACTCGTCCGACCGGAACGGGGCCAGTACCGACCCGCTCCGGTTCATGTAGGTCTGGGGCTTCACGACCGCCACCGCCTGCCCCTGATGGTGCCCTGACGCCACCCGGGCCGATCCATTCCGCTTGAACGGGCCCAAGCCCCATCGCGTGGCCAACCGGTCCGCCAGAAGGAACCCCGCGTTGTGACGCGTGTCCTCGTATTCGGAGCCAGGGTTGCCGAGGCCCAGAACGATCCGCAGCGGCTACTCCTTGCCCTTGCTTTCGCCTTCGCCCTCTTCGTCCTCCGCCTTCGGCTTCCGGATGAGTTCCGGTTCCGTCGTGGCGGCGGCCGCATCGGCCACGGGGGCCGCCACTTCCTCGGCCCGCGGCGCCACGATCGTGGCGATCGTCTGGCCGCCGTCGTTCATGACCTCGAACTTGTCGAAGGTCAGCTCGCGGATGTGGATCGACTGGCCGATGTTCAGCGCGGTCACGTCCACGTCGATATGGCTGGGGATGTCGGCCGGGAAGACCTTGATCTCGAGCTCATGCATGATGTGGTCGAGCACGCCGCCGAAGTTCCGGACCCCGTCAGGCACCCCGACGAGCTTGACCGGCACGCGCACGGTGATCTTCTCGTTGGCGTGGACCTCGTAGAGGTCGAGATGGATGATGTCGGCGGGCCGGACCGGGTTGCGCTGGATTTCGCGGATGAGCGCCTTGACCGGTGCGCGCCCTTCGACCGCCACGTCCACTAGCGTCGTGGCGGCGGAGATCCCGGCCAGGAGGCGGGTCAACTCCGTGTTGTTGACCGCGAGCGCTTCCGGATCGCGGCCCCGGCCGTAGATGACGGCGGGGATCTGTCCCGCGCGGCGGAGGGATCGCGCCACGCCTTTGCCGGTGTCCTTCCGGGGGGCTGCCTGAATCGTTGCCTGCTGTGCCATCGGTCGAGTTCCTTCCGTCAATCGAACAACGCGCTGACTGACTGGTCGCTGTGGGTGTACCCGATTGCCTTCGCGAGGAGTCCGGCAATGGACAACACCTTGAGTTTGCTGAACTGCTTTTCCGGGGGGAGGAGAATGGTGTTGGTCACCGCCACCTCGGTCACCGGCGCCTGCGTCAACCGCTCCACCGCCGGCCCCGACAGGAGCGCGTGGGTGGCGCAGATGTAAATGTCCTGGGCGCCGAGCCGCTTGAGCGCGAACGCCGCCTCCGCCATGGTGCCGCCGGTATCGATCATGTCGTCCGGAATGATGCAGTCCCGGCCTTCGACATCGCCGACGACATTGACCGCTTCCGCCACGTTGGCCGCGGTACGGCGCTTGTCGATAATCGCGAAGGTGGCATCGAGCCGCTTCGCGAACCCCCGCGCCATCTTGGCGCCGCCAACGTCCGACGCCACCACCGCCAGATTCTTGAGCCCCTTTAGCCGGTAATGGTTCGTGAACACCGGCGCCGAATAGAGGTGATCTACCGGCAGATCGAAGAAGCCCTGCAACTGGTGCTGGTGAAAGTCGATGGCCAGGACACGGTCGGCCCCCGCCTGCGAGATGATATTGGCCATCAGTTTGGCGCTGATGGCGACTCGCGGCTGGTCCTTCCGGTCCTGCCGTGCATACCCAAAGTACGGGATGACCGCCGTGATTCGCGCCGCGCTGGCGCGCCGGGCCGCATCCATCAACAGCAACAGCTCCATCAAGTTTTCCGCCGGCGGATTGGTCGGCTGGATGATGTAGACATCGCGGCCGCGCACGTTCTCGTCGATCTTGACGAAGATCTCGCCGTCGGCAAACCGCCGAATGGTCGCCTTGCAGAGGGACGACTCAAGTTCCCCCGCCACCTCCTCCGCGAGGGGCCGATTGGCCGTCCCGCTGAGCAGGAGCATGGGGCTGCGGGCCATCGTCTCGTTCGGCAGAGCCATAGCCCCTAACTATAACATGGGAACGGGGTTGCGGTCAATTGGGGTGAGGTGGCGCCTTAGGGCCGCTGGCCCTGTTCGCTATCCGCTATTGGCTATTCGCCTGGTGCCTTAAGCGAACAGCCAGTAGCGAGTAGCGAGGCATCAACACGGAGCCCCGCCCCGGCGTAGATTTAGACGCCCGGCCTTTCCCTTTTCCCCAGGATTCCCCCCATGCGCGACTTCCGCTCGCGTTCCCTCTCGGCGCTCGTCATCCTCTTACTTCCTGTTCTTTCGTCGACGACGGAAGCTCAGAAAAAGCCACTCACCCAGGCCGATTGGGACCGCTGGCGTTCGATCGCCGGGGCGGCGCTCTCCCGGGATGGGAAATGGGCGGTCTACACCCTGGTTCCGCTGTCGGGCGACGGCGAATTGGTGGTCCGGGCGACGTCGGGGACGACCGAGTATCGGGTCCCGCGCGGCTACCTCGGGCGGGCCAACAACGTCCCCGGTGGATTGCGGGGGCCGGCTGGAGGGACCGGCGAGGGAGACCCGACGGGGCCGCAGGCCTCGCCGGCGCAGATCACGGCCGATAGCCGCTTCGTGATCGTCACCACGCAGCCGCCGCAGGCGGAAGCGGAGCGGATCTTGGTCGCCAATCGCGGGCCGCGCGCCGCGCGGGGCACCGCGGCGGCCAACCGGCTCACCCTCGCGATCATGGACCTCCGGGACGGAAAGGTCACAACGATTCCCGGCGTCCGCTCCTTCCGGCTTCCGCGGGAGAGCGGCGCTTGGCTTGCCTACGTGCCGGAGCCCGATTCGGCGGCGGCCGGGGCCGATTCCGCATCGCGCGGGGGAGCGCGCCCCGGTGGCGCCGCCCCCCGGCGGACCTATGGCTCGCCCCTGGTGCTCCGGAACCTGGGCACCGGGGCCGAGGAGCGGCTGACCGATGTCCTGGGCTATGCGTTCGACGACGGGGCCAAGCTGCTTGCGTACACCGACGTCTCCCGCGATTCGACCAAGGACGGCGCCTTCGTGCGGACCCTCGAGTCGGGCGCGGTCGCGACGCTCGCCAGCGGCCGAGGCAACTACA
>JABFSM010000050.1 GCA_013140635.1 Gemmatimonadales bacterium
GGCCAATACGGCGCCCCGCCGGGACCGGCGCCTCTTTTCGCGCCTCCGCGGCCGGTCGTTATTCCCGGAAAGCCGCGTTATAGCCGTCAGGCATAACGAGACTGTGGTTTTCCACAGTGCGTTGTGCACTGAAACGACGCACCCTTTCCAATTCGTATAATCGGCGCTACATCCGCGAGGGGGCCAACAGAGCGGCCCCCTCGCCGCAGCCGTGCCGCGGCCGACCGTCTGGGCATGATCCGGGGTTTCGATGATCCACCGTTACATCGAACGCAGCCACGCTGGCCTCCCTCCCGCATGGAGGGCTCGCCTCGGCCTGTCCGGCGTCCCCCTCCCGAATCGGATTCGGCGGCGGATGGAGCGCGCCTTTGCCGCCGACTTCGGCGCGGTCCGGCTCGCCTGGAGCGGCCTTCCCGGCGACCTCGGGGCCGCCGCATTCGCCTGCGGCGACACGATCCACCTCGGGCCCGCCGTCGCGGCGTTGGACCCCGCCGGCGTGTTGCACCTCCTTGCGCACGAGCTCACCCACGTCCTGCAGCAGCGCGCCGGCCGAGTCCCGGACTGCGGCGCGGCGCTGGCCTTGGTTGACGATCCGGTCCTCGAGGCCGAGGCCGAGCGCGCGGCGCACGCCGTGCTGCGCGGCGATCGCGTGATCCTGCCGCGGGGCCCGCGGTGCGCCGGCCGCTCCGCTGCCCCGGTCCTGCAGGCCATCAAGCTGTACCTGCTGATCGCCGGGGGACGGAAGCGGATCGGCCCCACCACGCTCCTCCGCTGTATCGACCTTGCGGTGGAACACGTTCTGGGCGGCGACCTGGTGGTCGCGCCGGGGTGGAGCGACGCGAACGGCCAGCGGCGGATTCACATGACCGCGCCAGGGCATTGGCTCTGGATCGCGGGGGGGCTGGCGACACCGTGCCGGGGCAGGCATGCCCAGCATCTGATGCCTTGTATCCTTGCCGTGGGGCACCCGACCGAGGCGGTCGACGTCCAGATCCTTACCGGCGCCGCCGTAGGCTCCGAGCGGGTCCACTTCCCCGACCACTACGGCGAGGATGCGAACCTGGACCTGAGCTACATCCAGATCGCCGCGGGATTCCTCGCGTTGTTCCGCGACCGTGATGCCGACGCGGCCCGCGCGCTCCTGCGGATGATGATGGGCATACCCACCGGATGCAGCCTGCCGGAGCGCCGGTTCCTGGCGGGCATGGTCGCACTCCTGTTCGGGGTGGAAGCATCGCGCTCGGAGTCCTCGCTGGCATCGAGTGTCATGTTGCTGGACCTGATCGCGAACCGGCGGTGCTACGGCCGCCAGCAGAAGCCGTTCACGCTGCGCCGGGCGTTCATGGCTGAGCTCGAAGGCGAGCCGTTGCAATGGGACAAGCCGTACGAGCATGCGGACCCCCCGGCTCCTACGTACTACGGCGGGAAATACCCCCAGGCCACCTACGGCACCGGTCCCGGCAATATGAGCGCGCGCCGGCAGATGACCGACCAGCGCTATCCGCAATGGGAAGAGCATCTCGTCGGGCTGCACGATCGGCATCTCGTGCCCAGGCGGGAGGTGACGCTGTTCATTCACTGGCTCCAGGCCCGTTGTCCCGGCGAGCAGATCGCGCGATGGCAGGATGAGAACCAGGCCTTCGTGCAGCTGGTGCAGCGGCTGGTCGGCTGCTACCAGGGTGGCGAAGAAGTGGCGGTACTGGCCTGCAATCCGCACGACTACCTCGGCACACATACCGCTGCGGTGCCGGTAGGCGGCGGTATGGTCTGGTTTCACCAATCCGGCTTCTACTATCACAACAACCAGGCCTGCCGGCTGATTCCGGCTCAGTTTCACCGTGATGCCCGCGGGGACCTCGCCAACATGGACCGGTTGCGCTGGGAGGAAGAGCATTTCCAACAACCGCCCGGGGCGCTCCGCGTAGCGACCGGGTGGCTTTCGATCGGAACCGTGCCGATCGCGATCGGCGAAGGAAAGCGTCCATGTCCCGTCTGCTATCGCCATTAGGCGCGGTCCGCGCCGCCGCGCTGCCGCTCCTCTTGTCCGGCTGCCTCTTCGGGCGCGGCTCGCCGATCACCACCGCGCGCCTTGACCTCGTCGCCGCGCCCGCCGTCAACGGCGACGCGCCGATCCGGGTGGACTTGGTGCTGGTCCGGGACGCCGCGCTCCTCGCCAAGGTGCTCGAGTGGTCGGCGCGCGATTGGTTCGGCCGCCGCGACCAGCTCGAACGAGACTATCCCGGATTGGTGGCCCGCCGAAGCTGGGAACTGGTGCCGGGCCAGCGCGAGCACCTGGGCCGCTTGCCCTGGAGCCGGCGCCATGGGCGCGGGCTCCTCCTCTTCGCCGATTTCGCCGCGCCCGGCCTACACCGGTCCCGGCTCGACCGCCGGCGCCATGCGTTGGTCACCCTCGAGACGGAGGGGCTGTCGGTGGCCGACGCCCCCGCGCCGCGCTAGCCGCCGATGCCAAGCGATTCTGGAGAACGCCCGATGATTTCGCTCCCGGAGATTCCGGAGGCCGTCCAATGGGCGGAGGGAATGCCGCTCGCCCCGCAGCACTTTCAGGAAGCGGCGCTCCGGGCCGAGATGCTGCTCGGCTACCACCTCGCCGCCGCGGCGCCCTTTCCCTGGGGCATCGAGCGCCTGGAGGTCGATCCCGTCCATCTCGTGCATGGAACCTTTCGGGTACAGGTCCTCGATGCGGTCATGCCGGATGGTCTCGCGGTGCGTCATGGCCCCGACCATGGGGTCCTCGAGCTGGCGCTCGGGCCGCGCCTCGGCCCGACGGCGCGGGTGCCGGTGACGGTCTACCTCGGCCTGCCGCGGCGCCGGACCGGAGACCAGGTCGGCGGCGAGCTCGCCCGATTCGATTCGGTCCACGGCCGTCAGGTTGCCGACAGCAATACCGGCAATTCTCCGGTGGCGGTGGGACGCCTGCGCCCGCGCCTGACGCTCCTCTTCGACGAGCACCCCGGCTACGTCACCCTGCCGCTGGCGCGGGTTGCGTATCAGGGGGAGGCGTACCGCCTCGGCCACGGGGCCGAGGCTCCGCTCGAGGAGGTGACCTTCGTTCCACCGGGCCTCACGGTGGCGCCCGGATCGGAGCTCGGCCGCCTCTGTCAGGACCTGGCGCGGCGGCTTCGCGAGAAGGCCGCCCTGCTGGCGGACCGGGTCCAGGCGGGGGCCCGCACGGCGCGCCGCCCCGAGTTGATCGAGACCCAACTGCAGGTCCGGAGCCTGATCGGGGCACTGCCTCCGCTCGAGATCCTGGTCCAGGGTGGCCGGGCCCATCCCGCCGCCGTCTACCTCGCCTTGTCCGCCGTCGTCGGCCAGTTGGCCGGAGCCACGCCGGGGCTGGTGCCGCCGGTGCTCCCGCCCTACCGTCCTAACGATCCTTGGAGCTCATTCGCATTCGCCGGCCGCTACATCCGGCGCGCGCTCGACGCCATTGCGGAGCTATACCAGCCGATCGCCTTTCATCTCGACGCGGGCGGCTTCCGTCTCCCGCTGGAGCCGGCGTGGCTTCGAGACGAGTTGATCGTCGGCGTCACCGTCGCGCGCAACGACGCCGAGGCGGCGGCGTGGATGGAGGCGAGCCTGATCGGATCGGAGCAGGCGATTCTGGCCATCCACCACAATCGGACCCTCGGCCTGCGGCGGACCCGGATCGAGGAGGTGCGGAGCCTCCATCTCACCCCGCGCCAGGGCGAAGCGCTTTACCGGATCGGCGTCGAGTCGGATCTGCTCGCCGCCACCGACGTGTTGCGGATTGCGCCTTCACCCGATCGGCGCGATGCCCCGATGCCGGTCGAAGTGGTGCTCTACCTTCCCAACCCGGCGAGCGATGCTGGCGATTGAGCGATCGCCCGCCGCCGGCCTCCCGAGATCTCTGCTCTGGGGAGAGAACCGCGACGCCTTCATTTTGCCGCGGTTCCGCGAGTTCTACGCGGAAGTGATCCGCCTCAAACGACGAGTCCGTTCCGCGGGTGCTCCGGTGGCGGTCGCGGCGGGGGAACGGCCCGGTGAGGAGGCCGCGAACCTCGTCGAGCAACGGCTCCTCGGCCTCCTGGAACAGCAGGCGCTCGATTGCGCCCGTCTGGCCGGCGAGCCGGCGGCCAAGCTCTACAAGGACGCCCAGTACGTCATGGCGGCGCTCGCCGACGAGACCTTTCTCAACCTCGAGTGGGACGGTCGGGGGTTGTGGAGCTCGCGGCTCCTGGAGCACCG
>JABFSM010000267.1 GCA_013140635.1 Gemmatimonadales bacterium
GCGCTCGCGCGTCCTCGCAAGAAGGGGGGTGGGTACGAGCTCGCGGCCGGCCACCGCCGCTACCGCGCGGCGAAGCTCGCGGGCCTCACCCTCCTCAAGACCGAAGTGCGGGAGATGGACGACCCGGAGTTCGTCGAGGCGCTCAACGTCTCGAACCTCCAGCGCGATGATCTGAACGCGCTCGAGGAGGCCGAGGGCTTCGTCACGCTGATGAAGGTCTGCGGCTTGAAGATCCCCGGCATCGCCGCGCGCGTGGGCAAATCGATCAAGTACGTCTACGACCGCATCAAGCTCCTCCAGCTGATCCCCGAGGCCAAGGAGCTGCTCCTCCAGAAGGCGTTCGAGCCGGGCCATGCCATCCTGCTCGCCCGCATTGCGCCCGCGGAACAGAAGCGGGCGATCGCCAACCCGCGCAATCAGTTCGGGTCGGGTGGCCTGTTCCAGGAGGACCGCAGCGACGGGGAGCTCGCGCTCGAGACGGGCCCGGCGAAGCTCAAAGCGGTGAGCGTCCGGGAGTTCGAGACCTGGCTCAAGCGGCACGTGCGCTTCGACCCCACGAAAGAAGATGTCTCGACCCTGTTCCCAGAGACGGCGAAGCTCCTGGCCGACGCGGAGGCCGAGAAGCGGCGGCACGTCTTTATCACCTACGACCACCGCGTCGCGGATGATGCCAAGGATCGGCGCGGCGAGCGGACGTTCGGCAAGGAATCGTGGAAACGGGCCGATGGCCTCAAGGGCTCAAAAGAGTGTGAGCGGTCGGTGGTCGGGATCGTGGCGGCCGGCCGCGGGCGCGGGGAGGCGTTCCTTGTCTGCGTGAGCCGGGATCGGTGCGAGGTCCATTACGGCCCGCAGGTGAGGGCCCGGCTCCAGCGTGAGGCCGCGCGGGCCACGGGGGAGAGCGCGGCTCGTGATACGGCCAGCAAGGCCTCTGCTGCGACTAAGCCGCCAAAGGTCGATCCATTCGCACCGACGCCGGAGGTCCGGGAGGCGTGGCTGACGGACTGGTGCACCGACTTCGTCTCGACGGTCGCGTTGCCCGCCGTCAAGCGCCTGATCACCGAGGTCAAGCTGTCCGACGAGATCGCGTGGAATCTGGCGGGGGCGGATTTCTACCTGGGCAACTGGAGCGCCGTCGGCAAGCATGCGGGCTATCGCGAGGGCTTGGACCAAGACCTGGAGGAGCGTCTCGACCCACTGCTCGTCGAGGGGCTTCCTGGCAAATGGGGAGCCTCAACCTCCGACTCCTTTAGCAACGGTGCCGCAGCCCGGGCGTTCCTCGCGCTGCGCGTGTGGGTGGCGCGGGATGGAGGCCCAACCCAGGCGGCGCACGACAAGTACATGGAGGAGCAGGACAAGAAGTACCGCAAGGACATAGCGGCGACGCAAGCCGCCGAGAAGAAAGCTGCCCCACGGGCGCCTGCACAGCGTCCGGCGAAGGGCGCGAAGAAGGGTAAGGCGGCTACCGGCAGCGTGACGATCAAGAAGACTGGCAAGCGCGCTGGCGACGTCGATCGCGCGAAGGCCAAGAAGAAAGCGAAGAAGCGCTGAGCGGGTGCAGGGCCCTCGTCGCCGGGGAGCGCCGGCGGCGAGGTACGCGGGGGTAGCTCAGTCGGTAGAGCGCGGCCATGCCACGGCCGAGGTCGCGGGTTCGAGTCCCGCCCACCGCTTGGATCAACCTTCACCAGGACAACTGTATGCATCCCTCGACCCGTGGCCTCCTGCGGTTCTTCGCCTTCGGCCACCTGCCGCCGCACCTGCAGGAAATCTCCGCGCCGTTCGGGGTGCTCGCACAACAGGTCGCCGAGCGCGCGCCTGAGAACCCGGAGACCACCGTCGCCTTACGGAAGCTGTTGGAAGCGAAGGACTGTGCGGTTCGCGCAGTGCTCCCGGCCGAGTAAGCACCGACCATGGCCGGCATCGCCGACGAGCTCGCCAAACTCCCCTCCGAGCTGACCGGGTTTCGTGGTCAGCTCCTTGAGGCATTCAGCCTGCCTGGCGATCCGGCGAGCTGGGAGGATGGCGAGGACTACGCGCGGGCGGTGGTGCCGGCGGAGCTCGTCCGCATCCTCGTCGACGCCTTCCATCCATTGCTCAAGGGCCGGGTGATCCGGGTCCTCTGGCGCGAGGCGATGCGTCGGCGCGACCGCACGGTCCTGGGTCAGGCGAGTGTCGCCGCGGGCAAGATCCGGTATTTCAGCAAGGCGCACTTCCTCCTCGTCTTCAACTGGACGGCGTGGCGGACGCTCACCCCGGTCCAACGGGTGGCGTTGGTGGATCACGAGCTGACCCACTGCGTGGTCGACAGCGAGAAGGACAGGGCGACCCTGGTCTCCCATGATATCGAGGAATTCGGCTCGATCGTCCGGCGCTATGGGTTCTGGCTTCCGGACCTGGAGGACTTTAGCAAAGTCGTGGCGGCGACGCAGTTGACGCTGGGGCTCGGGTCATCGGAGGGCACGGCATGACGAAACCCGGCGAGCGCCCGCAGCTCTGGGAGATCCCGAATGGCACGTCGCTGGCCCGCTGCAAGAAGTGCGGGGCGAGCGGGTTGTACTGGATCAAGACCCGGCTCAGCGCCTGGCTCCTCGTGGATCCCTCGGGCGCCGGCTGCCTGCCGCCCACGACGCTCCGCCCGGGCTATGGCGTAGCGCACATCATCCGGTGCGCGGTCGCGAAGGCGGAGCGGGACGCGAACCGTCAGGCCCGCGTCGACGCCGCGGTCGCGGCGAGTCACGACTGATGGCCGAGGCGACGAAGCCCGGGCAGTCAGCCGATCGGGTGCTACAGGGCTCCTTCCTGCTCCCGAAGACGCTGTGGGCGACGTGGCATGCCATCTGGCCCTGGGATCAGGGGGAGAAGGGGTGCACGCTCTCGGCCGAGCGCATGCGGCACCTGGTCGGCGCGTCCGCCGAGACGGTGGAAGATCATCGCCGCATCCTCGCCCGGCTCGGCCTCCTGGAGCGGACCGGTGCCACCAAGGGGGCCGGGTGGAAGTGTCGGTTCCCGACCGCGGTGCCGTTGCCCCATCGAGACCGCCTCACGCCGGAAGAGACGCGGGACTGTGTCGCACAATTTGACGCCTGGCTCCAACAGCGAGCCGACGCCATCCGCGCGACATTGCCGGGAGCTTCCCCGGGAAACCAGCCGGGGGATTCCCGGGAACATTCCCGGGATATCGGCACCGCGCCTCCCCCGGATTCCCGGGGAGCTTCCCGGGTATCGCGGGTCATTCGGGCCGAAGGTCCGCTCGCGCCCTCTTCCTTCTCTTCCATCTCTTCTCTCGTCAGTACCGATCAAACCTTCTTCAATCTCTTGGAGTTAGGTCGAGGGAAGACGAACGAAGAGAGAGAAGAGGGGGGCGAAAAAAGAGGGGATCAGTCTGATCGGGTGGAAAAAAGAGACGAAGCGGCGGAGCGGCTGACCGCCGAACTGCAGACAGCACTCCGGAGCGGCAACCGTCTCGAATACGAACGGCTGCTCACCAGACTCAACGCCCGGTTCCCGCGCGAGGCCGCCTCGTGATCTCGGGCGTGGTGTTCGTGTTCACGTCGAACGTCGACGGGCTTCATGCCCGGGGCGATGCCTGGCGCGCGGTCGAGGAGTTTGGCGCGCAAATCGGGCAGGCCGCGGGCCGTCAGGGGGAGAGCTACGCGATCCCGACCGAGAACCACAACCGCCAGCGGCTCGCCTCGCAGCAGCTCCGGCAGTACGTCGAAGCATTCCTCGACCACGCCCGGGAACATCCGGAGGAGATGTTCCAGCTCGCCCCGGCGTTCAGCGACCCGTTCCTCAAACCGCACTTCTATCACGCGCCGTCCAACGTTCTCCGACCGGAAGGATGGGACTAATGCCGAAGCCGAGTGCGTTCCACCAGCTGCTCACGCGGTATCGCGATGCGCTCAAGTTGCACGGGTTCCGGGAGCCGCAACTGACCAAGGTGCTCAAGCTGGTGAAGGCGGCCGCGCAGAGCATGGGCTACAGCGTGGCCGCGGGCAATCAGCGGAGCTCAAAGAAGTGGAAGGGGACCGCGCTCCGCGACGGCCACACCCGGGTCCTCGAGCAGCTCCGGGACCTGGCGAAGCGGGCACCGAAGGCGCGGCAGCGGAAGGCCGCGAAGGTCCGGCGCTAGCCAATGACCACCGTGCAGCCGCGGTACCAGACGATGGAGGCGCATGAGCTCGCCTCCGGCGGCGTGCTCCTCGTGCCCACCGATAGGC